>CAZPYG010000143.1:0-13300 GCA_964590465.1 uncultured bacterium | reverse complement strand
GGTAGGAATAGTCGGCTTCGGCACTGAAGTGGATGTCGCGGGTCACCATTTTCCGCCGGTGGTGAACTTCGGGGTTGTCCTGCCAGCCCAGGGGCACCCGATGGCCGATCCACTGGCGATATTCGGGGGGAGTGCACAGCAGTTCGAGCCAAACGCCGTTAAGTTTGGCCCGTTCCTGCTTTTCGGGCAGAATCAGCCGTCCCACCCAATCGGCCACGGGGCGGTAGAGGGTTTCGTCCACCCGCTGATGGGCCGGGTAGTGGTCAGGACGGTTAAACGCAGCTTCCTGGTAGCGGTAGTAGCGACCGGGTCTGAGCACCTGGGTTTTCTGCTCATCCATGAGCTGGCGCAGGTCCCCTGCCAGAATTTCCATCACCAGGTCCAGGGTTTGCTCCAGGTGGGTGCGACCGTCTGGCAGCTTGGCCCGGGGATCAAAAATGCCGCCGGGTACCTGATGACCCACCGGCCCCAAAGAAATAAAGCTGATTTTGCCCTTTTGCTTGGCCCGGTTCCAGTAGGAAAGCGGAATGATGGCCCAGCGCCGGGGAAACATCACCGGACCTGCCCGTTCGACCGGATCACGGCGACCCACCAGGTGGTAAAGCTGCTCCACATCCAGGGCGTTGACGTTACCGCTGATTACCCCCCCCAGGGAAATCACTTCGATCGGGGTTTGCAGCGCCCGCCGTAGGAAGGGCAGAGTACCCATGGAAATCTGGCCGCCGCCGCTGTAGCCGATCAGGGTGAGGGGAATGCCGCCATCGGGGGGATAGCCGAGCCGCAGCAGGCTTTCATAAATTTGCTGGGCAATGCCCTGGTTGTAGATGGGGCCGTAGCGCAGGTCAGCGGAAACCGCCACGATCATGACGTTGCGCAGGTTAATCAAAATGCCGACCCAGACGCCGTAAAACTTGGTTTGAAAATTGTCGGCCCAGCGCCAGAAGAAGGCCAGGGGGCGGTCTTCCGTCAGGGATCGGTTCAGCACCGAGTAAGACATCAGCCCTTCCACCAGGCAAATGTCTGCCGGTAGGCGCTGCCCTAACTCCCTCAGGAATCTGGAAACAGAGGGCTGGTACTGGTTGGTGGACTGGCCAATGCCGTCCAGGTAAACGACATAGCGGGAATAGGCAGCCCCGGATTGGGCCGCGGTGTCCCCATCCCCATCTTCATAGACTTCGATAGTTTGAATCCCGTCGCCGTACCATCCGGCCCACCAGCCCAGGGCTTCTACCGGAGCCAGCAGGCCCGCAAACACCGCCGCCACGGCCCCAATCCAGGTGAGGTCGAGGGCCAGCTGGACCCAGGTACTGGAAGCGTGGTACCAGCCCATCAGCAAGTCCCGCAGGGGGTCGAGGGCGATGGCGGTAATCAGGGCCAGCAGAGCCAGCCCCAGGTAAAGCAGGGTCGACTTCCACCAGGTGGCCGATTTAGCCTTCACCGGCTCTGGAAAAAATGGGGACAGGTCCGGGGGGGGTTCCCCGGCGGGTTCCAGATCGGCCTCCCCAGGGGCGGCATCAGCCAGGGGTTCCCGCTGCCGCCAGGCCGTGGGGGAGCTATCCCGGGCCCCAGGGGAAATGGGCTCACTGGCTGCGGTCGTGAAACCGGGCGGCAGTTCCGATGGGTTGCCCTGGTTAATTAACCGTTGCAGCTGACGGCGGTTCACCACCAGCTTGACCCCGGCCACCTTATTGGTGAGCCAGCGCCCCAGGTTCATCACCGGCTGCCCCACGGTTTGCTGCAGCAGCAGCAGCACCAGCCAGCCCAGGCCCACATGCCAGATCGACTCCCCAGGGGTCAGCTGGGCCAGCACCGAAAAACCCACCACCACCGCCAGCAGGTTCCAGATCGAGAGCATCCGCAAAATGGGTACTCCCAGGTAGGGCAGGGCCCCAAAAAAGCTGAAGGTCAGGGGCAGGTAGCTAAAGGCCAGCACATCGGCCACCGTCTGCCAGGGGACGGGGTTGCGCAGCACCAGCAGACCGGTAATCCAAATACTCAGGCTCCAGAACAGGTAGCCCACCACGAACAGCAGGGCCGCCAGCAGCAGGCTGATGAAAAACCGTAGGGGCTTAACCCGATTGGCAAATAATATGATGCTCTGAGCCACAGCCTGGGACAGCCCCGCCGCAAACACGACGGAGACTGCCAGGGTATCGACATCCCCCGAGGAAAATTGCCGAATAGCTCGAAAGGCTTCTGGATTCAGGGATAGGATGCCGCCAAAAACATCCCAGGTGGAGTCAAACAGGGCGGGGGTCATGGGGGCCAGGGTCGCAAGCGGAACAGAATCTGTCTGTCAGATTAAACCATCTCAGGGGTTTTCAGGGATTGGGCCGCCTGCTTCAGGGGCGACAGCAGGGCCAGGGGTACCCGCAGTTGATTCATTTCCGCGTGGTTGTCTTTTTTGCCATCCTGGACCGGGCCGTGGTAGTCGCTGCCGCCGGTGATCAGCAAACCGTATTGTTGGCAGTAGGTTTCCAGCTTGCGTACTTCGCTGGGGCTGTGGTTGGGGTGGTAAACTTCCAACCCCATCAGTCCGGCTTCGACCAGGCGGGGCAGCACCGTTTCTACCGTGCCCCCGCGAAATAGATAGGGGTGAGCCCACACCGGCACCGCCCCGGCCTGGCGTAGGAGTTGAATACCCTCGGCGGCGGAAAACTTTTCGTACTGCACGTAGGCCGGGCCGTTATCCCCCAGCCAGCGATTAAAGGCTTCCCGGCTGGAGGTCACATGCCCGGCTCGCACCAGGGCGGCGGCAATGTGGGGCCGTCCTGGGGCCATATTGCCCGGCATCGGGGGCAGTTCCACCGGGTAGCCCAGTTCCGTCAGCTTCTGAATCATTTTTGTGGCCCGGCGGCGGCGGCCTTCCAGCCGTTCCTCCAGGGCGGGTTCCAGGGCTTCTCGCTGGGGATAAAAGCCAAGAATATGCAGGGATTTGCCGTTTTCCACGGTGCTCAGTTCGACCCCGGGGACAATTTCCATGGCGGCCCCGGCGGCGTTAATGGCCTGATCCCACCCGGCCAGGGTGTCGTGGTCGGTGATGGCCAGGGCCTTAACCCCGGCTTTAATGGCAACATCGACTAGATCACCGGGGGTCAGGGTGCCGTCGGAAAATGTGGTGTGGCTGTGCAGGTCAAGCATGAAATTAACCCATCACCTCGATGTGGTAAGTATTGCGGATTTGTTTGGCCTGATACAGGGCTTTGTCGGCCAGGGCCACGGCCTCACTGCAGCTTAGATCAGGATTAATGGTAATGGCCACCGCAATCCCCAGGCTGACGGTGACGTGATCCCTGACCGCAGAATCAGCATGGGGAATGGCCAGGGAAGCCAGACTCGACTGAATGTGCCGAGCAACGGCCAGGGCTCCCTCAGTGTCGGTGTTTGGTAAGATCAGCAGGAATTCTTCGCCGCCATAGCGGGCCGCCAGGTCCCCGGGCCGCTTGATGCAGTCCTGCAGGATTTGGGCCACCTGCTGCAGGCACCAGTCTCCCTGGGGATGGCCGTAGTGGTCGTTATAGGGTTTGAAAAAGTCGATGTCCAGCAGGATCAAAGCCAGAGGTTTGTCTTCCCGCTGGCAGCGGTGCCACTCCTGGAGCAGGACCTGTTCCATTTTGCGGCGGTTGGCCAACCGGGTCAGGCTGTCTTGGGTGGCCAGTTCTTCGAGGCGGAAATTAAGGGTTTGAAGACGGATGTTCAGGGCTTTGAGTTCCTGTTCGGAATGTTTGCGGTCGGTAATGTCTTCAACAATGCCTTCAATGGCCACCAGTTGTCCTAACGGGTCTTTGACCTGATGCTGGGAGATGGTGACGATGCGGTGCTCACCGTTGGGGTGGGTGAAGCCCCTTTCAAACTGGTAAAAGTCAAGGGGTTGGTCAGGCTCAGGATCCTCAAGCATTACCCTTGGGGTGACAATATCGGCATCCCAGGCAATGACGGTATGCCAGGGCTGGCCAACAATTTCGACCTTCCGGAGACCAAAGACGGTTTCAACGCCGTCGCTGACGTAGGTGACGATGCCGGTCTCTCCGGTGCGGCTGAACACCACAAACTTGTCGCCAATGTCGTCCACCAGCCGCTGGAATTTGGCCTGACTTTCCTTCAGGGCCAGCTCAGTCTGGCGGCGATCGTGGATATCGCGCCCCACGGACTGAAGTTCCACGAAATTTCCCTCGGCATCGTAGATGGCTTTGTTGGTCCATTCCATCCAGCGAATTTCCCCTTTGACAATGGCCCGATGTTGTACGGTGCCCACAGGATGGTCGAAGGACAGGGCCGCCAGGCATTGCTCAATGGCCGGCTGGTCTTCAGGGTAAATGTTGGCGTAATATTTTTGGCCGACCACCTCCTCCCAGGTAACGCCGTAGTAGGTGCAGAAGGCTTGGTTCACAAACAGCAGGATACCGTCGGCGGTGAACCGGGTGACAAGTTCGGTTTGATGCTGCAGAATGCCCAGGTAGTTGGCTTCTGACTGCTTCAGCAGGGCGATTATATGGGCCCGTTCGGCTTCAGACCGTTTGCGATCGCTGATATCCTTCAGCGCCCCGACGACCTTGACCAGCCGCCCCTGGTCATCGAGATGGGGCACTCCCTGATCTTCCAGCCAGATGTAGCCGCTTTCCTGGTGCAGCATCCGAAACTCCAGCTGAAAGGGCTCAGAAACATCGACCCCGCCAGTCATCAGGTCCAGAAATATCTGCTGTTCGGTGGGGTGAATGAAGCCAACGTACTCCTCCAGGGTTTGGGGCATTTCCTCCAGGTCGTAGCCGAGAACATCTTGGGTATTACGCCCCCAGGTGTAGCAGTCGGTCAGGGCATCGTATTCGTAAATGATTTGGCGGCCGGCCCAGATCGCGACCTCATAGCGATCGCGCCAGGTGAGTAATTGTTGAGACAGCTGCCGCAGCATGGTTTCAGTTTCCTGGCGGTCGGTAATGTCGTTGACGACGCCAATGACGCAGGCTTCTCCCTGAAAGGTAACCACTTTGGTGGACAGCAGCACTGTGCGACTTTCGCCGCCCCTGGTACGCCAGGTGGTCTGGTAGTTGCGATGCATCCCATGCTGGGTGAGAATTTGCCGCAGGCGTTCACAATCCTCGGGGTGATCCCACAGGCCCAGGTCTGTGCAGGTATGCCCCATCACATCCTGGGCTTCGCCCCCCAAAAACACACAAAAGCTGCGGTTAACGTCCAGCACCAGACCATCCTTTAGCTGGGCTATCCAGGCGGGGGCGGGGTTATCGCGAAAAATGGTGGCAAAGTGGGCTTCTGATTCCCGCAGGGCCAGCTCGGCCCGTTTGCGATCACTGATATCCACCGACATGCCCAAAATTTTGATGGGTCGATGGGCAGCGTCCGTGATCACCCTGGCGTTTACCTGTAACCACCGCCAGCCAGAGGGATGATCCGGGGCCACCACCCGGTGCTCAAGGTCATAGCTGCCCCGGGTGGCAATCGCCTCAACATTAGCCTGCCGCACCCGGGACTGATCGTCGGGGTGGACCAGCGCCATGGCCTCTTCATAACCCATGGCCTGGGTTTCGGAATCGCCTGTGGTGCTCGAAAAGAATACTTCCTGGCTGGGTAAGTCATGCTCCCAAACCACGGCGCTGGATAGGGCCAGGGCCTGGCGCAGGGTGGCGGAAGTGGCCTGAAGTTTCCGGGTTTTGTCCTCGACCTGGGCCTGGAGACGCTGGGCATAGTTGGCATGGAGTTCAGCCACGTGGCGCTTTTGGGCTTCTAATCTAACGACCATTTGCTCCAGGGTCTGGCCCAGGGCGTCAAGATCCCGCACCCCGGAGACCGACCGTTGCGGCAGGCCCCCCTCAGCGGCATAGGTTTGGATCGTCTGGTTGAGCTGCTCCAGGGGATGGGCGATGACCCGCAGAATCCACGAACCGACAAAAACGGAGCTGATTAACCCTAAGCTGCACAGCAGCAGCGTTCGTTGGTTACTGGCCGCAATCGCCGCCTGAAATTCCGCCGTGGGAATGGCCATGACGACGGTCCAGTCGGGTTGATTCGGCAATGTCAGGGGAAGACGATAGCCAAAGTACCGTTCACCCTTGACCCGAAAGTAAGCCAGTTCTGGATTACCGGAGCTACTCGATGGACCTAAGCCCTCAGCCCACTGGGCCGCCGTGGGGGTGACCGGGCTCTGGCTATCCCTGGCCTGGAGACGCCCCTGATCCGGGACGAGGATCTGCCCCGGCTGCAGCTCGGCATCCAGATTCTGGCCCAGGGGCGCTTCGGCCTCGGAGGTGGCGATCAGCCATCCCTCGTTATCCATGACAAAGACCTGGCCCTCAGCCCCCATATCCAGAGACTTCAGGATATCTCCCACCTGATCGAGGAAAAACCCTACCCCGAACACCCCCTGTTCTTGCCCACCGGCATCCCGAAAGGGTTCAACCCTGGCCATGATGATGGCAGTCTGCTCGGGCCCCGTGAGGGACGACACAATGGGCCTCCACACCCCCGAGCGGGGGGCATTGAGGACTTCCCCCCAGAGTTGCCCGACCCTGGTCAGGGAAACAGCGTTTTCCGGAATGTTTTGCCGATAAAGCACATTCCCCTGGGGGTCAGCAATATTGCTATTGAATTCTCCAGTGGCGGCATTGCCCCTGACAATTGCCAGTCGATCGGGGGTTGTTTTCATCACCACCAACAGATCTTGCCCCCCGGTGGCCATCCCTAAAGCCCCAATAGAAGGGTGAACTCGCATTTGTTTAACGAAGTATTGTTCGACCAGGGTTGGGTTCTGCCAATCCAGAGTTTCCAGCTCTACCGCCAGCTGGTTGCCTACGATGATATGGTCAGCATCTTCAAAAAAAATATCAAGCTTTTGGTTAACTCTTTCTCCCGTTTCTACAATCAGTTGTTCTGCCATTTCTTCTACTGCCTGTTGCCCTGCCCGATAGGATAAATAACCTACCAGCGATGTCATGCCTAACACCTGCAGGACAAATGGAACCAGTAGCAGTGTCCTTAAGGATACGCCCATAGCGATAAACTTGATTTTCAGGAACTAAGCTTTTGCTCGTGCCATTTCCCGCAGCCCCTTCAGAACCTTTAGAATCAGAACCTTTAGAAATGGCCTGATGCGCTCCCTCCAGATAAGGTTTTGACTTACCCTCGCGTTACATCCTGATTGTTGGTCCCGGCAACTCCAGGTAAACCGAAAACTTGCACTTTCAAGGGTGTACCTTGATCCCGGTTAGACCTTTAAGTCAGTAAGGTCTCGTTTTTATTATCGATGTTATTTACCCAATGACTGATAAACCCTTTGCGGTTTATAACTATTTATTATCTTTTACTATCGGTGCCATGGCCTTAAAGTTTATTTACCGTTTCAGACTTCTGCTCCGTCTGATGTTCATGACGGTTTTGGGGGTTAACTAAGTTTTACCCTGGCCCTGGCGGCACCGGGGTGAATCATGCCCTGGGGGGATTTCCCTCACTGTGTTGTGGGCTATGGTCTGGTCTGGCGGGGGCAGCGGGGGTAGCAACCTGACAATAAAATCTGCACTCCCTGGCGACTGGTTTCACTTGGGGATAGAGTTGAAGGGTAAAAGGAGATTGGCAATGGCAGACAACACCATGGAATTAGATCAGGCTTATCTAGCTGACATTAAGACAAAAGACCTGGATGCCGTCCCCTGTATCGAAACCATTGAGGCGGTGATTGCTAGCCTTGACCAGGGGGAAGGGGCGATGGTCAGCCGCAACGAGGACGGGCATTTATGGACGTTTAAATATGGCAGCGTCAATGTCTATGTTCAACTCACCGGAGAAACAGAGTCCGATACGTTAACGGTTTGGTCCCCGGTGCTGTCATTGCCTGCCAGGGATGAACCGGCCCTCATGCGCCGTCTGTTGGAAATGAACTGTAGCGAAACCCTGGAAGCCCGGTTTGGGATTTCCGGCAATCAGGTTCTGGTCATTTCTAGCCGCATTTTGCAAGATATTTCCCCGGCAGAAATTTCTCGGTTGATGACCATCGTAGCGACCATTGCCGATGACTCGGACGAGCCCCTGGCCGAAGAGTTTGGACAATAGCCGTTTTGGGGCACGATAAACCTTGCCCCAAAACGGGAAAAATCATCAGGCCTTAACTTCTTCCCCAGCCGCCCGGGCAATGGAAGGCAACTGTAACCCCGGCGGATACTGCCCTTCTTCTTTGATGCGCTCAATGATGGCTGGAGAAATGCGCAAACCGAGGCGATCTGCGATCGCCCGCACAATTTCTCCCCGGTCAATCACCCCGGCGACGGCATCGGCGGGGCTGAGGACGGTAAGGCGGGGTAGTTGCAGGTCTTCCAGGCGATGAATGGCTTCTGTCAGGGGGGCCTGTTCCCGCACCGAGGGAATGGTCAGCAGGGGCTTAGCGATGTGGTTCAGGGTGAGGGTTTCCCACTGGCTGCGCTCGATAGTGCGGACATCGTCAATGCTGACCAGGCCCCGGTAGCGTCCTTCAGAGGCGGCAAAGTAGGCAGGGGCTCGGTTTTCTTCCAGCAGGTAGGTGTCGGCAAACTGGCGCAGGGTCATGTCCGCATCAACCACCCGAAAGTCTCGGGCCATGGCATCGCTGGCCTTAAGGGCGAGCATGGCCTCCTGCAGGTTACTCATCTGGCTGTAGGCGGCGGCGTTGCGCAGGGCGAACCAGCCAATTAAGGCAATCCAGAAGCCAGAGAAAATTTGGTAAGCAAAGGCCATAATCAGGCCGAAGGTAATGGCAACCCAGCCCAGGATTTGCCCCGACCGGGCCGCCCAACGGATGCCCTTAATGCGGCTTTGGGTCAGTTTCCAGACGGCGGCCTTGAGCACCTGGCCCCCGTCCAGCGGTAAGCCTGGAATCAGGTTAAACAGGGTTAGCACCAGATTAATCTGAGCAACGCTGCCGATAATCACCTGGGCCGGGGTGGGTAGCCCCGAAACCCGGGACAATCCGGTGAGCACCAGGAATAGGGTAAAACTCACCAGGGGACCGGCGATAGCGACCTTGAAGGCATCCCCCGGGGTTTTAGATTCTTTATCGATGGAGGCAATGCCCCCGAACAGGAACAGGGTGATGGAATTGACGGCGATTCCCTGAAACTTCGCCGCCATACTGTGACCCAGTTCGTGCAGCAGCACCGAGCCGAATAATAGTAACGCCAGGGCCAACCCCATGACCCATGCCAACCCTCCCCATGACTGCTGCCATAGGGGGTCCAGCCCATAGGAAACCGTAATCAGCAGCAGAATAATGAACCAGGAGCTATCAATAAACAGTGGAATTCCGAGAATTGAGCCAATGCGCCAGCCGGATTGCATAACCAAGCCCTTTGAAAACGTCCTTAAATACCAGCAGGGGAATTGCTGACATCTTTCATTCTACTGAACTGTTTTTTAGCCCATAGGGGGAATTTTCTAGTCGGTGGGTGAGGATGTCACCCTAAGGGCGAGAGGCACAAAGCTCTTAGCCCTGTGCCTCTCGCCTCAATTTTGCCCCTGCCCTGAATAGACTTTATTCACTAATCTTGGTTTATTCCTGGGGCAAAGCAAAATTTATTTTTAATGATCTTTTCTACAAAAGACCGGCATTTCCCAATCCTAAAATCATTCCGGCCCCGAGAATATGACCAAAACTGCCAATCGCTAACAGCTCAGGTAATCCGAAGCCCTCAAACAGCATGGGCAGGTTTACCGGTAGTGCCGGGCCGGCCCCCGGCTTGCGAATGGCATATTTACCAATGGCCAGTACAAACAAGTTGCAGGTAATCATAATCAGCGCCACCTTGTACGACCATTCGGGAGTAGGGGGTACAGTTTGGGCGAGAAGCAGCATAGAAAACAGCAAGGTAAGACTCTCCGGTAAAGGCTATGGGAGGACAGCCAAACCCGGCGCAGGCTGGGGCTTTCAAACCGCCCAGAACCAATTTCTGCCAGGCTTGGTGAACCAGGTTGAATCACCCTCGGATTATAAGAAGCCGTAGAATCTAACTTACGGAAAATTCAACAGAGTTAACATGCGGGTAAAGATTTGTGGCATTACCAGCCTCGACCAGGCCAAGACCATCGCTCAGCTGGGGGCAACAGACCTGGGATTTATCTGTGTGCCGCAATCCCCCCGGTATGTGGAGGTTGGGTTTCTGTCGGCTATGGTTCAGGGGCTCAGGGCCGATGGCATCGACATTGGTACCGTGGGGGTTTTCGTCAATGGGTCGGTAGATTACATGGCTGAGGTAGTGGGTCGCAGTTGCCTCAAAACCCTGCAACTGCACGGCAAGGAAACCCTGGAGGATATTCAGCGGTTGCGGCAAGTTTTGCCCACGGTGGAAATCATTAAAGCGGTGCGGGTGCGTAGCCTTCAGGACTTGAACCTGGCCCGGAGCTATGCCCCCCATGTAGACTACCTGCTGCTCGATGCCTACCACACCCACCGCTATGGAGGCACCGGTAAAACCCTGGATTGGGATACCCTACAGACCTTTGACCCAATTTGCCCCTGGATGTTGGCCGGGGGGCTCACTCCCCAAAATGTGCTGACCGCCCTGGCTCTGGTTTCGCCCCAGGGCATTGACCTCTCGAGCGGGGTAGAACAGGAACCTGGCGTTAAAGATTTGCACTTGGTGCAGCAGTTATTTGCCCAGTTATGCCGTTATTCCTCAGGGGACTGGCCAAAATCATAAAACAAAAAGCGAAGGTACAGCAGAGCCACACCTTCGCACAGGTCATTTCCGAGCCTATCCAGATTCCCATTGAATCTGGAGGGGAATCTGCACCGGGTCCTAGGCGGCCACAACGGTGATTGACTCAACGGGGAAGCCGGCGGCCTTCCAGGCGGCTACACCGCCCCGCAGAACAGAGACATTGGGGAAGCCAGCGGTTTTGAGCTGCTCTACGGCAGCACTGGCTTCTTCGTCAGTGCTGCCGTAGAGGTAAATATCGCGATCCAACTCGAAGTGCTGACCGGCATTGCTGACGAGGGTTGTCGCGGGGATGGAAATCGCCCCCGTAATGTGGCTGGCGTTAAACTCAGCGCGATCTCGCACATCCACAATGGATAGAGCGGGTTCACCCCAGTCTAAGCGCTCTTTCAGGTCATAGACGCGAGACTCGGCCTTCATGGGGGAAGGCTTAGGAAACAAACCAAATAAACGGCCCATGGCGAGGAGGATCCTGTAAAGACAACAACTAACTGAAAGGTAACAAATCTTAAAGAACTATGCAAACTTTTGTTTAGAAAGCTGGACACAAAAGCACATCGCCCATGCTTGATAGATTGAATTATATAAATTGATACAGAAAGTTTTCTAAATGTCGAAAAATTTTCGCCGTTGTTTCAGCTCAATTCCCCCATTCACCTGCTGAGGGTTTACCGCAAATGTTAAAAGGTTGAACAGAGCCCTGCATCTACCGGAGGAAACAGTCATCGCTCACTCCCCAGAGGAGACTGCCCCAGCGAATTCTTTAGGAAATTCGTTGTCGAATCGCCCGATTCAGCCTTTACCCACGGCAGTGGTTCACCACATTGCCGCCGGGGAGGTGATTGATTCTCTGGCGGCTGTGGTGCGGGAACTGGTGGAAAATGCCCTGGATGCCGGGGCCTCCCACATTGGCATCGGCCTCTGGCCGAATCAATGGCGGGTCCGGGTGGCCGACAACGGCAGCGGTATGGTGCAGGCGGATCTGTTTCGGGCCGCCATTCCCCACAGCACCAGTAAAATTCGTCACCAGGGAGATTTGGGCCGCATTCACAGTTTGGGGTTTCGCGGGGAAGCTCTACACAGCCTGGCCCAGATGGGGCAGTTGGAAATTTGCAGCCGTCATCAGAGCAGCGCAGAGGGCTGGCGTGTGACCTATTCCCCCCAGGGGGAAGGAGACAGGGTGTTGCCCGTGGCCCTGGCCCCCGGCACCATTGTCACGGTGACTGACTTATTTTCCCGCTGGCCTGCCCGGCGTCAGCAGTTGCCCTTGGTAGCCCGGCAACTGAAACGGGTGCAGCAGGTTATCCATGCCATGGCCCTCTGCCATCCCCCCCTGACCTGGACGGTGGAACTCAACGACAAACCCTGGTTCAACCTGCCCCCCGGGAAGACCGCCCGAGAGCTGGTGCCCCAACTGGTGAAGGGCGTTGCGGCCGCCGATTTGCGGCAGGGGTATCAGCTGTTTCCCCGGGGCGAAGACTCGCTGATCAGCCCTTCCCCATCCTGGGATGACGAGCAGCGCCTTGCCTCTGAACCAGACTCGTCCGGAGCCAATGCTGCCATCTACACTCTGATCGGCCTACCGGATCGCTGCCACCGGCCCCGGCTGGACTGGGTTAAAGTGGCTGTGAATGGTCGGCTGGTAACCCTTCCCGAGCTGGAGCAGGGCATTCTGCAGGCGTTTCGACATACCTTACCGCGCCATCGTTATCCCCTCTGCTTTGTCCACCTGACGGTGCCTCCCCACCTGGTGGACTGGAACCGTAGCCCTGACAAATGTGCCATTTACCTGCAGGACTTGGAGCAGTGGAGCGATCGCATCCAGGCCAGTATTACTGCCCTGCTGCGTCAAAATTCCGCTACCCTCTCCGACCACAGCCACCATCAGCGGGTCACTCAAATCTTGAAAGCCGCTGAAGCCGGTGGTGACTATTGTCCCCGGGTCGATCTTTCCGATCCCCTGCCCCAGCAGGCCAGATTAAAGGCCATTGCCCAGGTTCACAACCGCTACATCCTGGCAGAACAGCCCGACGGTCTATGCCTGATTGAGCAGCACATTGCCCATGAGAGAGTGCTGTACGAACGACTGCAGTGCCGCTGGGAACTGGTCGATCTGGAAACCCCGGTCATCCTAGACCAGCTTTCTAAACAACAAATTGAGCAACTGCAGCGGCTGGGGATGACGGTGGATCCCTTCGGCAACAGCCTCTGGGCCATTCGTCAGGCGCCGGCCCCCCTGGCCCGCCGGGAAGACCTGCCCGATGCCCTGCTGGAACTCAGCCTTGGGGGCGACCTCGACACGGCTCAGGTAGCCATTGCCTGCCGCACCGCCCTCCGCAACGGCACCCCCCTGGACTTAGCCACCATGCAAACCCTGCTGAACGACTGGCAGCATACCCGCAACCCCCGGACCTGCCCCCACGGTCGCCCCATTTGCCTCACCCTGGAGGAGTCGAGCCTGGCCCGGTTCTTCCGCCGCCACTGGGTGATTGGCAAGAGCCACGGAATTTAGGCGGCTTTCCATGGAACGCTCTGCTTCTGGAGCGGATTAACGAGAGCAGTTTATAAACGGGTTGTGCGCTATTCTGAACAGTTGAAATTGGTCTAAT
>CAZPYG010000142.1:9607-13351 GCA_964590465.1 uncultured bacterium | reverse complement strand
TCTAGCCTAGACCAACTCCACATCTTTTATTCCCTGTCAACCTGCGGAATGTCGGTTCTACCTTTGACCTGCCCGAATATCAGCGAGACTTTGAGCTGTCTAAAAACCTCAACGAAATCCTGCTGGAGCTGCAGCAGTTCACTGAAGAAGTCGACGACACCCTCATAGCTGTCGGCAGCGAAGCCATGCAGAGCAGCCTCGCCGTTTATGACTACGTCAAAACGGCTGCCAAGCACCAACCTGGCCTAAAAACCACCGCAGACCAGTTAGGCGAGCGCTTTACCGCCATTAGCCGAGCCAAGCGCCAGAAAAAAGACAGCGCAGAGTAAAAGCATTTCAGGCATCAGGCTGGGTGGCAATGCTGTCTCAAATAACTCTCTCAGCCCCAGTCCATGTGGACGTTGATCCCACAGACCCACCGATTCTTCCCCGGCAATGCGAAGCGCGATAATGCTATGACCGACGGACGTACCCTTCCGCGCGGTCCAGGGCGGCGGCACGCCCTGGTCGTAGGGGTCTGGGAGGACCGAAATCCCCCCAGCGGTCCACCTGGCTTTCAACCAATACCTGTGGCCCACTAGATAGTTTCAGAAAACATGCGGATGGCGAGACTCGAACTCGCACAGCAAAGCCACACGCCCCTCAAGCGTGCGTGTCTACCAATTCCACCACATCCGCGTGGGTTGTGCTGACACCGCTGCCGCAAAATGGCCCAGTGAGGTCTAAGGCCAGCAGCGTTATATCAGGCTCAGATAAATACAATAAACCATAAGTGCATTTTTGTTAGGGGTCTGGTAGCAAAAATATCGACATTTCCCCGTGATACGATTAGCAACCGTCGTATGATTCAGATCTAGTTAACTTCGCCGTACCTAATGCGCTTTTCAAAAATCTTGATTGCCAATCGGGGAGAAATTGCCCTGCGCATCATCCGCACCTGTGAGGAGATGGGCATTGCCACCGTTGCAGTACACTCCACGGTAGACCGCCATGCCCTACATGTTCAATTGGCGGATGAGGCAGTCTGTATTGGCGAAGCACCCAGCCAAAAGAGCTATCTCAACATTCCCAACATCATCGCCGCCGCCCTGACCCGCAACGCCGGGGCGATTCATCCCGGCTATGGGTTTCTGGCGGAAAATGCCCGCTTTGCGGAAATTTGCGCTGACCATCAGCTTGTGTTTGTCGGCCCTTCCCCCGACTCCATCCGCAAAATGGGGGATAAATCTACCGCTAAAGACACCATGCAGCGGGTTGGAGTTCCCACCGTGCCCGGCAGCGATGGCCTGCTGGTGGATGAGTCGGAAGCCTACGACATCGCCCACAAAATCGGCTACCCGGTCATCATTAAAGCTACGGCGGGCGGCGGCGGGCGCGGCATGCGCCTGGTGCAGGGCGATAGCGATATGAGCAAAGCCTTCATGGCGGCTCAGGGGGAGGCGGAAGCCGCCTTCGGCAACCCCGGTGTTTATCTGGAAAAGTTCGTTGAGCGTCCCCGCCACATTGAGTTTCAAATTTTGGCAGATAGCTTTGGCAATGTGGTTCACCTGGGGGAACGGGACTGCTCCATTCAGCGGCGGCACCAGAAGCTGCTGGAAGAAGCCCCCAGCCCAGCCCTGACACCAGAGCTGCGGCAAAAAATGGGGGATGCCGCCGTCCGCGCCGCCCAGTCCATCAGCTACGTTGGGGCCGGGACGGTCGAGTTCCTGCTGGATGCCTCAGGCAACTTTTACTTTATGGAAATGAACACCCGCATCCAGGTGGAACATCCCGTTACCGAAATGATCACCGGCATCGACCTGATCGCCGCCCAGTTGCGCATCGCCCAGGGGGAAGAGCTGCCCTTCACCCAGGATGAGATTGAAATTCGCGGTCACGCCATTGAGTGCCGCATCAATGCGGAAGATCCGGATCACAACTTCCGTCCCAATCCCGGTCGCATCAGCGGCTACCTGGCCCCTGGCGGCATGGGAGTGCGAATGGATTCCCACGTCTACACCGACTACGAAATTCCCCCTTATTACGACTCCCTGGTGGGTAAGCTGATTGTCTGGGGACCCGACCGACCCACCGCCATCAAGCGCATGAAGCGGGCCCTGCGGGAATGTGCCATCACCGGCTTACCCACCACCATCGGCTTCCATCAGAAGGTGCTGGAGAACGCTCACTTTCTGAGTGGTGATGTGTATACCAACTTCGTGAACCAGATGATGGCCCCCGGTTAATTACCCCAGCATCTTCAGAACGCCCTGCTGACCCACCAGCAGTTCCCGCAGTAGGGTGACAATGCCAACCCAGATGATGGGCGAAATATCGACCCCGCCGATGGGGGGAACGACCTTACGGACAGGGATCAGGAAGGGCTCTGTAGGCCAGGCGACCAGGAAGTAGGGCAGCTTGTTCAGATCCACCTGGGGGTACCAGGTGAGGACAATGCGAAAAATAAAGAGCAGGGTCATTAACCCCAAAAACAGCCCCACCCCCAGGCTGGCCATCTCAGTAGTTGCCATGTTCAAACCTCCCTTAATCCTCTGCTTTAATTCTAAAGCTTTGTAAACAAACTTCTCATGCCTGTGGGTTCGACAGACCGCAAAGCTTTACCCTACCTCAAAGGTAATCTCAGAAATTCAGCCCTGCTAAGGTTGACCATGATCGATAATAATTAAGTTAATGATTCGTCTACAAAATTTAGGACAAGGGGAATATGACACCTTCCTTAGCCAATTTCTTGTTGAGCGTTCTTGCTGGCGCTGCCATCGTTGTCATTCCTGCAACGGTTTTCCTGGTTTTCATCAGCCAGCGGGATAAAATTCAGCGCCAGTAATTTAACTGGTTCAATCACTAATGGATCATCTGCGGGGGGTACATTTGCATGTATCCCCCATTTTCATCGGTGGCCTGGATGATCTAAACCTGATCCAAGTCCAGACGTGGAGCTTTGCCGTAGAGAAAACTCCAGACTTCGACCTGGACCTGGGATATGCTGCGATGATGGATATGCCCTGGGCCAGTAGATTCAACCGAAGTCCGTTAGAATTGATTTGGCCAACCAGTTAAGCCACTGGTGCTGCGCTGATTTTTGGCAACTTGCGTCTCTTTTTCTGAGTCGCACCCTTGAGAGGAATCCACTGTGAATTTTGGCACCCCCGTTCCCCTACTGCTCGGTATCTTTATGGTTCTCGGTGCCGTCGCCCTGTTTTTCTTGGATAGGCTTAAGCCTGGCTATGGGCGCGATTCCGACCGAGTCTACGCCATCCTGTTCCTGATTGCAGGCGTTATTTTGCTGGGCAATCTGAATATGGATTTGATCCTGTCCTTCCAGCAAATGCTTGTAGTGGGGATGCTGACTGCTCTTGTCATTCAGAATATCTCCGCTAGAAACCCTCAGAATGTGCCGCCTCGGGGGCGTGGTCCTGAGAACGATCCCTACATGAGGGGCGGTAGTTATCGCCCCAGTCGCCCCAGTCGTCCGGCCTATGGCGCGGATTCCAGGGCTAACCTGCGAGCCGAACTGGATATGAGAGGCCCAGACCCTTACGATCCCTACGCTC
This sequence comes from uncultured bacterium, assembly GCA_964590465.1. Classification (GTDB taxonomy): domain Bacteria; phylum Cyanobacteriota; class Cyanobacteriia; order Phormidesmidales; family Phormidesmidaceae; genus CAZPYG01. Next base: position 9,800 of record CAZPYG010000142.1, on the reverse strand, counting down.
GGCCCAGACCTATGTTGAGCGGTCGGGATGAGCCTCGTTCTTCCTACCCTCCTCAAGATCGATACCCAGACCGTTACAGCGATGGTCCTCCCCTGCCGCCGCCGAACGGGCGTCCGGGTGGAGATATGCGCCCTGGCGATGATGTGCGTCCGGGTAGCGATGTTCGCCCCGGTGGAGATATGCGTCCCGGTGG
>CAZPYG010000142.1:0-9507 GCA_964590465.1 uncultured bacterium | reverse complement strand
CCCGGTGGAGATATGCGTCCCGGTGGTGGTCCTCCTCTGCCGCCACCAAATGATCGTCCCGACGGTCCTCCTTACTACGGCGGTAGCTCTCGTCCTGGGGATGATCGGGTGCGCCGTCGTCGGCCTTCTAAAACTCGCGATGATCTAGATGACCGTTATCGCCTCGATCCCGGCCCTCCCCGTCCTGATTATCGTCCTGGAGGACGTGGTTAGGGCTATCCCCTGAATTTTTGCTGGCCTTACGGTATGGTTAAGGCATTGTCAAAAATCCCTCACGATGAGGGATTTTTTTAGGTCGCTTTGTAAAGAGGGGATTGTCATGCTGAACCAGCTGCTGCCGTTTCCGGTGCCGATTGATACGGCGGCGATCGCAGGCGCTACCCTCTGGGCTTTGGCCCTTTACCTGGGCTTCTCTCCCCTGGCTGCCTGGGTGACGGTACAGTTTAACCGCTGGCTTAACTTTGCCGAGCGTGCTCTCTATACCTCTGAGAAAGAATTTGAGCGCACCCGCAGGGCCAGGGAAAACCAGAACGCCTTTCTTGCGTCGCTGATGAGCGTGGTTCCTTTTCTGGTGGGGGGATCGTTGTCCTACGTCTTGCTGGAAATTAGTCTGGGTGGCAGCTGGGCCATCAGCACCGGCATGATTGCCGCCATTGGTTGTGGGGTTTATGAACTGGGACGCCGCACTGGTCAGGCTTCGGAATAATTCACTGTAGGGGCGAAGCATCTGGATAAAAACTGTTTGAGGAGTCACGTCAATTGTCTGCCAGATGCTTCGCCCCTACCCCCTCACCCCCAGGCAGTTGGCGGATCGGATTGATAGGGAAGATATTTACGCCCAGGCCCAACGGCTGTTGAGTCTGACCTATACCGTTCCTCGGAAAGAGTTGCCTACTCAAATCAACACCGTCCTTGCCACCTTGCCTGGTGGTGCTGAGTGGTTTGAGTAGTGCCTACCGGGGGCATCCAGAAAATCTATATAGCCAGAACCCCGACTGCTCAAAGCAGTCGGGGTTCTAGTCTTACCTGAATTCGGGATAAAGCAAAACCGTGAGGATTTCGCCCTAATGATCCCCTCCAGGGAGGGTTAGGGGTGGGTTAAGCATGGCAGTGAGCGAGTTTATCCGTGGTCGTTTCGATCCTTACAGTCTCAGATTTTACCCACCCCGCCCTCCGGGCACCCCTCCGAGGAGGGGAAGCCGCTCCGTAAAGGGCTATCAGGATTTATCCCGAACTGGCGTTAATCTCTGTTTAGCTGTTACCGTTGCCGTTGGCCCCGACTTCTGCGAGGATTTTCTCCGTTAGCTTGTCGGGCACCGGATCCAGGTGGTCGTAGCTCCACTTAAAGAAGCCCACCCCCATAGTCAGCGATCGCAGCTCCAGAATCATGGTCTGCATTTCCGCCTGGGGCACATAGCCGGTGACCATATCCCAACCGGGCCAGTCGGCTTTGCCTTCGTAGCCGAGGATCTGCCCCCGTCGCCCCGAGACCAGCTTCAGCACGTTGGAGGTGAAGCTGGTGGGTACCGAGACTTCTACCTGTACGACCGGTTCCAGCAGCAGGGGGCTGCACTTCAACAGCCCTTCCTGCATGGCCAGCCGGGCCGCAGACTTAAAGGCCTGGTCGGAGCTATCCACGTTGTGGTAAGACCCATTGGTCAGGGTCACCGCCACATCCACCACCGGAAAGCCCAGGGGACCGTGGGCCAGGTACTCCCGCACGCCGTGCTCGACGCTGGGAATGTACTGTTTGGGCACCACACCACCGACGATGGTGTCGCTAAAGGTGAACCCTTCCCCCCGGCCCAGGGGTTTAATGGAGAGGTACACATCGCCAAACTGACCGTGGCCGCCGCTCTGGTGCTTGTAGCGTCCGTGGATTTCATCGGCGGCATGGCGCACCGTTTCCTTGTACTGCACCAGGGGCAGGTGGGTGGTCATGGGCAGGTTGTACTTACGGTTCAGCCGGGCAATGGCCAGCTTCAGGTGGACGTCCCCCTGGCCCCAGAGGATGACTTCGTGGGTGTCGCCGTGCTGCTCCCAGGCCAGGGAAGGGTCTTCTTCTAGCAGTTTGGTCAGGGCACCGCTGAGCTTCACTTCGTCGCTGCGGTTTGCCGGCGCAATGGCCAGGGCATAGACGGGGTCAATCTGGGGAGCTCTGGTCAGTTCCAGCGCAGGCCTGTCGTCCTCGGTGGTTAGAGTGTCCCCGGTCTGAGCATTATCGAGGCGGGCAATGGCCACAATTTGCCCCGCTTCGGCCTGATTCAGGCTGTTTTGCTGCTGGCCCATCAGCTCGTACAGGCCGCCCATGCGTTCGCCGTTGAGGCTGTCGCCATCTTTAAGTTCCCCCTGCCAGACCCGCACCAGAGAAAGCTTGCCCCCCTGGGGGGTGTAGTAGGTTTTGAGTACCTGGGCCAGAGTATCTTTGGCATCTACGCCACGATTGTCGCGGGTGGCATCCGGTTCGGGGGCTTCTTCCACCAGGGCATCCAGTAACGGACGAACGCCGTAGTCTGCGGACGCAATGCCGATAAAGACGGGCACAATCAGGTCGGCCCCCAGCTCCATTTTCAGGTCTTTGACAATTTCGGCCTGGGGCGGCTTAATTTCTTCCAGCAGCTCTTCCAGCAGGTGGTCGTCAAAGTCGGCCAGGGCTTCCAGCATTTCTTCTCGGGCCACCTGCTCCTCCAGTTGAAGGGATTCGGGCAGGGGCACCGGATCAGCCGCTGCGCCGGGGTGATAGTGAAACGCTTGTTCGCTCACCAGGTCAATGAAGCCCACCAGATCCCGATCTTGCCGGATGGGGTATTGCTGCGGCACCACTGGCCGGGAGGAAACAGTTTTGAGGGCTTCCAGCACTTCGGCGAAGGTACCATTGGGCCGGTCCATCTTGTTGATAAAGATTAAATGGGGAATTTCCCAGGTGTCTAAAAATTGCAGTAGCGGAGACAGGGTGAGGACTTTGTTGGGATCGGCTTCGCACACGACGACGGCGGCATCGACACCCACCAGGGCATTCCAGGTTTCCTGCTGGAGCTCGACGGAACCGGGGCAGTCTACAAAGGTAAAACGAATGCCGCCGTACTCGGTACTGGCGGCATTGAGTTCTACGGTCATGGTGCGATCGCGGGCTTCCGGTGAACTATCGCCGAGGGTATTGCCATCGTCCACCCGGCCCTTTCTGGAAATGGCTCCCGTCACCGAGAGCAGGCTCTCCAGCAGGGTGGTTTTGCCGCTGGAATAGGCCCCAACCAGCGCCACGTTGCGCAAGCCTGAGACTACTTTTTGGGCCATAGCTGACTCCTTGCCATATTACGGATGGCGCTAGTGAAGAACTGGCCGTTTGTGTCGTGGCCAGCCCTTCTTTATCTCTGCCCAAACGGGCTTGATCTCAGATTAACGCCCCCCTAAGGAACCGTTGAATTCCGTTTGAGAAAATTTATCTGTTGAAGTTTTATGGGTCAACTTTGCAGTTTGTAACGCTAGTGATAGTTTTGCTGTCGCAGGCAAAAATACTAATTTTCTTAAGCATCTAGCACGCCAAATTGTTCAGGTTTTCTTCAGGATTGAACGGAGCGTAGAATACCCTCAATCTCAGCCACGGCTAAATCGGAGCGGTCAGATTTTGAATACATTGTGATCAACACGATCTGTGTGGCAGTTTTGAGATAGTAAATTACTCGATAACCACCGCTTTTCCCTTTTTGAATATCACTGTTTCTGACTCTCACTTTGAAGACAGTTTGTTCTAAGTTAGGAACTTGATCGCCTGGGATTTCGCCTGCTTCGAGTCGCTGAATCAGGTGTTGAACATCGGTTTGAACACTGCGGTAGCGTTTGGCCAGACGACGAATGTCTTTTTCAAAACGGATGGTGAAGCCAACTTGGATTGGGAATTCACTCGGCATCTAAACTGCTCCAAAGTTCTGAAACAGGACGAACTTCGCCATTGATCGCTTGTTGCCAACCTTCTCGAATCCCCTCAATCACAGATTCTTTGGGGTCATCGTCTATATCTTCGTCAAGGTCATTGTCGTTTTCTTCGTCTTCTGGAATGAGGACAATCACTCGAACCCGACGATGATGGGCAACATTGAGAGGAAGATCAAGGGAAAGTTGACCATCATCGTTGATAGTGGCTGTGGCTTCAATCGCTTTCATAGGAATTGGGAAGGTAGATGGTTTGTGGGCAGCACCTCAAGCTGGCTGAAGGGCGCACCAGCCCAGTCTACCGGACGCAGCAGAATGGGAATGACGCGAGCCTCGCCTGCCCGGTATTGTTGTGTAACAAACAGTTTTTCAAGGGCCATAGTTAGGATCCTCACTCAACTTATCGAAGTAAGTAATAGCAGCTTTGGCTAGAACGGTTTCATTTTGTTTATTCCCAAAGTCGTTGAATCGAGTAGGCATCCATTTGAGTATCCTGACTAACAAGGGCGAGAGAATGGTTGATAGCTTGGGCCAGAAGAATTCTGCCGCTACATGTAGTCTTTGAGGTCTTCTAGAGGTGCATCAAAGTCTTCGGCCATGGTAAATATGCCCTTCATGGTTCCAGCCTGACGATATTTTTGGGATGACATATCAGCCAGGGGCGGCTCAGAATACTTGGCAGCTAGATATTCGGCGTAGTGGAGGATTTCGGTCTGCAAATTGGGAGGAAGTTTATTCAGGATTTCGATAAGTTTGGGAGAAATCATGAGCTTTGTCTCCGTTAGTATGTCCGAGCTTGAACGTACATTTATCTTCAGGGCGGTTCTTCCGTAGAAGGGTTCTCGTAGTAATGCTCTACTCGCTCAAAGATTTTGATTTCGGTGGCATTGGGGAATTGATTGACTGTGGAAAAGCGATCGCAGTTCTGGCTGTTTGAATGATTGCCTTTCTGTGCTGCTAGATGGCTTGAAAGACTGCATAAGTTGTATTGCTCAGGTTTCTGGAATAGGGATTTAAGTGGGTTCGTTGAAGCGATCAATAATTTCGCGAATTTCACTAGCTATGAGAGTTGTTTCATCGGATTTGGAATAAATCGTGACAAGCAGAATGCAGATTTTGTCTCGCAATTGGTAAATGACCCGATAACCTGAACTTTTGCCTTTCTGAATGTCGCTATTTTTGACACGAACTTTGAAGACGGTATAGGTCGTACCCGGAATTTGATCGCCAGGACATTCACCCCTTTCGAGGTCATCGAACAGCGGTTGTAGATCAGACCGAATATTGCGATAGCGCTTGGCTAATTTGCGAAGTTGTCCTTGAAAATCGGGGGTAACTAAGATTTGAATGGATGGAGAGTCAGTCATCAATGCCGTCCCAAAGTTCAGAGACGGGCTTCAAGTTACCTTCTTTGACTTGTTGTAAGGAAATCCGCAAATGGGCAAAGATGAGTTCCTGTGGATCGTCGTCAGGGTCGCCTGGGGGTGTAAGGATACCTCGATCTACGAGAGTTTGATAGAAATCGTCTACATCCATTTCAATGACTTGAGCCGCTTGCTCGATGAGCAGGATATTTTGTTGAAAGAGGGCGATCGCAATTTCTGTGCGTAAGTCGCTCTCGGAAACTTGAATTTCGTCTGGTAAATCAATTGTGATTTGCATGATCTAAGCTCCGCAACTAGTTAACTTCTACTTGTGATACTCTGTTTTACTATTCTCCCTTCACCCTCCACCCTCCTCACCTCCATCGCCACGGCTCGAATACCCTCGGCGATTTCGCGAAAGGCTTCGTCTGGATTGTCCCAACTGGTGACGGGCTGATGGTTTCTAGGCAACACCTCAATCTGGCTGAAGGGCGCACCGGCCCAATCTACTGGGCGCAGCAGAATGGGAATAACGCGAGCCTCACCCACCTGGTGCCGTTCGATGGCGCGTTGAATTTCGAGGTTGTAGCAGGTGTCGTCAGCGAGGGAGTTGGCGCTGATGAGCAACAGAATGATGTCGGCAGTGTTGAGCTGCTGGTTAATAACCTGGGCGGGTTCGTCGCCGGGGAGTATTTGGCGCTGGCTCCAACTGGTGATGACGCCCTGGCGTTCGAGTAGGGTGAGGTGGTTAGCGAGTTGGGTTTGCAGGGGTTCATCGGCGAGGGCGTAGGAGAAGTAGAGGGAAATGGTTTTTCCTGGGGGAATGATGCTGTGAAAGATTTCGTAGTTGTAGAACTTGTAGCGATTTTGGATAGCAAATATAGAATCAACCAACTCAGCCCTTCCAGTTTTTTTAAGCAAACCGATAAGCTTTGGAAGTTCTTGTGCATCACCTAGCTCTGACAGTGTGTACGCAGCTTCTAAAGAAACAACTTCATCTGAATCTTCTATCATTGAGCATACGGCTTCTCTTACCTTACTGCCTGACAACTTTCTGAATCCCTTCAAAACACCGATTCGTACTATTGAGCTAGGATCTTTAGTGTGTTTGAATAAAATGCTAAAAGCTTTACTTCTATTGATCTCGGGTAAAGCTGCTAACAGATATGAACGATTAATGTCATCATTTTCAGCGCTCAAGAATTCTAGAATTTGAGATTCTGAGACATTTTCACCTAGCTTCAGAGATTGTATGGTCAATATCGCAGATCGACGAACGCCAGCATCCTTATCTGTTAGGCAATTGACAATACTGTGACCAGTCGCCTTTGCCTTTAGAGATCTAAGAGAAAATACGGCATTTGCGCGAACCACAGGATCATCATGATGAAGAAGATCCTGAACTCTCGGCATTGCTTTTTGGGAATTGATTAATCCAAGAGAGACCACGGCTTGTGAGAGTATAAGAGGATGGTTGCTCTTCAGTTTTTCAATAAGTATTGGCTCTGAATCTAGCGACTTGATTTTCCCAAGAGCACATACGGCTTCAATTTGAAAATAGAAATTATCATCGTTTATTTCATCACCCAATAACTCTAAAAGCTTTCCAGAAAATCTTTTACATTCAAGTCCTCCAATAGCGTAGGCAGCATTTTCTCGAACAAATGATGAACTGTCAGCCAAAGCCTTAGATAGTTTAAACTGAATAGTGTGATCGATACCTATTTGCTTTAAAGCTCTAATGCAAGCATCTCTAAGACTAAAAGGATCTTTCGGATCACTAAATAAGATCATCTTTGTGAGTAAAGGCATAGCCTCCTTAACACCAAGTTCTCCTAAGGCATAAACAGCATTATTTGCAACCCACATGCCTTTATCTTGCAAGGCGTTCGTTAAGATTGGAATTGCTTTTTTTGATCCAATTTTCCCCAGTGCTTTTGCAGATTCACTACGTACAGAAGCAGAAGGGTCTTCTTGCAAGACTAATACAAGGCTATCAAAGGCTAATTCAGAACCAATCTGACCAAGAGCGGATGCTGTCGCCCTTCTAATTTCAGAGACAGAGGAAGACAGTAAATTTATGAGTGCATCTATTCCTTTTTTAGAAGCTGTGATTCCAAGAGCTTCAATAGCCGCCAAACAAACCAAAATATTCTCACTACCTAGATATTTTTTTAAGGTGCAAGCCAATTCATCAGTGCTAATGCCTGCTAAAGCTTGTTTCATAATATACTGAAGATTGAAATCCTCACTCCCTAAAAAAGAAAGAATTTTTGTGCTTGCGAGAAAAGTTTGAGTTTGGCCCCAAAGATAGATTTTTAAGCCATCTGACACGGGGAGGTTGTTAAGACCCTGAATGAGTTTTGGTTGTAACCTTTGCTTGACTTTCCCCGCCAACCTCGCCCCCAACATCAAATCCACATCATCCATCGCCAGTTTTACCAACCGCAATGCCTGCTCTTCCTCATCCACCAACGCCAGCATCAAGGCAATGGGTTCAGTCCATTTCAACAGGTTGAGGTAATCTCGCTTCAGTTCCTCATCGCTCAGGTTTGGTAATAACTGCAACAAATATTCCGCTGCGTAATATTCTTGAAAAAGCTGGTGATGAAATTCAATGTCTCCAGGGTCTTTCGCGACTTGCAGAAAGTGACATCGGCGCAAATCTTTTAGCCACAGCTTTGCCTTCGTTGCCGGGTCAGAAACTCCTCTGACATTTAGCCATGTTTCTAAAAGTCTCTCTGCCCAATCATTAGTTACGGAGTAATAGGCTTCGACAGATTTTGTGTCATCCGTCTGAATCATGGAAAACGCTAAAAATTGAAGGATATCGGCTTTGAACTCCCAGAAGTTTTCAGAGACAGGAACATACTCTGTATCCTTTTTAATGTGTTCGTAGTCTTGATCAAACTGGCGAAACAGTTCTCCCTTGCTCTGAGGAATCTGCTGGGTTGCAGGATCAAAGACATCGCAGAGCATTTTCAGCAGTAGCGGAGTTTCAGCAATTTCTCGCAAACGGTCTCTGAGCTGCCTCAGTAAGGCATCGGCTTGGTCAGGCATCCTCCGGTTAGTAAAGTACTTACCCACAAACTCCCGCATTTGGGGTTCGCTCAGGGGACGCATTTCCATGCGCTTTTCAATACTCAAATCACCCCCTACAGATAGATCTCGCGTGGTGAAGATCATGGGTGTGGTAGGGTTATCGTCTCGAAAGTCCTGAAGCTGTCGCCGCCGTTCTTCCGAAGGGATTTCGTTGACCCCGTCTAGAAGCAACAGCAGCTGATCTTGCAGGAGCCATTCGTCCAGTTGCTCTGGGGTGACGCGCACCTTAGCGCGACGAAATTCTGCCAAAATCAGGTCGGTGATGGTGCGATCGCTCTTGAGCTGCACAAACACCGGAATAATCTCTGGTTGAACAGATGCCTCTTCTGCTAGTTCCAATAGCATTCGCTTCAACGTCGTGGATTTGCCTGAACCCGGTCGCCCTGCCAGCAAAACGTGCTGCCGCTCATGGCCAAGGGTGTACTTCCGCAAGCCCTTCAGAACCGGAAACCGCTTAACCTTTCTTTGCCCCTCTATTTGCCAATCGCCATCGGGGCGTTGTTCGTTAAGGGACTGGCGTTCTACCGTTTCTGCTTCCAGCGGAATCAGGACTTCGGTTTCGGTGTAGAGGTCCCGCACATGTTTATAGCGGGCATCCTGGAGCACAAATTTTAAATAGCCGGAAAAGTCAAAGGTATGTCTCAGAGTACCGTTGCGGAGTTGATTGAAACAAGCCTGAACCTCATCCAACCCTCTTCCGCCAGAACCTTCGGCCCAATCCAGCAGCGCCTTGACTCGATTCATTTGGGACGCTTCCGGGCCAGGAACTAGCCCCGCCGGAGGGTTAAGGGTGAATAGCAGCCTCTCGAACTCCTGGCGCGAGATGGCACTCAGGTTGTTAAAAAGCTGGAGTCGTTCATCTGGAGCCATGCTGGATTAGACCCTGTAAATTAAGGGAAAAGTCCTATCGCTATGGTACTCGCAGCATACGAAGCGCTGCAGGTAATGGGGAAACTCTTCATGCTGTTGGGTTCCATTGCATTCCACCTAACCTACAATTCTTAGAAACGAAAACATTTTCCTGCTCAGGCAGAGCCAATGATGAGGTTGGAGGAACAAGCTCACCTCGCGCAACAGTCTCGTAGGATGGGCAAAGGGTTTACCCGTGCCC
>CAZPYG010000141.1:1550-13442 GCA_964590465.1 uncultured bacterium | reverse complement strand
TGAATGAGTTTTAAGTTCTTAGTTTTGAATTGGCCGCTCAACTCAAAATTCAAAATTCAAAATTCAAAATTTGGAACTTACTCAAGTCCGATTCCTGAGGTCAGGACTGAGGAAAATAGCCAGATGTGAATGGCCGCGAATGAACCCTACACCATCCTTCACCCTTAAACATCCCACCATCTCGCCACCTCACCATCCTCCTATAGAGCCCCTTCAACCCGTGCATTAAACCCATACACCTTCCGCTCTCCAGCCAGGGGCACCAGGGTGATCTCCCGTTCGTCGCCGGGTTCAAACCGGACGGCGGTACCGGCGGGGATATCCAGCCGCATTCCCCTGGCCTGGTCGCGGTCAAACTGCAGAGCGTCATTGACTTCAAAAAAGTGGAAGTGGGACCCTACCTGAATCGGGCGATCGCCGCTGTTAGCCACAGCTAGGGTGACGGTAGGTTTGTCAGCATTTAGCTCAATGGCGCCTTCTGCGGGCAGGAGTTCTCCGGGAATCATGGTTTTCCTCCGAGGTTAGCGATGAGATCTTGGCGTTTCTGGTTCAAGGACCGCTCCAACAGGGGTAAGGTTTCTTCCATTTCGCGGCGCAGGGTGCCTTCTACCCTGGCTTCCAGGAGTTGGTTGAGCACCAGGATATGGGCGGTGTCGAGGGCCACTTCCGTCGGCACTTTGACATCAGGAACCACTCCGGTGCCGTCCCAGTTGCTGTGGGTGACAGGGTTAATGGCCTGCCCGGTGGGCATGAACATCCAGAAATGGTCGTGCAGCCGAAAGCCCCGACCGGGATTGGCTCCCCCCCGGGTGGTTTCCCCGACAACTTTGGCTCGTTTCAAAACCTGCAAATTGTAGGCAAACTCTTCCCCAGCGGAGAAGGTTTCTGGGCTGGTGAGCACGAACACCGGCTTATCCAAAAATCTGGGACCGGGAACGTGGGGAATCGTCCACCACTGGTGAGTCTGGTCCGTTTCAGCCCAGTAGAGATCGTTCAGGTGAATGGCCGGATAGGGCGGAAACAGGTAGCTGCAGAGCAGAGCCACCATGGCCGGAGAGCCCCCCTGGTTGTGGCGCAGGTCAAAAATCAGGGCTTCAGCGTGGGCCACCAGGGTCATGGCGGCGTTCATAGCATCCCCGGCAAATTCGGGGGGCTCAAAGCCGAAAAGCTGAATGTAGCCGATGTTCCCCGGCAGTCGTTCGACCTTATTGATGTCAAAATTGCGGCGGCTTCCCCGCTGGTGCTGCTGCTCTAACTCCTCGGGGGTGGGCTCGGTTTGGGGTTCAATGTGGGGTAAGGGAGCAGGGCTGAAGTGCAGTCGCAGGTTGCGATCTTCGCTCAGGGCCTGCAGTTGGGCGGTGAGGGTACCGGCCAGTTGGTGCCCCCCCTGGATATCCCCATAGCCCCCTGCCTCCAGCCGCTTTTCGATATCGGCCTGAATGCGCTCTGCGACTTCGGGAAAGATGTAAGCATCCAACTGACTGATCAGCCCATGGAGAACCGCTTCAACATCCTTGGGTTGTAGGGAAATATCGCCAGAAGGCGGTTGAGAAGAAACCATGCCTGCCCTATCGAATTGGGTCGTGGACGGTTACCAGTTTAGTGCCATCGGGGAAAGTGGCTTCCACCTGCACTTCGTGGATCATGTCGGCAACGCCGTCCATTACATCCTCTCGCCGCAGTAACGTGGTTCCGTAACTCATCAGGTCTGCCACTGTGCGGCCATCCCTTGCCCCTTCCAGAATCGCTGCCGAAATGTAGGCAACCGCTTCGGGATGGTTAAGCTTGAGCCCCCGATCTTTGCGGCGTTCTGCCAGCAGGGCAGCGGTAAAAATCAGCAGCTTGTCTTTTTCCTGGGGGGTCAGTTGCATGGGCTGTCAGCCTGGAGGTAGAGGTGTCAAACAATGTAAGCTTTCAGTTTTTTTGGCTGGTTGTCAACAGATGCTGATGGGTTTGCCTGCCCGCATCTGATACCGTCCATGGGTGACCCGCTATAGTTGAGGTCGCAGCAGGGTCGAGGAGTCAGTGAAGTTCCCAATGGATTCATCAACCTTCAAGAATTCCATCAGCTATTCTTTCTGGCTTGGAGTACCATTCCAGAGGCAATGGATTTGAGTACGGGGTTGGGAGGGCACCACCTTGGCAGCGACCAAACGGAAAAAGGCAGCACCGGGGACCACTGTCTTAGTCATCCTGAACGGCAAGGGGGGCGTCGGCAAAACCACCACCGCCGTCAATCTCGCTGCTATTTTTGCCGAACAAAAAGCTGTGCTACTGGTGGATGCTGATCCCCAGGGTTCGGCCCACTGGTGGACAGACCGCAGCCCCCAGGAATTGGGCTTTGACGTTACCCAGGAGACCAACCCAACCCATTTGGGCAAACTAAAGCAGTTGAAAGAGTACAACCTGGTCGTTGTCGATACTCCCCCGGCGCTCGATTCGGAAAGTTTGGGGGCCGTGTTGCCAGTGGCCGATTACATACTGTTGCCAACACCCCCGGCCCCGATGGATTTAGCGGCCCTAATTACTACAGTGAATGAAGCAGTGTCGCCCAGTGGGGTCTCCCATCGAGTATTGTTGACGAAAGTGGATTCCCGCAGTTTGGGAGAAGCTCTCGAAGCCCAAAATACCCTGCTGGAACTCAACATTCCCGCCTGCAATGCGTTCATACGAGCCTACAAAGCCCATGAACGTGCTGCTCTCGATGGCATCCCCATCCTTAAGTGGCGCGGGAAAAATGCCCAAGAAGCCCGTTCTGATTACTGTCGAGTCGCCGAAGAAATACAGCGAGACTGGAAGCAGCCATGACCAAAAAACGCCTCTCCGACATGCTGAAAGAAGAAGTTGGCAAAGCGGACTCCGCCAACGAAGCCGATACGAATCAAGAGTCCCAGGCTGACTCCAGTGCTGAAGATGCTTCTGGCGATAATAAAACCACCAAATCTTCAAGCCGCAGTACATCCAACCCGAGTTCATCCACCCGAAGAACGACGCGACGTAACTCCAGTGCCACCGGTACCCGACGGTCTAAAACCGCCGCCAGTACCAAAAAGTCTTCCGGGGCGACTCAATCAACGGCTAAGGCTTCAACGACAAAGAGCAAATCTGCGGCCCCTCAGGCTTCTGAAGAGCAGCCTACTCATGGTGAAGAAAACTCAGCCTCTGGCTCCCCTGAAACCGCCCCCCCCGCAAAAACTTCAAAACCTGCCGGGGTAGCAAAATCCAGTCGGTCTTCCGCCAAGTCGAAGCGGTCTTCCACCGCCCGCAAAACCACCGCAGCTAAAGCCAAACAGGCTGAAGCCCCGGCAGAAAAAGCTGAGCCAGCCCCAGACAGCGGAGATCCTTTGACCCAGGCTGATTTGGCAACGCAAATGACAGACCTGCAAAAGTCCCTGGCTTTTGTCGAAGGAGAAAAAGCGGTACTGGAAAAAGACAACGCCAAGTTAGAAAAAAATATTCAGGGTCTTCAACAAGATCTGGAAAGTCACCAGGCTCGTCTCTTTGAACTCAAGGATGAGCTGGAAAAAGTCTCTACAGCGGCGGCTAACACAGAAAAAGAACTGAACAAAGTTAAGGAAGAACTGCAGGAAGCCAAGCAGACCATTCTGAAACTATCGGAGGCAAACGCCAAGCCTGCTGTTCCAGCCAGGCAGCCTGTGCGGCATTACGGTAGGGACATTATTCCCCGTCGTCCGCTGCCGGTGCCCCCAGCGGAGGGATCTGGGCAAAACCAATCAAGTACCGCAACCTCAGGGCAACAAGGGGGGATGTTATCCAATGAGGATATTGGCTGGGTTGATTAATGGGGCGACTCTTGATCGGCGCCATCCATCGCCAACGGGGAAACCTGTACCGGTGGCCACTGAATATCCCAAAATCCCCAGGCGGCAATGGCCAGCAGCAACCCCAGGATCCCAGTCCTGATGTAGGCCGCAAGCTGTCCGGTGACGGCGAAGGTCAGGCGCTTTTCTCCTTCGCCCTTAATGAAGCGCAAAAACTGGTCACGAACCGTTGCTGCCGATAGGGGAGTACGCATTTGCGGCAAGGGTTGAGATAAGGACCTGCTGCGTCCATCGGTCTCAGGCTGATTTCCCAACAGGGTCACCTGATGGCAGAACCGCACCCCTCCTCTGGGGGTGTTGTCGCACATGGTCGAGTCGATGGCGATATCCTGGAGCCAAAACTGAGTGGTCGTCGTGGGCAGTATCCCAAACAGTAGGGACCGGGCTACCTGGCACTGTACCTGACCAGGAGCTAACCGATCACAGGTAATGGACTGCTGGGCCGTTGATGTCAGGCCAAAGACGGTGAACACCGCTGCACAAACCACGGCTACCACCGGAATTCTGACGCTGGACGAGGTGGGGAGTAGGGCCATAGGCTTAAAGGGTTAATCTTAGTAATTTTCGGGCATGATCATGCCTTTAGGCATACCCCTGAAGGGGTAGCTTCCCCATTCTCCCTTGCATTTGGCGAAACCTTAGGTCATGCTCTGCTGTAGAGGCAAAGGCAAGCAATTATGGGAAAACACATCGTCATGACCGGCGTTAGCCGGGGGTTGGGACGGGTCATGACCGCCGCATTTATCGCGGAAGGGTACCGCGTTTCGGGATGCGCCCGCAATCCCGAAAAAATTCAGGAACTCAGCCACCAGTATTCCATTCCCCACCTGTTCAGTGCCGTGGATATTGCTGACGACGCCAGCGTTGCCCGGTGGAGCCAGGAAGTATTCAAAGAAAACGGGGTACCGGATCTGGTGATCAATAATGCGGGTCTGGTCAATGTTCCCGCCCCCCTTTGGGAAGTGCCTCCAGAGCAATGCCGTGCCGTCATTGATGTCAACATCAACGGCACCATCAACGTCATCCGCCACTTTTTGCCTGCCATGATTGACCGACGGTCAGGCATTATCGTCAACTTCAGTTCCGGCTGGGGACGCTCGACATCCCCCGGGGTTGCTCCCTACTGCGCCACTAAGTGGGCGGTGGAAGGATTGACCCAGGCCCTTGCCCAGGAACTGCCCGATGGCATGGCAGCGGTGGCCCTGAATCCAGGCATTATTCACACTGAAATGCTGGAAACCTGCTTTGGGGAAGGGGCCGCAGCCTACACCACGTTACGGGAATGGGTAAAAGCTGCGGTGCCTTATATCCTCAGCATCCAACCCCAGGACAATGGCAGTCAGCTGTCGGTGCCCGGATAGGGGAACCAGGGTTACTCTCTCCCATGCCAGCTCCTTAGGACTGAAAATCCAACCAGGGGCAATAGCTCTCGTGGGGATGTGAAAGCAGGCAAATCAAGGCTTTAGAACACAGCTATTGACCGATAGCAAGGGTAGCCTGATGCATGTAGGTGCTGATCCGGGCGTTGTGCTTACTCACTCGCCGCAGCCAGCGAATGGCTTCCAGCCGAGCAGTACCCTGAACAACATCCATGTTGCCCTGGGCCATTTGGGTGATGGTGAGGTCTCGATAGGGACGCACTTTTTGATGGATTTGGGTGGCCGCTGCCGTGGCAATGTGGGCGGCTTTATCCCAACGGCTGTGTTGCAGGGCCGCAATTTCCTGCTCAATGCTCTCTACCAGCAGCTTGTATTCCGCCGCTAGATCCGGGGCCTTCTGGACGGTCTGGGCGCGGTCTTCCTCTTCTTCACAGCGCTCGTGAAGGCGTTGCAGATGATCGATGGCATGCATCATCGCAATTAACCGCTCCAGGTACTTCTGGTGGGTACCCTGCAGATGAATTCTGTCGAGATAGGCATGGGTTTCATCCAGGGCAGTTTGTAAAGCGGTTAGTTCTGCCAGCTTGCCAGGGGTTTGTCCAAAAATGGCCATCACATGGTGCAGCACAACCATGAACTCTGACTGGATAGCAATTTGCGTGGCCCGCAAGGCTAAGTCTGGCTGTTCCAGCAGTTCCTCGCTTAACCCATCGGTAAAGGTGGGTTCCCGACTGGGGACAAGCCGCATAATAAGTTGTGCGAATTGGCGAGTGAAAGGCAGCAGCAGCATTACTCCCACCAGATTGAAGCAGGTGTGGAAAGCGACCAGGCCAATTTCGGCGTTTTGTACCAGTTGCCCCGGTGCCGCCTGTTCCCAGAGGGAAACATAGGGGGTGATCAGACTCAGGGCAATGGCTCCGGTAAACAAGTTGTACAGCACATGGGAGAACCCGGTGCGGCGGGCATCTACGGAGGCTCCCAGGGTTGCCATTACGGCGGTAACGGTAGTTCCCACATCCATGCCGATAACCAGGGCTGCGGCCTGGGCAAAGTTAATGGCCCCGGCATAGAGGGCGGCCAGGGTAGCAGCAACCCCCGCACTGGAGGATTGGGTAATGATGGTGACAACAACGCCCAAACTCACCAACTGCAGACGCCCCAGCCAGGAATCGCCCGGCAGCTGGGCGGGGGTGATCAACTCCTGGGCCCCGGTCATGGCGAGTTGCAGGGTACTGATGCCGACGAAAATCAGACCGAATCCTGCGATCGCCATTCCCACTTTGGAGTACTTTTCCCCCGCGAAGAGCTTCAGGCTGGCTCCGATGAAAATCAGCGGCAATACTGCCGTATCCAGCTGCAGCTTGAAGCCCAAAATGGCCACCAACCAGCCTGTTACTGTGGTGCCCAAGTTAGCTCCAAAAATAATGCCCAGGGCATTGGGAAACGTGAGTAAGCCCGCGCTGACGAACCCCACCGTCGCCACCGTGGTTGCACTGGATGACTGCAACAGGGCCGTAGTGACTGCGCCGGTAACTGCCCCAGATAAGGGATTTTGAGTAAACCGCATCAAAGCCGAACGCATGGCGTTGCCCGCGAGGGAGCGCAGGCCATCGGTCATTACAATCATTCCCAACAGGAAAAGGCCGAGGCCGCCAAGCGCTTCTGTAATGGTCCCTGAGAGGCTGATGGGTAGACACCTCTTGGCTAAGGGGCATAAATAGTCATACCAAAAAGTGTCGGCCTGCTGTTCAATTGTGACAAAGCCTCACGTTAGGTGTAGAAAATAGCCCTGCATGGGGTTGACAGGGAATTAAACCAAACGCTGCCTGAGCTTAGCGGAAATGGTATCGATGATGGCCACGGTCACAATCAAAATGATCATGATGGCGCACACTTTTTGATACTCAAAGGCGCGAAAGCTTTGATAAAGAGAAACCCCGATCCCCCCGGCACCGACAATGCCCAGCACCGCTGCTGAACGTACGTTGGATTCAAAGCGGTAAAGGGTGAACGAAGTCCACAGGGGCACCACCTGGGGAATGACGCCAAAGACAATTTCCTGCACCTTGCTGGCCCCCGTGGCCCGAATACCTTCCACCGGACCCACTTCAATGGCTTCGATGGCTTCCGAAAAAAGCTTCGCCAGAATGCCTGCGGTGTGGACAAACAACGCCAGCACCCCGGCAAAGGGGCCGAGCCCCACCGCCACCACGAAAATCAGCGCAAAGACGACCTCGTTGATGGCCCGCATCGTGTCTAGAAGCCGCCGCACCGGAAACACCACCCAGGCCGGACAAATATTGCCGGATGCCAGAATCGAGAGGGGAACCGCCAGAATGGCCGACAACAGAGTACCCCAAATGCCCATGGCGACGGTTTCCAGCGTATCCTGCAGGTAAGACCGCCAGTTCGAAAAGTTGGGCGGAAAATATCGGGTAATGTACTCCGCCATGGTGCCGCTGCCCTGGAAAAGTTCCACAAAGCTCACGTCACTGAGGCGGGCAGCATAAATCAGCACAGCGATGGCAATGGCGCCATAGCCCATGCGGGCTGGAGTAATGCGGGGACGCTCCTGGGCCAGCATGGCGCGGGCGGCGGGAGTGACCGCAAGTTCACCAGGACGTAGAGTAGCAGGGGATTCAGTCATAGGGCAATGGCCATTGACAGGTCTTCAGGCGCTTTTTGAAATTTAGCAGCATCCCATCCGTCATGCTCGTAGATAGGAGAATGACAGATGGGATGCCGGTTAGGGACTACAGGGCTTCCAACTGCTTATTCAACTCATCCAGCTGGGACTGCTTGTTTTCGGGGCTGAGGTTGGCGTCGTTTTGCACTTCCATCATTTTTTGACCGATGTCCAGTTCACGGATGGTGTTCCAGTCTTCATCAGCCGCCGGATCGAAGCTCTGCCAGCCCAGGGGTTCCAGCACGGCAGCGTCTTTGTAGTTGAAGAAGAAGTCCTTAACCTGCTCTTTCAAGCAGTCTGGTAAATCACTGCGATAGGTCACCGGATCACTGGGGATGACGGGGGAAGTCCAGATGATTTGGATATTCTCGAAGGCTTCCGGGTCGCCTGCCTCGATGCTCAACATGGACTCGCTGTTATTGGTGGCGACATCCACCTGATTATTGGCAATCGCCTGGGCCGTGGCCTCGTGGCTACCGGCAAACACCAATTCTTTGAAGGCCTGGTTGGGATTGACTTCGTTTTTGGCAAACACGTAAAAGCTGGGCACCAGGAAACCCGAGGTGGAGTTCGGGTCGTTAAAGGCAAAGGTTAAGTCAGCCGCATTTTCAATCACGTACTGATCTCCGTTACCGGTTTCAATGTCGATGTTTTCGAGAATGGGATTGCTCTTATGGGTAATTAAGTAGGCGTAGTACCCTTTGGTACCGTCAGCGTTAACGGTTTGGGCAAAGGCTTCCGCATCCGAACGAGCCGCCGCTTCGATGTAGGATTTACCACCGTACCAGGCCAGCTGAATTTTACCCGCCCCCATGGCCTCGATGACGCCAGCATAGTCGGTGGCGTAGAAGCCGTTGATGGGGCGACCAATCTCCGCTTCCATGGCTTCCAGGAAGGGCTCCCACTGGGTTTTGAGGTTGTCCTGGGATTCGGTGGAGATGATGCCGAAATCCAGTTCAGCCAGTTCCGGGGCGCAGGTTTCACCCTCGGCAGTGGCAGCGGCAGCGCTGGCTTCCTCGGCGGCATTTTGCCCACCCGTGCTGCAGCCGGCAACCAGGGCCGAACCGGCTAAAACCAGGAAGAATCGAGCAGACCATTGGGTTAACGCAGATGTCATCATGGCGAGTCCTTAGGGCTAAAAATCAGAATCGGAAATCAGAATCGAGGCTAGACAAAATACGCCTTGAAAGGCTTCTCTCAGCGTTGATTTAAGGCGGGTGGGCAATGCCCACCCTGGGGGAGGACGAATTTCTGCAACCGGACCAGGCTTGTTTCGATGGAATTCAAACCAAATTGACTGACCTAAAATGACGAAAAGACCTCGGCATGACCACTCAATACCAGTTCTTCTGCCGCTGCACCGTAGATGTTGTTGAGCTGCTGGTTGTCTAAATCTTTGATATGCCCGTCGAACCGAACGGTGCCGTCCCGCAGGGCAATGGCCCGTTCGTAGTAGCAGCGCACCACCTGCACCTGATGCAGGGACGTAATGATGGTAATGCCCTGCTCCCGGTTCAGATGGGTCAGGAGCTCCATCACCTTCCGAGCCGACTCAGGGTCGAGGGAGGCAATGGGTTCATCGGCCAGAATGATTTTGGCCCCCTGCATCAGGCAACGGGCGATGGCCACTCGCTGCTGCTGCCCACCCGAGAGGGTAGATGCCCGCTTGTAGGCCTGATTCAAGATGCCTACCCGCTCCAGGGCGGTCAGGGCTTGCAGCTTTTCCTGCTGGCTGAAGCCCCGCACCAGCGATCGCATCATCGAAACCTGGGACAGATTGCCCACCAGAACATTCTCCAGCACCGTCAGACGATTCACCAGATTAAACTGCTGAAAAATAAAGCCAATTTGACTCCGCAACTGACGCGCCTTAGAGTGCAGCTTGCCGTCAATCTGCAGGGGGCTACCAAAGATTTCGACAACGCCCTGCTCGGCCTGTTGCAGACCATTCAAATTACGCAGCAGGGTAGACTTACCGGAACCGGAAGCTCCCACCAGGGCCACCATTTCGCCGACACCCACTTGCAGACTCACCGCCTGGAGTGCGGGTTGCCCCTTGAAGGATTTAGACAGTTGCCGCACATTAACGGCCGGGGCGGCAAAAGATGCTTCTAAAGCACTCTCTTTAGCTGATCGCATGGCTGTTGTCTGCCCAATTAAACGTCATAGTTTGGGATGGAAGTCATTGTCTACCATTTCTGCAAATGGTTTCCCTCGACATTCATGTAGATGTCTAGACAAAAGAGATCTGTGGCTAGCCATAAATATATTCCAGCAGGCAGTTTAAGGTTTGCCCTACGACAGATTAAATTCCCTATAAATCTGTTTAAAAATCTGGGAGTAAGTTTTGAGAAACAGTTTAAATCAGCAAAACCTGCAGGATTTGTTCACAATCTATACCAAGGCCAACGCGAGTTTTGTCGTTTTCCCTTAAGACAAAACTGGAAACATGGCACCTTTGCACCCTCGCCCTAAACTCTTTGCCCCAGTTTGGGCGAGGGACTTGCAAGGAATTGAAGCACGGGGTTAGGCTTGAATGTCACTGAAATAAGGCTGGTGGGTAGTGCCCACCCTACGGCATATCAAGGCTTTCGACGATTTGCGAGGGTTGATTTCAACTTAATTCAGTACCATTCGGGTTAGGCTTCATTTTCCAGCACCAGTTCCATGCGATCACCCCGGAAGCGAGTCACCCCGTACTCAATCACTACGCCATTTTGGTCAATATTGATTGACTCGGACTGCAAAACCGGGCCATTCGCCGGCATTTTCAGCAGTCGGGCATCGTCCGTCTGGGCCAGGCGAGCCGAGAGGCGAGTACTGCGGCGAATATGGTCACAGCCATACTCGTTCTGCAACATTTGAGAGATAGAACGATAGGTTTCACAATGCTTCACCAACCCCGGCAAACGACCTCCCGGAAAATGGCTGCTAGAAACGCTGATGGGAATGTCTTCGACGGAACTCAGGCGTTCAAATAATATGACGGGTGAACCAACTGCAATCTCCAACCGGTGTGACAATTTAGCATCGGCCTGGAGTTTGACAATCCGCAGCACCTGCCAGTTTGGCTCCAGGGATTGGGCCTTGAGGGCTTCATTAAACCGTACCCGTTTACCAATGGGCACGGCAATGGGAGTGGCCATAACAAAGGTGCCTCTACCCCGCTCTACACCAACAATTCCCTCTTGCCTTAAGACTTCCATGGCCCGTCGCAGGGTGTGGCGATTGACGCCGAAACGTTCGCTTAGTTCGGTTTCGGTGGGTAAACGGTCACCAACCTTAAATACAGCCTCTTCAATGTTGCGACGCAACTCATCGGCAATCTGCAGATACAGGGGCAGGGCTTCTTGGTGCATATTCAGCGGCTAGACTCGGACAGAAGCAGTAAGTCAGTATAGTATTTTCAGATCTATGGGCATTGCGTACTATTGAATCATGCTTCATAATTTGTCTAGACGTCTATACAACTTTAAGTCACGATTAATTTTGGGTTAAGTAATGGTTGAAGTGACCCAGGCGCAATTGCGATCAAGCTGGATATCGACTCTGGCAAAAGCTCCCCTGCCTTTGTTGGAGACCTGCATCCAGACCTTAGAAGACTTGCCCGATTACGGATTCTTGCGATCGCCCGAAATTGGTTTGGCCATGGTTCGGGGTCGGGCCGAGGGGGACGGGCAGCCCTTCAACTTAGGGGAAATGACCATCACCCGCTGCGTTGTCCAGGTATCCCTAACGGATGGAGCACCAGCCGCAGCCCAATCGATCGCAGGCTTCGGCTACGTGGCAGGGCGATCCCACCGCCACGCCGAACTTGCCGCCCTGTGCGATGCTCTGTTGCAGCATCGAGACTGGCAAACCACTATACAGACTCAGGTCATTGAACCCCTCAAGGCCGCAACCGATGAAAAGCGCAGGACTGAAGCGGCAGAAGTGGAATCGACCCGGGTCAATTTCTTTACTCTGCTGCGGGGGGAAGGATGAG
>CAZPYG010000141.1:0-1450 GCA_964590465.1 uncultured bacterium | reverse complement strand
GGGTGTGCGGCAGCCTGCTTAACCCTGCTGGACTTGGAGACGGTGGTCTGGCTGCAGCCGGGAATTACAGAAGCGGCGAGGGCCTGGCTGCTGTTTCACACCGGTTGCCGGTTTACGGATCAGCCTCAAGCTGCTGATTTTGCAGTCATTCACGACATTGAGACGATGCCCCGACTGGATGAGTTCAGCTGGGGCACAGGGGAATATCCGGAAGCATCTACCTCTCTGCTGATTCAGCTGCCATCCTGGCAGGGAGAATATTCCATCCCCCTGCGGGGGCCAGGAATTGTGGATACTATCACCCTCCAAACCTCCTTTAACCAGGACTTCTGGCACCAGTGGCAGGAGATGACCGATAACTATCCCCTGGGGCTGGATGCCTGGTGCTGGGCAGGAAGTCAGGTGCTGGGCTTACCCCGCACCACCCGAATTGTTCGCCCAGGGGAGGAGCCATGATGGACCTGTCGATTCGCCTGGCCACCGTTGGAGACTTGCCAGAAGTAATGCGACTGTATGGCGAATCCGGTTTGGCACGGGATTCCAGCTTGACTCTGACCGATGCCGAACAGTGGTTTCAGCGCCTCCATCAATACCCCAACTACCGGTTATGGATTGCCGCCCTGCAGGAGTTGGACGACAGGCGAGTAGGCACGTTCGCGCTGCTGATCATGGATAATCTGGTGCACCACAGCAGTCCGTCCGGCATTGTGGAGGGAGTAGCGGTAGGCCCAGAATTTCAGGGCAGGGGCATTGGTCGGCGGATGATGCAGGTGGCCATGGCCCAGTGCCGCACCGCCGGCTGCTACAAGCTGAACCTCTCCACTAACCTCAGACGCAAAGACGCCCACGCCTTCTATGAATCCCTAGGTTTTCAAAAGCACGGTTACAGTTTTTTAGTCGAGTTATAAAACGAGCGATAGGTTGAATTCCCGAGAGTCCTATGCCCTACGTTGCAGTCAAAGGCGGAGAACAGGCCATCCAGAACGCTGAAGCCCTACTGAAGGCCAAACGGCGGGGCAATACGGCGGTGCCCGAGTTGTCCCTGGATCAAATCAAGCAGCAGATGCAGCTTGCGGTCAATCGGGTGATGGCCGAGGGCAGCCTGTATGACCCTGACCTGGCCGCCCTTGCCATCAAGCAGTCCTGGGGCGACCTGGTGGAAGCCGCTTTCCTGCTCCGGGCTTACCGCACCACCCTGCCCCGCCTTTACTACAGCGAACCCATCGACACCCACCGCATGCACCTGCAGCGTCGCATTTCCGCCATCTTCAAAGACGCCCCAGGCGGTCAAAAACTTGGCCCCACCTTCGACTACATCCACCGACTGCTCGACTTCAAACTCGCCGCCGAAACCAACGAATTTACCGCCCCCCATGCCGAAAAAGCCAATCCCAACGAACCCACCCCCCGTATCCTCACCACCCTCGCCCAAGAAAACCTGATCAATCAA
>CAZPYG010000140.1:0-13568 GCA_964590465.1 uncultured bacterium | reverse complement strand
CTGACTAAAGATGGGCAAGTCCGTGTCAATCTTGGGGAATTCTATGATGCTGTTCTCAATGCCAAAGGCATTCAGCTAGAACCTGAAAAGGTTAAAAATGGCCGGGGCCGCGAAGCGTCTTACATGATTAAGGTGCATAAGAATGGTCAAATTGTGATTGGTTCTGCCTATACCCAGGAAATGGGGCTGCAGCCAGGGGATGAGTTTCAGCTCAAACTGGGCTATAAAAATATTCGACTGGTAAAGCAGGGCGCAGAAGAAGAATAACGTTAGTTTTATCCCAAGTCCAGCTCGAAAACTGGAGTTTTCTCTAAGGCAAAACTCCACTTCTGGACTTGGACAAGGTTTATCTCCAGGAGGGGGCTAAGGGGATCTGGTGGAGTTTAATCCCCCTCTGTTAAGACCCCCCATCTCTGATTCCTAGTGCCTTCCCCCGTGATGCCGTATACGGCGTCTAGCCCCTCTATTGACCACCGCTGACGCTTTACCAAGACTCTCTGCCGGATTCAACTTGCCGCACCCCCAGGGGTCAGATCGACTCTCCGCCAAAACTTCACCTGCTCCCCAGGTCGAACCGTTGGCGTCGGGGTATTCTCTTGCCGCCCTCCTCTGAAATGCCGGTAAATGATTTGTCTGGGACGCTCGCTGCAAATTGCGAAACACCTGCTGCACATCTGGATAGTTGGTCGTCATCGCCAGCAGCCGTTCATACATGGCCCCATTCTCGATCTCAGCCTGTACCCCATCGGCGCAGGCCTGGGGAATAGAATCCGGGATCATGACCCGTGCAGGCCAGTCATCTTCCGGCACTGGGATGCCGTATCGGGAAAACAAAGGCAGCAATGCTTGAATATGCCGTTCTTCAGATTCCACGATGTTCACGAACGGTCGCACTGGCCCAAACCTTTGAATAATCGCTCGATAGGTGGCCCGAGCTTTGTATTCATCTTGCAGGGCTTCAGTTAGTGCAAGGGTCAAATGTTTGAGCATGGAAGGGATCACAGAAAGGGTATATGCCTGAATAAGCATATAGTTTAATTATTGTTACCGGGGTATATGGGTCTATGGAAATATTAATTATTGGATAAGACTTACCGGCAACAAGACGCTTTAGTATCGATCGTGAGGCTTGGGAATAACCCGGGCCCAAGGGAACGTTCAAGAGGATGCACGATGACCCCAACATCAACAGCGGAGGTTCAGCCAGTTCATATTAGCGAAACTGGTTCTCAATTAGGCAATCTACTGGAAGAGTACGGCGAGATTGCCGCTATTCTGCCGGTGCTGACCGGCTTACTGGTAACAACCCAACTGCGGTTGCGGGGGGCCAGCGCCCTGGTGGTCAATATCGCGATCGCGGCCGTTACCCGCCAGGCTATCGTGCAGCTCAAAAAACGGGCCGGGCACCCCTCATCCACCCCGGTTCTGGTTGCCGCTGATAATGGGTCCGCCGTTGCTGAGGCAGAAGACTACACCATCGTCCACTCCGTCCCCGGACGCATCCGCCTGCGGATTCCCCGCCTGCAGTCAGAGCCTGCCTTTGCCAGTCGCCTTGAAAAGCTGCTGCTAACCCAGGATATTGTTCTGGGCGTTCGGGTCAATCGTGCCGCCAGTTCCATTGCCATTCGCTACGACGGCACTAATTTGTCGGAGCTGGACCTGGGCATGCGGTTGCTGCAAATTCTCGACCAGGCTGAGCGGGATGGGGAAGGGTTTTAGGGGGTTGGGTGCAAGGCGTCAGGGGCAAGGTCTTGGGTTTCAGGATTAGGGATTAGGGATTAGTAAGAAGTAAGAAGGGTTTGGTTTTGAGTCTCCAGGCTACGGGTCTGGTTCGAACCTGATGTCTTAAAGCCTGTATCCCGCCCTCCTGCCCCTTAAACCCGACACCTTGCACCCCCAATATTCTTGCATCCCCAATCGTAAAGCGTTCTCAATCCTAATCCCTTTCTTTCCCATGCCCTCCCCTCCCCTCCTTCCCTCTTCCACTTCCCTTAGCTGGCAGGTTCTCCACCAGCTGCCAGGCCGAATTCGCATTCGAGTTCCTGAATTGAGCCGGAATCATCACCACACCCAGTGGCTGGCAGCGGCCCTGGAGGTAACCCCGGGAGTTACCCATTTACGCATCAACCCAACCGCAAGTTCTGTGGTGATTCAGTACCAACCCGAGGCAGTGGAGCAGATCCGTATCAGACTGGGGGAGCTTTTGGGGGAGCTGGACCAGGTCTGGCAAGATGGGTTGGGGCTGGATGGAAAGGGGCGTAAGAGGTTAGAAAAATCCTCACCATCCGGGCAACCCGGGCAACCGAAGGCGATTCAGCAAACCTCGGACCGTAATCATTGGGCTGGTTTGCAACTGCCGGGGTTGGCGTCGGCTCTGGCGTTTGCCAGTCAGTTCCCCAGCCTGCGCTGGTTGCGTCCTGTAGCCGCGACGACTTTAGCGGCAGCCATTTGGCCCATTGCCCAGCGGGCCTTTAAGAGCATCTCCCAGGAACGGCGGCTGAATATCGACGGCCTGGACCTGCTGGCCCTAGGGCTGAGTGCCTGGCAGGGTAAGGTGTTAACCCCCGCCCTGGTAGTCACCCTGCATGAATTGGGGGATGCTATCCGAGACCAAACCGCTCGGGCGACTGAGGTGCGGTCTTCGACCCTGGCCGATGCCATTGGACGCTTTGCCTGGGTCAAAGGCGATGGGGATGAACTGCGACAGGTGCCCAGCGACCAGGTGCAGGTGGGCGCCATTGTGGTGGTGCATCCAGGGGAACAAATCCCGGTGGATGGTACGGTGCTGGGCGGTGAAGCCACGGTCGATCAGCAGGGGCTGACCGGGGAAGCGATGCCAATTGTAGCCCAGCTTGAAGGCTATGTGTTTGCCTCCACCCTGGTGCGGTCGGGGCAGTTGACTCTGCGGGCAGAGCGGGTGGGCGATCATACCCGGGCGGCGGCAGGGCTGAGATTACTGGAACAGGCCCCCGTTTATGACACCCGCATGGCCAACTACACCGAAACAGTGGCCGACCGGCTGATTGTGCCATCCCTCCTGCTGGCGCTATTGGTGCTGGGGATCACCCGTGACCCGGCCAGGGCCGCATCAATTCTTACCCTGGATTTTGTCACGGGAATTCGGGTCTCTATCCCCACGGCATTTTTAGGGGCGTTGAACCATACCACTCGCCATGGAGTGCTGGTGCGCAGCGGTCGTACCCTGGAGCAGCTGGCCGAGATCGACACCATGGTGTTCGACAAAACCGGGACCCTGACCCAGGGCCAAATTGAGATCGCAGATATCTCCCCCGCGGCCCCCGCCCTTTCCCCCGAAAGGCTGCTACAACTCGCGGCCTCAGCGGAGCAGCGGCTGACCCATCCTGTGGCCGAAGCCATTGTCAACCATGCGGAGCAGCAGGGGCTGTCTCTCTTACCCCGGGGAGAATGGCACTATACCGTTGGGTTCGGGGTCACCGCTGAAATCGACGGACACCGGGTACTCATTGGCAGTGAACGGTTCCTGCACCAGCAAGAGGTGAACTGGAACGGGTGGACGAACCCCAACGCCAGCCTCCTGTCGCAGATTTACGTGGCCTGCGACGGAAAATTCGCTGGTACCCTGGGCTACACCGACCCCCTACGCCCCGAAAGCGTTCGTCTGGTTAACCTGCTGCAGCGACAATTCGGCCTGGAACTGCACCTGCTGACGGGAGACAATCCCCAACGGGCCGCCCAGGTCGCTCAGGAACTGGGTATTGCCCCTGAGCGGGTCTATTCCGAAGCCTTCCCTGACCAAAAAGCCAAAATTGTCCGCGACCTGCACCGGGCCGGTCGCACCGTGGCCTTTGTGGGGGATGGCCTGAACGATTCCGTTGCCCTGGCCTACGCAGATGTGTCCGTATCCTTTGAGCGGGGGGCCGACATCGCCCGGGAAACCGCTGACGTCGTGCTGATGAACAACAACCTGCTGGAGCTGCTGGAAGCCATCGCCATTGCCCGGGAAACCCGCGACCTGATTGAGCAGAACATTGCCCTGGTGGTGGTACCCAACCTGGTGGCCCTGGGGCTGGCCTCTACGGCAGGGTTAAATCCCCTGGTGGCAACGACGATTCATAATGGCTCTGCGATCGCGGCGGGTCTCAATAGCCTGCGTCCGCTGGTGACTCACAATTTCGTACCGAATGCGGTCATTGAATAGCTTGAAGGGATTCAAAATTTATTTTTCTTATTGCGAAGGAATAGCATCAGTAAGGCTATCTTCTGCTAAGCTGTATAGCAACAAAAATAAGTAGCCCACCTTATATGGGTTACCCCTAATGACCTTCATCGCTTTCATGGCAGGAGTTCTGAGTCCCTCAGGGTTTCCATCCGTGAAGTCAAGGGTCAAGGTTCCTTCAATACCTTAGTTGATAGTCTTATTCATTAGATAATCTTGACTTAACCTGTTGTTCTGGCGATTATCCCGGTTCTGTTATGTCCTTCATTCATCTCGATAAGTCCATAGTCACCTTCCATTTCAAAGAAATTCTGGAAGATGGTCACTTAGGTGGGCCGTTGACCTTGGTGAGCCTGGGCGCTTTGCTGTTGGGACCAAAGCTGTTGTCTCAGCCCCAGAGTCGGTCTAGCTCTCCCTATCGTCCTGGGGTGAGCCTGTCTGAGTGGGTCAAGCAACAACAGGCTTCGCAAGCTTCTGCCAGGAAGCCTGAGGGGCGGACGCCCCTTTGCCTGGCCAATAGCCATCAAGATTCTGATCAGCTGGCGGCTTAGGTCTGTGAGCATGCCGGTGATTCGCTGGTTGCAGACGCTGCGCATCTCCTCTGAAAAATATGAGTTACCAAGCCATCGTTCAAGCTCAATCAGCAGAATTTTCTTAGTCATCGGTGCAATCGGTAACTTGATCCATGGGAAGGGTGAAGTAAAACGTGCTGCCTTCGCCTAAGGTACTTTCGGCCCAGATCTCTCCCTGGTGCTGTTTGATGCCGCAGGGCTTCATGTTCAGTCGCATCGAGGGTGCCCTGGGTGGTCGCCAGACGGTTGGCGGCCACCACATCAATGGGGGTTTGCAAATAGCTCTGGATGCGATCGCTCACCCGCATCGACGTTTGTTCCAGCAGTTGGTAAGCCAGGGTTTCCACCGCCTGTTGACCACTATTGGGCCCGAAATGCCCAGGCTAAATCACCCTATGCCGGTGACATTCTGGCGCTCTATGACCTCGCCTATAATAAATTTCAGAAAATGGGGTATCAACGATCCCTTTAGTAATTGTAGGGGCCTGGGGGGTCCTAAATCCCCCAGCGGTCCACCCTGCTTCCAATCAACACCTGGGGTCAACCGGGCTGATGACGCCGGGGTACTCTCCCGAAGGGAGTTTTCCAGTCCCCAAGCGCTTGTTTCGGCCAAAGCAGAACAATTTACAGCCCTTTCAGGGTTGGCCTGGGGCCAAGAACACACCCTACCCATAATCCAGTTTTTGGAGGGTTCAATGAGACTAAAATCACCCTTTTCGGGCCACCTTGACCGACCACCATGGTCTTGCACGACCTGGTCAAAGCCATACTTACAGCATTAGGGGCAAGTAATTGAAGTCACATTCCCCCCGACTCCGAATTCATTGGTCTCAGCAACCCAACCGTTGGGCCCAGAGGTCCTCACCTCCATCCAGGTACGGCCATCGCCTGGCTGTTGCCGGATAGGCGGGTTGGCTGTCGTATAAATGGTATCGTTCTCTGAAAAGTACGCGAAGACATTGTTTACACTGGTAGTTGGGGCGGACCTCACATTCAGAACCAGGTTGGCGCTAAAGCAAGCCGAGGTCTGGGATGTACATTCTCCTAAACCGCCAGCATCGACCCAGCCCACGGGCTGAGTCGTCGTCAGGGAGTCAGAGAGATCTTCATTGTAAACCTGTGCCCGTCCTTCGAAGAGCACCCCAGTCAGCATGACCTGGTCGCCCCGGTCTAAAGTGCCGATTTGATTTGAAGGTGTCAAACTAACGTCCCGATACACTATCAGTTGGTCTGTGTTGACCTGGCGGCACACACCAATTTTTTCCTGGTTTTCGGACAGGCCCGGTATGGTGCCTCTTGCTTCCTGGGCTAAGGCTGCTGGCGCAAACCCAGCAAACCCTAAAATCACTGTTGCAAAACCAGTATTGAATTGCTGTAGTACTCGTGATGTCATAGTCTCTCCTCAACATGGACTTGGCTGGCTTCTAAGCCCTGATGCAAATGTCAGAAAATCGTTAAAAATGAGTATTTTTAGGGCCATCAATTAGATGTCTTCTATGCAACGGAAGCATTTTATTCGACTTTCATATCAGGGTTTGTTCAGCTATTGCGCCATAATCCTACCACTACTTAATTTCAATTTTTCAAATGAGAAATATTTGTTTTGGGTGTTACCTTTCTAACCTTCTGATGTCACTTTTCGGGGTTAATCATCGTTTCGGCCACTCAAGCTAGGTAAGCTTAGCCTCCAGGACGTCGCAGCCCTTATGGAATAAGACTTTAGAGCCCAGTAGTTCAGGCAAACTATCCACAAGTGGTCGTAGGTGGCCGAAACGATGACAGAGGCCCACTTTTCATTATTTGAGCAGGTCGCAGATTATATCAAGAAGTTTTGAGGTATAACGGTTCTCGGTTGAGTGGATTAAAAAGACTCCTTACCCCTTGCCCGTACCTTATCCGAGTGAAAAGTACTATAAGCAAAGACTAAAGCCAGGTTGGAAAAGCCGAAAACCCGCCATGGTGATCTGACGGAATTCAGGGTTTTCTGCAAATCATTGCTATGCTTAGGGCGCTTTCATAGAATCTGCCCACCATGGCACAAATTTTTGTTTCGGCTGGCCACGGCGGCTTCGAAGACGGGGTCTTAGACCCTGGATACGTGCTGCCAGATACTACCGAAGCCGCAGAAATGAAGTGGCTGAGGGACATGGTTCTGGCTGAGTTGAGATCCCAGGGTTACACCGCAGTGACATTACCCGACGGGTCAACCCCAACAACTACCCCACCGTTGCCATCAACGTCAACGGGCAGCCCTACCCAGACTCCGGCTTCTTGACCAATGAGCGTTCCTTTGTGCCGATTGAGGTCACCGGGCCTCTGGGCCTGAACCCTGACCAACTGCCTGATGTAGAACGGGTGACCTATGGCAATCAGGGGTATATCAGGGCCGCAGACCTGACCCGGCACGGTATCGAGGTGAGCTGGCTAGATTCCCCTCGTACGGTGTTTCTGCGCTCTGAATTCGTTCTGCCCCTATGCCCCGGCAGAATAGACCTGATCATGGGCCGGGGCGCCACCACTGAAGGGCACCTCCTGGCCTTTATGGCCACCCTATGAATTTTGGGATGGAGAAGTCAGACCCATGACGGGGGGTACCCCTGACCATAACGATATCGCTGGAAATTTGCTGGTTGCTTTGAAAGCAGCTTTGCGGGGCAAACCTTACCGCACATTCATCTTAGACCAACGGCTATGGATTCCGGCCTGCAGTATTTACACCTACCCGGGTGTGATGGTAGTGTCTCAGCCCCTTCAGTTGCAAACGGGGCGTAGCGATACGGTGATGAATCCCTGCTTTATGGCTGAAGTACTGTCAAACTCAACCAAAGGTTATGACCGGGGGGAAAAGTTTCTGGCCTACCGCACGCTTCCGACGTTTCAGGAATATTTGTTGATTGACCAGTACAGTATCCACGTAGAGCACCACATTAAAACGTCACCGAATCAGTGGCTTCTCTCTGAGTACGATTCGCCGGATGTCACGCTCTCTTTCAACACATTTGCATGCCAGGTAACCATTGCAGACCTCTACGAAAATATAGAGTTCGGCTAGCTGCTGGAACTCGACAGTTGAAATGAACTCATCACCCTTGAAGTTATAAGGACTGGGTTAAGGCTTGGCTGACTATGCTGAAAACCTTTCATAATGGTCGAGTATCTGGAGCAGCGGGAGTGGAGCCGGTTGGTGACGATACCCGAGTCGGGGATTTTGATTACCCCGGAGCAGGGGGAGGTGTTTAGCTACCTGCTCCGGTATCGGCAGTTGGGTTAGCGGCAAACTCGAACTGTAGGATGGACAAAGCGAAGCGTGCCCATCATTGTCGGAAATCCTTATACGATGGGCACGGGCTCAGGCCCTTTGCCCATCCTACGTTTGCTCAACGTCAAATTTTAGTGCGTGACACCAAAGGAAATGAAGACCGAGTCACCATGTTGCCAGACAGCTTAATGCGCCCTCTGCAGCAACACCTCCAAAAAGTAAGGCGGTTACATCAACTGGACTTAGGCCAGGGCTATGGTTCTGTGTATTTGCCCTTTGCCTTAGAGCGTATACTCTAGACGCTTAAGATATGAACATCCTTAAAGGACTGAAAGTTTAAGGATAACAACGTCTCTAGCGATTTTTTGTGGGTCGTATTCGCGGTTTTAAGACAGGTCTCAATCGCGCCCTGAAAGTCCTCAAAGTCAGCGTAGTATTTCGAATACAAACACTGGTTTCGGACAAACTTCCATAAGCGCTCAATCAAATTTAAGTGGGGCGAATAGGAGGGCAAATAGAGCAACTCAATGTTGAGGGCTTCTGCCAGTGCAAAGACGACCTGACATTTTTGATAGCGAGCATTATCTAAAACGACGGTGATTGGAACCGTTAAGTTCAGGGCGGCCAACTGGTGGAGCATCTGGCATAGACTCTCAGCATTGATGTAGCTTGTATTGGTGACGGTGAGCACGTCTTTGGTGATGGCATTGACGGACCCAAGGACGTTGAAGCGTTTTCGACCGGAGGGTGACGCGATAAAGATCCGTGTGAAGCACCAGAGAAACCCGAGATACGCCCGATGCACAAAATGGGCCGCATCTAAAAAAAACGGCACGTTCTCCCGCTTCTGCTTCCGCTAAACGAGGCTCCAGTTCCTCGGTGCGAAAGGTGTCCTGTTCCGCGATTTTTTCGGGGGTAGTGGCTTTCCCTGGGACATAACCGACTTTCCGACAACTCATCCCAATCCGTTTGAGAAAGGCTTTAATCTGAGTTGGGCTGCGCTTGATCCCGGTCAAGCGTTCGATGACCGCCTGAGCCTCGGCACTCGTGCGAGGTGGATGCGCCTCGAAATAGGCTTTGAGACTGGGGATGTGTGGATTCAGGGCACTGGGTTGACCTTTGTAATCCAGGTGCTTGAGCCCGTCTATTCCGCCCGTTTGGTACTGACGTAAATACTTGACCAAGGTCGTTCGACTGGTAATCCCACTTAACCGCAGGATGTCCTGATGGGAGAGTCCTTGGCTTTTGAGGTAAAGCACCTCCATCTTTCGTTGGACCTGCGGATGAGGATGATGGTACCGCTCATAGGCCAGGGCTTCAATGTCGGCGGAAGTAAACTCAATGGTGATCACGGCTCTGGAACGTTTTTTGAACTCTACTGATAGCGCTTATTTTACGTGACCTAAGCCGATCTATATGTTCAGCCCTCAACCGTTCAGAGTATAATCAATCGAAGGAGCGAAATGGCATACGTTTTCCCCCATCGGGGATATGGGAACTCCACTGGGCTCCTGTTCAAGCTGGTTAAGCCGGTACTCCCGGGGCGATATGCCGGTCCAACGCTTAAAGGCCCGAGAGAAATTGGCGAAGTCGGTGTAAGCAAGTTCAAGGGCAATATCGCTGATTTTGATATCTGGTTCTTGCAGCCAGCGGGTGGCCAAATTGAATCTGACTTGCTCGACTAGTTTGGAGTAGCTGATCCCGGTCTCTGCTAAATGCCGTTGCAAGCTGCGTGCACTCATGCCGGAGGCAAAGGCCGCCTGACGAATATCGGGATAGCCCTGAATTAGCAAAGACTCGATCAGCTGTTGCAAAGATTGGACAAAATCAAGGGCCGGGGCCGATCGCGCTAGCCCCTCATAGCTGATCTGTTGCTGAGGATTGGGAAAGGTGGTACCAGATGGCAGGGGCAAGCTGAGGAGGTTTCTGGGGATTTTAATGGCGTTGTAGGGCTGACCAAACCGCAGCTTTACCCCTTCGAATTCCTGGGTGTGGATGAGGGCCGGGTGCGATCTCGTGGCGAGATGAATTTCGGGGGGTCGCCAGTCCGGCCCCAGGGCCAACCGCAACACATTGAGATGAGCCATCAAGCTAAAAAAACGCGACTGGGGAGCCGCGAAGCGATCGAGGGCGTGTAGGTGACATTGCAGCCAGACGGCATCCGGTTGCTGAACCAGCTGAATGTGCTCGCCGGAATTGATCAGATGAATTGTGCGTTCCAGCGTTGTGAGCAAGTCATGCAGGGTGAGCGAAGCGCCGAGTATCTGCCCGTAGGCCCCGAGATTTGTGGCCTGCGTCTTTTGCCCCACTAAAAACCCCAGGGTATCGATCCCTTCGTGGTGGGCGGCCCGCTCAATGAATTCCGAAGCCCGCAGCTGAGAAACCAGTTGGTCGGGAGCCGCAAAGCGAATTTCTGACAATTGGGACTGCTCTAACCACCGTTTGGTCGGCGCACCAGCGTGGTCTAAAAAATCGGCAAATCTGAGCAACAAGACATTTCTAACAAAGGGGACAGCATTCATGCCAGTAAAGTTCTATTAATTCGAAACATTTGATCATAAAAATTAAGATTTTAGCCTCTGGTGATGGATGCCCCTAATTATCAATTATCCAGAAGAGAACACTGACGCGATTCGAATCATACGAAGTAGCTTTCTATAAGGAATAAAACTGGTGTCAACTGCCTAATTCCCTCGCGAAGAGAATTTCAGACCTTCTCCAAAAAATAAAAAACTATTACCTTGTCATCCAAATAATAAGAGTTTCTTCGTTTTTTTGGCGTGAAATGACAAGTTTCTAAAGATTCAAACTGATATATCTAATAGGGTCAATTGTTTTTCTGTTTACCCTCAGCCAAGACGGCGCAGGTGAGCATCATTTAATTATCCAAAAAGATTGGATCCAGAGTTTTTGGATCTTCGTAGATTTTGGAGAGGCAACAGCGCATGGATATCAAAATCTTATTATCGAGCTTCGCCCAAATCACCGTCTTTGCCGTCATGCTCTCGATGGGCATGGCACTGGGATTTCAGGGGATGGTGCGTCTATGGCGACGACCGACACTGCTACTGCGATGCTTGATCGCGGCCTTTGTCGTGGTGCCGTTGGCGGCCATGGCGGTGGTTTACGTGTTGCCCCTTGCCTTTGAGGTGCGGGCCGGGATTGCGGCCATGGCCGTGATTCCAGGGGCGCCGGTAACCTACCGCAAGATGTTGAAAGGGGATGGCGACCCGGAGCTGGCCGGGAGTTTTCAGGCCAGTATGGCGCTGCTGTCCATCGTGTTGGTGCCACTCTGGTTTGGCATCATTTCAGCTTTGTATCCGGCAGTGGCGACAGCGCCCTTAGCCGATGTGTTCAAGCAGGTCATGCTGGTGCAGGGCCTGCCACTGCTGTTTGGGGCCGCCATCAGCCAATGGTTTCCAGAATTTACCGAAGATTTTGACGAGCCTTTGAATCGTATCAGCACGGCCATGCTGATAGCGGTGGTTTTGCTGGTGCTGGTGGTGGGTCTGCCGCTGGTGTTAAAAGCTGGGGTGCTGCCGGTCGTGGCGGTGACGGTGATGGCCGCTGCCGCTTTACTGATTGGTCACTTTTTGGGCGGGGCTGATCCCGTCTCTCGGCAGACGATCGCGATCTCCAACGCCAGCCGTAATGCCGGACTGGCGATCGCCCTGATTACCCTCAATTTTCCGAATGCCGCCCACGAAATTTTGATCACCATCGCGGCGTATGCGGTGATTTCTGGAATTGCCGCCAAAATTTACGCTCGCCTCTACCAAAAGCGCCTTGCGCAGGTTACGGAAACGCCATGAACGACGTCGGGATAAGTCTGCGGCGGAACGATGGGTGCAATGACTTGCCCTGCAAACGAACTCATCCGGCGACCTTGAATCGCAAAGGGAATCATGATCGATTATCAGAAAATGTATCCGTTCGCTGGGCTGTTGGCCTTGAGTCTGCTGCTGCCCGCGATCGCGGTCGCCAGCGAGGGGGCACCGTCAGCCAAGGCATCTTTACCACTGCCAGCGACAAGTTTAGTGAGTCAATGGGTCGCCGAGGCGATCGCTGAGGAGGGCAAGGCGGCAGGCGAATTGTCTGGAGAAGCCTTGGTGGTGGGTCGTACTGCGCCGCCGCCGATGCTGAGTTCCTCAGCGAGTGAAGATTTAAGTCATGCTCTGGCAGCCTCTAAGGTCGTTTTAGGGGCAACGAGCGCGATCGATCTCGGCAGGGGGGGCGATTCGCGGGTGTGGTTAGAGCCAGCGGCAGCCGCTCAGGCATCACGCCCAACCGCTGGCATTCAGGATGATTCTCTAGGACTGCTGTCGTCTAGCAACAGTGGCGATCTGCTGCCGGTGGGGTCTGCCCCGGCGGTGGCTGATGTCATCCTGACCCCTCTCGTCCAGCTTGCCGACATGGCCCAGGCGACAACAACTCCAGTCCAGTCAGAACAGTGGCATTTTTTGCTGGTGCCCTATGTCTATGTGCCGTTTTTTATCTCGGGGTCAGCAAATTACGAGGGTTCAGAAGATTTTCAAAATAATTTTTCTGGAAATTTTGATGGTTCCCGAGATTTTGAATTTACCCCAACCCAAATTCGTACCTCGTTACAAAACAGCTTAAACTTCGCATTTTTGGGCGGCCTCGAAGCCTGGACGCCTGACTATAATCTGGGAATTCTGGCCAATGTCGACTACCTTTCCCTGACCAGTGACGGGATATTAAACCGATCCGTGCGCCGTCCTGGTTTTGCCGACTTTGTGCCCACAGAAATCAACGCCTCCCTGAACACCCAGGTCTGGAATGTGGATCTGGCCGCCAGCTATCGTTTTTATGACCCGGCCAAAGCTAACCCCCAGGGGCTAAATACCGAGTATGATCTGGGGCCTTTTGTGTTTGATGTTTTAGGTGGTCTCAATGTCACCAGCCTCAACACTCAGCTGGGTCTGAGCACCAATCTGGGGGGAGACGGCGAGTTTACGACCAGTAAGACCGTAGTTTCGCCCCTATTGGGAGGAAGATTTCGGTGGAATGCCACCCCGGAATTAGCCGTCCTCCTAACGGGTTCAGTCTCTGGATTTGGCATCGGTGGCCTAACCCAATATGGGGTTTTGGGCGGCGTTAACTGGATGTTTTCCGGCAATACTTCCCTGGGGTTGGGGTATCGCTTTGGCTTCCTTGACTACAACTCGGGCTCTAGCGAGGTTGACCTGAATGTGGATCAAACTGGCCCCTACCTGAATTTCGGTTTCCGCTTTTAATTGGCCGTTGAAAACGGGGCAACACTTCACTCAAACCAACACCATAGGGATAATCGCCATGAAAACGAACGACCTTACCGAAATCCGTGCCATTGCTAAGGATGCCTGTATCTACGGCTCCCCGATGGTAGACAGCTACCGCATCCAGTACGCCTACTTTATCGATCCCAAAAATCCAGAATACAAAAAGCCCTGGAACCAGCTCAGCAATATCCCCCGTGTTTATACCCCGGCGGACAAGGCCGTCCAGACGCCCAATTCCGACACGCCGTATTCCTTTC
>CAZPYG010000139.1:0-13570 GCA_964590465.1 uncultured bacterium | reverse complement strand
TTCACCCCTGTGAAATGATCCCACTTGGGGAGCAGACTTGAATAAGTTTTGAGTTTTAAGTTCTTAGTTTTGAATTGGCCGCTCAACTCAAAATTCAAAATTCAAAATTCATTCACTCCTTACTCAGTTCCTCGCAGTTTTTTAGTCGGCGGGGCCTTTGGGAGCATGTCAGGCTTGCCAAGAATTTTCCTGATACCAGTTTGTTGAGTTTTGAGCTGCCCTGCTTTCTTTTCACTCATTCACTCCTTAAATGAATTGAGAAGCAACTTCCTTGATTAGGGTGGCTCTCAACCGCAATTTCGCCCCGGTGCCGTTGAGCAATAATCTGCGCAATCGCCAGTCCTAAACCTGTGCCGCCGGTCTTACGGGAGCGATCGCAATCTACCCGGTAAAATCGCTCAAAAATCCGGCTTTGCTCCTCGACGGGAATGCCGATGCCGGTATCTTTGACGGCAATGGTGGCGGTGCGGTCGTGGGCGGTTAGACTGACCAGCACGGACCCTCCCGCCTGGGTGTATTGAATCGCGTTGGCGATCAGGTTTGAGACCAGTCGGTAAAGCTGAGATTCATGACCCAGCACATAAATTTCACCGTCGGGAACCTGGCGGTTCAGGTGAATGTCCGCAGCCGTGGCCAGTTCCAGGAATTCTTCCGTTAAATCGGCAATGATGTCATTCAGGCAGCAGGGCTGGGGCGGTTTGACTGAGGTATCCTGCTCCAGGCTGGTGAGCAAGAGCAGACCGGCCACCAGCTGGCTGAGGCGGCGACCCTGACGCTCGACGGTGTGCAGCATGGCGGGGACCTCCTGCTGCAGGTGGGGCGGCAGGCGCAGCATGGCTTCCACCGTGGCGAGCAGGCTGGCCAGGGGAGAGCGCAGCTCGTGGGCGGCATTGGCGGTAAACTGCTGCTGCTGCTGGTAAGACTGGTAGATGGGCTGCATGGCCAGGCCCGAGAGCCACCAGCTGGAAGCGGCAACCAAGCCCAGGGCGAGGGGGAACCCCCCGATCAAAATCCACTGAATGCGCTGTTTCTCGGCATCAAAGGCGGCCAGGGTGCGCCCCACCTGCAGATAGCCCCAGGAGGGATGCTCATGGGCCGCTTCACCGGGGGCGTGGGTATGGTCTGCGCTGTGGAGGATGGTGGTGAACTGGTGGTAGCGGGGGCCATCGTCGGTCTGGATAGTTTGCCAGACCGCTGGATTTACGGTGGAGTTCAGCGGTTCCGGCTGATTGGGAGAATAGGCCAGCAGGCTGCCCTGGTGATTGAACAGGCGGATGTAGTAGGTGGTGCGATCGCTAATCCCCGTGGTGTGGCGCTGAATCAGAGTCGGGGTAGGATCACAGGGCTGATCCACCCCACACAGGTCAGGGAAGATCTGCTGCAACACATCCGTGGGATCCCCCGAAGCGGGTAGCATGGGCTCCAGGCTGTCGTGGAGGGTGCCTGCGGTGGACTCAATTTCCCGTTCCAGGGCCACCCAGTTGGCCTGCACCAGGGCGCGATACATGGCAAAGCCGCACAGGCTGAGGATGCCCCCCATTACCAGGGCGTACCACCCGGCCAGGCGCAAACGACTGCGGCGAAAGAGCTGCTGACTGTTCATGGCGTGGCCCTGAAGCGGTACCCCTGCCCCGGTACGGTTTCGATGGGGCAGTCGCAGCCGTAGCGG
Organism: uncultured bacterium; assembly: GCA_964590465.1. GTDB lineage: Bacteria > Cyanobacteriota > Cyanobacteriia > Phormidesmidales > Phormidesmidaceae > CAZPYG01. The sequence goes on along the minus strand of CAZPYG010000139.1, from coordinate 11,901 downwards.
GCAAACTTGCGGCGCAGCAGGCGGATCTGGGCGGCGACCACGTTGCTGACAGGTTCCTCGTCGAGGTCCCACAGTTGGGAGCGCAGTTTGCTGCCGGGGATGATGCGATTTCCGTTTTCCATCAGGTAGGCCAGCACCTGAAACTCCTTCAGGGTAAGGGGAATGTCCTGCACCGCCTGATCCGGCAACTCGACCTGCAGCCGGGTATTAGCGTCATCCAGGGTAAAGGCTCCCACGGTGAGCTGTTGCGGCTTGAGTTGGGGCGATCGCCGCTGTAGGGCTCGCAGTCGGGCCAGCAGTTCTTCCATGATGAAGGGTTTGACCAGGTAGTCGTCGGCCCCGGCATCGAGGCCAGCGATGCGATTTTCGGGTTGTCCTAACGCTGTCAGCATCAGCACCGGCAGGGGGTTTTGATTGGCCCTGAGCCGCTGGCACAGCTCCAGCCCGGAGAGTTCCGGCACCAACCAGTCGAAGATGGCCACGGTGTAGTCGGCCCACTGGGTTTCCAGGCAGTACCAGGCCTGCGCCCCGTCGGTGACCCAGTCCACCACGTACTTTTCGCCGATCAGGACTTGCTTGATGGCCAGCCCTAAATCTTCTTCGTCTTCCACCAACAGCACTCGCATTGCGTCAGACCAATACCACGAAGCTGATTCTACCGAAGTGGCTGCCGTTTCATCTGGTTTTCATCCCGAAGGGTGGGCTGGATCGCGGCAAAAGATCGTATTTGTGATCTACCGTTATTGGTAAGTCTTCAGAGTTTAAGGGGAACCATGATTGTCGACTTAAAACCACCCGTTAATCAACGCATTTCGGCATCTGCAGAGCAAATTTCAGCGTTTTGCCAACGCTGGAAAGTGACTGAATTGGCCCTCTTCGGTTCTGTCCTGCGGGATGACTTTCGCCCCGATAGCGACATTGATGTGCTGCTGACCTTGAATCATTGGGCTCCGCAATGTCTTGATCCACCGTTACGACGAAATTCGTCAACGAACAATCTGGCAAACGGTGATCTCAGAGCTTGAACCTTTACTGAGTCAACTAAAAGTATTGCTGCCGCCCTCATCAGAGGATGATGAGCTGTGACCATCCCTGGCATTTTTTTTGGTTTGGTAAGCCTGCACTGCTAAAGTTTCCAGGATTTGGCGGGGAAGCTGATTGGGGTTGAAGTGCTGCAGCAGTTTGTTAGGTAGGTCGAGGGTGATTTGCATGGTTGGGTGACCGGGTTGGCTGGTGCTGATGAAAATTCTAGCCATACCAAAATATGTTGAACCGCATGGATTACGCTGCGCTAATCCATCCTACGCTTGATGTTGCATTATTGGTCTTGGCATAAGCAGTGGGCAAGTCAGGAAACTTGTACTCTCTAAAGGGGAGCTGTCCAGTTTTCAATTACTAATCCTGCTACTTTACTAAAGTCTCGATAATTACGAGTCAATAAAGTCAATTTACGAGACAGAGCAATTGCCGCAATCCGCGCATCCATTTTTGCTAGCTGAATGCGTTGGATGTTTAGATCGGTATATACCGTTGCTGCACTTTCATCAAATGAAACAACTGGCATCACTTTGAAATCTCTTACAATTCGTGTCATGATTTTATACCCTTTTACGACTTCATTCAGGGTACGGGCTCTATTGATATAGGCATGACTACCGAGCATTTGCTCATGAAACGTTATGATTGACACCGCAAAATCTGATGACAAATGCTCGGCCATACGCCTTGAAAGATAGCTATAGTCCTCTCCTCCTTGGCGTTGAAGGATGCTTAGATGGTCGGTATCCAAGAGGTACTTCATTATTCATCTGATGCTTCGAGAAGAGACTCATTTCCCTGGCGAATTGCTCTACCATAGGCGAGTATTTCATCAAAAGCTGGCTCATCTTTGAATGACCCTGTTACCTGATGTAGCCAGTTTGTCTGTTGAGAAGCAGCGGTTTGTTGCTGCAACTCGACAATCGCAGCTTCTACCGCTGCTAGTCGTTCTTCTAAAGATGCATTAGTTGTCATTGCGATCTCCCTTGTAATAGGTAACGGCTGGTTTCATTGAAAGATGCATAGCTGAATCTGAGCCATACTCATGCCTCAGTGGCTTGAGACAGACGCTCATTATCAGCCAATATAGCAACGACCACCGAGAACTATACCGATCTATCTGGACAGTGGGAAGTTCTCCATCCGGTAGCAGGACATAAAGAAAAACGGACATGACCTGAGTCAACTGACCCATCATGCCCGAAACTGGCTGATATGTAGTATTTCAGCCAGCCCTATTATGGAACTCTATCAGCGACTTAAACAAATCTTAGGAGACTTCCGCCCAGTCTTCAGCCGAGAAGCCCCGTTTCGGTGGTTTGTGCTTCTGGTGTGGGGGATTCTCCTCAACACCCAACCGACGGCAGTCACCAGCTATGTCAATGCCCTCGGGTTAAGCGAACAGTACTATCAGCAAGCGTTGCATTGGTTTGAATCCAGCGCCTTTAGCGTCCATCGGCTCTGTGCCCACTGGGGGCAGTGGTTGAGTGGTCACGTCCAGGTCTATCGGCTCAAGGGACACCGGGTATACGTGGGTGATGGCATCAAGGTAGCGAAAGAGGGTCGCTATGCTCATCCCTTAAGCTGTTCGATTTGAACGGCTACCATACAGAACTCGAAAACTTTGGCGCTGTCTGAAGGTGTTCCAGCACCAGCAGACAGCTAACCCCGCAAATCTAGCACGCAGATTGCGAGGCTATGGCAAGTTTAGCCCTAGCTCCCCCAGTTTGCACATCAGCGGGCAGCTAGGGTTTTCGCGTTCTGCTTTCCTGGCCTACCCACCCCTGCGCCCCTCCCAGGAGGGCATGGTGGCATGGGCCTGTTCACTCCAACAACAAAAGGAAACAGAACCGATAACATATCTTGCTCCCAAAGGTACCGAGTGCCTGCCTACTGTGTTCACAACTGGGGCTGATGACCCAGGCCCCCAGTCCCTGAACATCCCCCACCAAGAGCGGGTGCGGCATTTGCTCTACGGTTGCCTGGCCGGAATCGACCGCACCATCAAAATCCTCCATACCCTCGGCTACGCCGACCCCAACGACTGGTCAGAGCCCATCCCCACCGGCAAACCCAACCAGTGGATGGTGATCATGACCAAAATGAGGACACACTACTCCATCAAACTGACCGAAAGCTTGATTATGGGTAGGGTGTGTTCTCGGCCTCAGGTCCACCCGGCAATGGGGCAAAGCACTCTGTTATGGCCGGAACGCACCATTTGCCTCAAGCGAGAAGCCCGATACCGTAAGCGATGCGTTACGGCCCAAAGGTATAGTCTGGGAGCTTTTGCTCAAAACACAAGGCCGATAACGCATCCTACGCCATTCGCAGATTACCGCTTAAGTTCACCTTGACCGGGCTGGCAGTGCCCACCCTACGGCAGATAAAGGCTTTCGGCAGTTCGCGAGGGATGATTTCAGCTTATTTCAGTGACGTTCTATCCCACGCTGCCCTGGGGCACATTTTCCTTTCACCATTTCACCTGGTTTTCATCACCCCTGTGGCACTCTGTCGGGGGATTTTTGCTTTTTGCCCCTGTGAGGAGGTCCGTAGATGAAACGCTTACCCCTATTCAGTTCTGTGCTTGCCCTCAGCCTGGCCATCGGTACCCCCGCGGCCCTGGCCCACGTCGGCCATGGCGATGAGTTCCAGGCCACCGGAGGAGTCAACCGGGTGGAAGTCAAGGCCGAAACCGATCCCCTGCTGGGGATTCAGGTTTCCCCCATCGAGCCTGCCGCCGATGGCAGCGGTACCGTGTTGATTCCCGTCACCGCCCTGGTGGATGACAACGGGCGGCAGATGGTGTTTGTGCAGTACGAGAATTTCTACGAGCCGGTGGATGTGACCCTGGGCGAAACCCAGGGGGATCTGATTGCAGTCACCGAGGGGCTATCGGTAGGTGAGCAGCTGGTCACCCAGGGCAGCCTCAACCTCTACGCCGAGTCCCGCAAAACCCAGACCGCCGAGGCAGCCCCCGCCGAAGCCGAAGCCGCCGCTGCGGAAGTTGAAACGGTGGAAGCACCCGTCGCGGAAATTGCGGAACCCGCTGAAGAACCGGCAGAGGTGGCCGAAGAGTCCGGCGGCGGATTTCCCATGGGTCTGCTAGCTGCCGTGGGGGGTGGTGCAGCCCTGGTGTTGGGAGCGGTGGTGGTGATCGGGGGTAAGCAGAAAGCGGGTTAGGGAACCTCGGACAACCGTCATCTGGTGCCCTGGCTCTGCCTGGGCATCCCAGGATTGCGGCTCTGCCGCGTCCTTGCGGAGGCAGAGCCTCCGGGATGCATTCCAATGCAGAGCATTGGAACGAGAGTGCCAAATCCAGATAACCCCCCACCCAAAGCCAATCCGCCACCTCCACCATGCTGAACGCTCTGCTCAACCAAACCCTCAAAAATTCCATCACCCAGCGGTGGTTTATCGTCGCTGCCGCCACTGCCGTCACCCTCTGGGGCATTTTCAGCGTCACCCAGATGCCCCTGGATGTGTTTCCCCCCTTTGCGCCGCCCCAGGTTGATGTGCAGGTGGAAGCGGTGGGGCTGGCCCCCGAAGCAGTGGAAACCCAGATCACCGTGCCCATCGAAAGTGCGGTGAACGGACTGCCTGGAGTCACCACCGTGCGGTCGTCATCCAAAGTGGGGCTATCCATGGTCAGTGTGGTGTTTGACCGGGATGCCGACATCTACCAGGCCCGGCAGGCGGTGACCGAACGGCTGCAGCAGGTCACCACCCAACTGCCGGAAAATGCCCATACGCCGGAAATTTCGCCCCTGGTATCGCCCCTGGGCACCATCCTGCAGTACGCCTTCACCGTGGATGGCCAGGGACCCACTGACCTGATGGCTCTGCGTCGCCTGGTGGAGGTCACCCTGAAGAACCAGATTCTCTCGGTGCCGGGGGTGTCCCAGGTGACGATTTACGGCGGCGACGAACGACAGGAGCAGGTGCTGGTGGACCCCGAGCGACTGCGAGACCTGAATGTGTCCCTCAACGAAGTCACGGCGGCGGCGGCGGGAGCCAGCTCCAGCGCACCGGGGGGCTTTTTGATTGGGGGTGGTCAGGAACTGCTGGTGCGCGGCATGGGGCAGATGCAGTCCATCGCAGACCTGCAGCAATCCGTGGTGAAGGTGCAGGACGGGGAGCCAATTCTGCTGCGGGATGTGGCCACGGTGCAGACCGGGGCAGCTCCAAAGCGGGGGGATGCCAGCCTGAACGGTCAGCCGGCGGTGGTGCTGATGATCAACAAACAGCCGGAAGTGGATACCCCCACGGTCACCAACGCCGTCGAGGCGGTGATTGCGGAGCTGCAGTCCACCTTCCCCGCCGATGTACAGGTGACCCGCACCTTCCGCCAGGCCAACTTCATCGACTCCGCCATCCGCAACGTCAGCGGCTCGTTAATTCAAGGCATCATCATCGTGTCGGTGATTCTGCTGCTGTTTTTAATGAACTGGCGCACCGCCATCATTACCCTCAGCGCCATTCCCCTGTCCCTGTTGATTGGCCTGCTGTTCATGGAAGCCTTTGGCCTGGGCATTAACACCATGACCCTGGGGGGGCTGGTGGTGGCCATTGGCTCCGTGGTGGATGACGCCATTGTGGATATGGAGAACTGCTATCGCGGGCTGCGCACTAACCAGGCCCAGGGCCATCCCAGGCACCCCTTCCAGGTGGTGTTCGACACCTCGGTGCAGGTGCGGCTGGCGGTGATTTTTTCCACGGTGATTATCGTCGTGGTGTTTGCCCCCATCTTCAGCCTGACCGGGTTGGAAGGTCGCATTTTTGCACCCATGGGGCTGGCCTACCTGTTTTCGATTCTGGCTTCCACCCTGGTGGCGATGACCCTGTCCCCTGCCCTCTGTGCGATTCTGCTGGCGAATCAGAATCTGCCCCAGGAAGGCACCGTTGTGTCCCGGCTGGCGGAGCGGATCTACCGTCCCCTGCTGGGGTTTTCCATGCAGACTCCCCAGATCATCCTCACCCTGGCCCTGGCGGCTCTGGTGGCCACGGCGGCGATTGTGCCCTCCCTGGGGCGGGTCTTTCTGCCGGAGTTTCAGGAAAAGTCCCTGGTGAACTCCATGGTGCTGTTTCCGGGGGTGTCCCTGGATATCACCCTGGGGGCAGGCAAGGCCCTGGCCAACTCCCTGCAGGACAACCCCCTCTACGAGTGGGTGCAGGTGCGGGCGGGGCGTGCCCCTGGGGATGCCGATGGCGCGGGCGTCAACATGGCCCATGTGGATATCGAACTCAGCGACCTGGCCCTCCAGGACCGGGAAGCCAGCGTCAAGCAGCTGCGGGAAGCCTTCCTGGAACTGCCGGGGGTGGCTCCCAACATCGGCGGATTCATCTCCCACCGCATGGATGAGGTGCTGTCGGGGGTGCGGAGTGCCATCGCCATTAAAATCTTCGGTCCCGACCTGGCGGAACTGCGGAACATCGGTGAGCAGGTGCGCGACACCATCGAACCCATCGCCGGGGTGGTGGACCTGCAGCTTGAGCCCCAATTGCCCATCCGCCAGGTGCAGATTCAGTACGACCGGGAAGCGGCAGCAGGCTATGGTCTGACCATGGCCCAGCTCTCCGAGGTGGTGGAAACGGCCCTGAACGGACGGGTCGTCTCCCAGGTGCCGGAAGACCAGCAGCTCATCGACATCGCCGTGGCCCTGGCGGAATCGGCCCGCAACAGCCTGGATGCCATCCGCGCCATTCCCGTATCCACTCCAAGGGGTGAAATGATTGCCCTGGGGGAGGTGGCCAGGGTGGATTACGGCATGGGGGCCAACGTGGTCAACCGGGAGGATGTGTCGCGCCTGATTGTGGTATCGGCGAACGTGACGGAGCGGGATCTGGGCAGCGTCGTGGGCGACATTCAGGCCCAGATTCGGGAGAATGTGCAGATGCCCAACGGCTACTTTATTCAGTACGGGGGCCAGTTCGAGGCGGAGCAAAACGCCACCCATAACCTGCTGGTGTACAGCATCCTGGCGGCGATTGCGATCGCGGTGCTGATGTTCTTCTCCGTTAAGTCCCTGCCGGCCACCGTGGCGATCATGATTAACCTGCCCCTGGCCCTGGTGGGGGGTATTGTCTCCATCCTGCTGACGGGGGGCGTGATTTCGGTGGCTTCGCTAATTGGCTTCATCACCCTGTTTGGGGTGGCCGTCCGTAACGGCCTGCTGCTGGTGGATAACTACAACCGCAAGTTTGCCGAGGGACTGCCCCTGAAGAAGGCGGTGTTCCACGGTTCCCTGGAGCGGGTGAATGCCATTCTGATGACGGCTCTGACCTCGGCGTTGGGGATGCTGCCCCTGGCGGTTGCTGGCGGTGCCGGGAACGAAATTCTGCAACCCCTGGCGATTGTGGTGCTGGGGGGATTGTTCACCTCCACCGCCCTGACCCTGCTGGTGATCCCCGCCCTCTATGCCCGGTTTGGTCGGTGGTTCATGCCGCAACCGAAACCAGCAGATCTGGAAACTGCAATTGCCGATAATGGGACGGCTAAAACCTCTGTAAACCCTTAGGAATGACGCTCTAAGCCGGATCAACCTCCATCAGGTAATCGGCCAACGCTTCATAGGCGGGCAGCGACGTCGGATCAATGGCGGCATTGCCCGCCACGGGATGGGAGGCAAATCGGGCAATTACCATATCTGCGGTGGGGTCGATGTAGAGGATCAGCCTGCAACGATTGCAGCTGTTGAATCTGATGCTCAATCTGGTTCAGCTTCGCGGCTAAGCGGTCCTGAACCGCCTGACAGGTAAGATTTTGTCCCTCCTTCAGGGCCAGAATTTCCTTGATTTCATCCAGGCTCAGGCCCAGGGCTTTGTTGCGGGTGATAAACCGCAACCGCTCCACATCTTCTTCCCTAAACAAGCGATACCCCGCTTCGGTGCGCTGGGGCGGCGGAATCAGCCCGATCCGCTCATAGAAATACAGGGTTTGCGGGTTAATCCCTACCGCTTTGGCCACTTCGCTGACCATAAACATACAGCGTCCTCTTTCATCAGCACGAATAATTCCCGACCCCAATAAAATCAGATACTTAGGAGATCTCTTGCAACAAAATTACCCATCTTTAGGAGTCACTCACCCAGGGTGCAGGGCCTGCGCCCCTACTCGGGGGTCTTTTCTTTCCCAGAATTCTCCTTAGCCTTCTCCATCTTCCTCTTGATCTTCATCTTCATCTGCGGCTAACGACCAGACAATGGCATAACCGGGCTTGACGCTAGTGCGATTTTGGCTCTGGCGCAGCATACCGCCAGGACTCATGCCCTCAGAATCTCGCAAATAGGGCACATTGTCATGGTGTGGTTGGGTGCGAAAGACTAACTCTCCCCCCGACACGCTGGTTTGGGAGTCCAGCCCGACGGCCAGGCTAGTGGCCAGGGGATCAAACATGATCTGGTTTGGCGGGCGATCATGGTCAAAACGACGGATCAGCTCACGGGTGTTGACATCAAAGACCGCTACGCTGCCATTCTCAAACCCGACCGCCAGCAGACTGCCATCTAGACTGAGGACTGCCGTCGTCGTCTTTAAGACTTCTGGTTCTACAGCCAGCACCGGGGAACCGTCTCCGGTCTGCCAAACATAGGCGCCCTGGGGGCCACCCGCCGCCAACCGGGACCCATCTGCACTGAGCTGAAACGCCAAAGCCTCGACCTCGTCAATCACAATGCCATCGTCGAGGCTTTGGAGGGGCCAGGCCATGAGTTGGTCGTCGGCAAAGTTGTAGGCAGCGACATAGTCCCCCGCCTCAGCCGCCGCTACCTGCATAATGCCTTCCCCTTCCACTAACCAGGTAATGAGTGCGCCATCCCCCTGGCGCACCGAAACCCCAGCCGGTTCTGCAACCAGGAATCCTTTCACCAGGGGTATCGTCACCACATGGCGTACAGAGGTGCCGGGATCGGGGGTCCAGCTTCGCAATAGCTCACCGTTCCAGTCGAAGACTTTGACGCTATCTTTGCGGTGGGCAACAATTTCGCTGCGATCTCCAGAAATGCTGTAGCTGTAGTTTTCGCGGCCTTCGTCTAAAGCCGTGAGGAATTTGCCATTGGTGGCATCATGAATTTGCCCACTGCTGGTGCCTCGGCTTAAAAATCGAGACCCATCTGCCGAGAAGCCAATGACCGCAACACTCCGTCGACCATTCACAGCCGTATACAAGCAACCGGCAGATCGGTCGCAGTCCCCTTGCGCGGCGATGCGTGGGGAAACCACCTGCGCCCAAACGATGTAGCCTGCAAACCCGGTCAGCACAAAAGCTACAGGCCAGAGGCAGCCCTGCTTGAGAATGGTTTTAATATTGCCCATAGCTCACCTGCTGGAATGATTACAACCAAGACGATTGAGCCGCTGTACCAGATCTGGGCTAGAACGCACTGCCGCCGACAGCAGACTGAATCCTCCCCAGTATGGCATTCCTTCCCCGGGGCAAATCAAGGTGGTGGGGCTGGCCAGAGGGGAGTGCAGCAGACTTGACACTGGGATGTATTTCGATGATTATCGAAACATGGAAATAAACACCGCTTCTGAACGATCCATTGACGCTATCGCTGCAGCCTTTGCGGCGTTGGGGCAACCCTCGCGCCTGCGAATTGTGCGACTGCTGTTATCGGCCTATCCCAAAGGCTTACCCGCCGGAGAAATTCAGAAGGAACTGGGCATTTCTGGCTCGACCCTGTCTCACCACCTCGACAAGTTGCGTCAGGTCGGTATCGTCACAGCCGAGAAAGATCGTCAGTGGATCTGGTACAGCGTGCAGTCAGAGGCGTTGAAATCTCTGATGGATTTCCTGTTCGAGGAATGCTGTACTCGCAATCAGGTGGTTGCAGTCGGTGATTGGGAACGGTTAGAAGCTAACCCCAATGAATCACAACCTGATTGCTGCGATTAAACGATAAAAATTTGAGTTTTATTTCGATGTTTGTCTAAACACCAAAGGACTAATGACAAATGACGACGAATGTACTGACCCGCTTTCACCGCAGCGTTCGGCAATTTGATGGCGTCGCTCTCGCGATCGCCCTCATTCTTCTCGGACTGATGATCCTGGTGCCTGCTCAGGCCTCAGCCAGTCTAGCCTTCACCCTCAATAGTCTCTGGCAGGTTGCGCCCTTCCTGCTGCTGTCCATCGGGATTGCCGCCTACGCCTCCGCCAGCGGTGCCGACAATCTGATCGCCAAAGCCTTTCAAGGACGCATCGCTGTAATGATTCCGGTGGCGGCCATCTTTGGGGCCTTTTCTCCCTTCTGTTCCTGCGGGGTGATTCCCCTGATTGCGGCACTGCTGTCCATGGGGGTACCGGTTGCCGCGGTGATGGCCTTCTGGCTGGCCTCACCGCTGATGGACCCGTCCATGTTTGTGCTGACGGTGGGGACCCTGGGATTACAGTTTGCCATTTTCAAAACCATCGCCACCGTTGGGATTGGCCTGCTGGGTGGCTTTGGCACCCTGGCTCTGATGCACTCCGGCTGGTCATCCCATGCCTTTAAGGAAACCCTGCGGGAAGGGGTCGGCAATGGCGGCTGTGGCGGTAGTCGCGTGCGTAATCCCAACCCGCCCGTCTGGCAGTTCTGGCAAGAATCGGAACGCCGCCACAAATTCTGGCAAGGGGCACGAAAAAATGCCTGGTTTCTCGGCAAATGGATGGCCCTGGCCTTTCTGCTAGAAAGTCTGATGCTGGTCTATGTGCCCGATGGCTGGATTCAAGCCATCGCTGGCGATGGTAGTGTGCTCTCCATTTTTGTCGCAGCCTTAGTGGGGATTCCGGCGTATCTCAATGGTTATGCCGCCCTGCCGCTGGTGGATGGTCTGATCCGCCAGGGCATGTCACCCGGGGCGGGCATGACTTTCCTGCTGGCCGGGGGAGCCACCAGCATTCCCGCCATGATTGCAGTCTTTGCCCTGGCCCGTCGTCCTGTGTTTCTGGCCTACCTCGGCTTTGCCTTTCTGGGCTCAGTCATGGCTGGGGGGGTGTATGCCGTGGTCGGGATGTAGGGTATCGGGTATCCGGTATTGGGTTCACCCTGCAATCTCAAAACTCAAAACTCAAAACTCAAAACTCAAAACTCAAAACTCAAAACTCAAAACCATGCATCCTATCGCAACCCTACCTAATGTCCCCCTTCAGCCCTGTGGCATCATCGCCGAGAAGTATCTCCAGCAGGGGCTGAAAACTTTCCATGACGCCTGTCAGTGGACCCAGGATTTACCCTACGGCAGCAACTCCAATAACGAAGACTCCCTGATTCTGTTTGAGGAAGGCCACGGCACCTGTACCACCAAACATGGGGCCATCGCTCGTCTGGCCCAGGAGCACAACCTGCCAGTTCACAAACACCTGGGTTTCTATCGCCTGAATGATGAGATTGTGACCGGGGCCAATGCTTTACTGGTCCCCTATGGTCTGGAGTTTATTCCTCAAATTCACTGTTTCCTGGTCTATGACGATTGCCGGATAGACCTGACCGAGGGCAACTGCAACGGCAAAAACAAAACCATCGAAGACTACGATTTTGTGATTCAGGTTGAGCCTGACCTGACCCACGACCAGCACCAGAGCTACTACCTGGAATACCTGCGACGGTATGCCGCCATATCGCCAGCCCTGGCCGCCCTCAGCGCAGCAACGGTAATGGACCTGCTGGCAGCCTGCGATCGTCAGCTCAAATATCAGTGTTCCATCATGCTCGATGCCGTGGGGGTCTGAGGTTTCAGGTTCCAGTTACTCCCGACACCCGACACCCGGCACCCGGCACCCATCCACTCGTCCACCCTCCCACTCACCTACCCATCCATCCTCCTCCCATGCCATCCACCCATCCCCCCCGCATCCTCTTCCTCTACGGTTCCCTGCGCGA
>CAZPYG010000138.1:6498-13945 GCA_964590465.1 uncultured bacterium | reverse complement strand
ACCCTCCCCCCCAACTCAACCCCAGAAACCTGGCCCCTTTTGCGCCAAGGGGACTCGGGCGAGGCCGTCCGGCAGCTTCAGGTAGAACTACATCGCATTGGCACGTTTGACGCTCCCCAAGATGGTTTCTATGGCACCAATACGGAAATGGCTGTCAGGCAATTTCAGCAGCAGCAAGGCTTAAGTCCCGATGGGATAGTAGGCCCTCGAACTTGGCAAGCCCTGGCTTTGGCCCAAACTCATGGCACCCTCCTTACCTCTGAAATGATTTCCGGTGAAAACCTTCCCGCGTTTACCCCGCTGACGTTCTCCCAACCCGCTCCGCCCCCCTCACCGTTGTGGTTGGTTCTGATGCCCCTAGTGCCCCTAATTGGCGGTGCCCTGACTTACTTACAGCGCAGAATCCGAGGTCGCCCCCCAAGCAAAGAACCTAAATCCCATCGTTCTGCCAGAAAGCGCAAACGGAATCAACGCTCCAGCTGATGGCCCTGAGGGTGGATTAACTGAATCCAATCCATCTCCCTTTCAATGCCCTTCAAGTCCCGTCAGAATCTTAAGAAAATCTATAAATTCCCCTGGCAAGCCCAGATAATAGGGCCACGATAGGAAAAGTCACCGTTGTAACATTACGGCTGTTAGGTCATCTCCGTTTGGGGCATGGCGGAGGGTCTTTTTGGCCTCATCCTCCAGCCAATATCGGGGCTAGGATCGCAGTTATTGAACTCCCTGGAGAATTTTTATGCTTACAGTTGCCGACATCATGACTGAAGTCGTAGCAACCATTCCCAGTGCTGCTACGGTAGCCGACGCCATTGCGTTAATGCAGCGTCGCCAGATCCGTTCATTGTTGGTTGAACGACGTCAAAAGGGTATGCCCTTTGGCTTGGTTACCGATCGCGACATTGTCTACGCCGTAGTAGCCCGCGGGCATGATCCCGAAAAAGTCATCGTTCAGGACATTATGCGCCAACCCTGCATCGCCATGACTCCAGATACTACGATTCAGGAAGCTTCACAGATTTTGTCCGACAGCAATCTAGAGCGAGCCCCCGTCTTAAATGGAGAACGTCTGCTCGGAATTGTGTCAGTCACCGATATTTTGACCCGGGGTTTACCCGTACTGGTGGCCTAATATCGCCTAAAGCCGATAGCCCAACCTTCGGGCGACGGCCACCATGCAGGAGAGGGGCAAGACCTGGCCAAGCCTTGCTGCAGGATGTTGCCAGCCCCATGGGAAAAACGATTCCAGGTTAGGGCTAAAGAAAATAGGTGCAACTGGTCATTGAGGATGATCCCCGACTTACAACAGAACATGAGGCTACCCGCATTTAGCCACGGATGAGCAAAATTTGTGGTCTCGTTGCTGAACCAGCCTGGCGTGCTTCGATACGTCTGTTGTTATGAGGTACCTGGCATGTCCAATCCTCTTAAACCCTTGACAGATCCGGCTTATGACATTTTGCGCTCAGAGCAACAGCCCCTGGGCGCAATTTTTTCGCCCCAGGCGGTAGCCGTCATTGGCGCTACGGAGCGTCCCGGTAGCGTTGGGCGCACTGTGCTGTGGAACCTGATCAGTAACCCTTTCGGCGGTACGGTATTTCCGGTTAATCCTCAACGCCGCAGCATTTTGGGGATCCGCGCCTATGCCACCATTCAAGACGTGCCCGAACCGGTGGACCTGGCCATTATCGCCACCCCTGCTCCCACGGTCCCCGACCTGATTCAAGCCTGCATTGAGGCTGGCGTCAAAAGTGCAATTGTCCTTTCCGCCGGCTTTAAAGAAGTCGGCACCCCAGGCATCGCCCTGGAAACCCAGATCAAAGCACAGCTCGACCACAGCAACATGCGGCTGCTGGGGCCAAACTGCCTGGGCATTATGAACCCCCTCACCGGCTTAAACGCCACCTTTGCCAGCACCATGGCACGCCCTGGCAATGTGGGCTTCATCAGCCAGTCGGGAGCCCTCTGCACCGCTGTGCTGGACTGGAGTCTGCAGGAAAACGTCGGATTTAGCGCCTTCGTCTCCATCGGGTCCATGCTGGATGTGGACTGGGGCGACCTGATCTACTACCTGGGGGATGATCCCCGCACCCGCAGCATCGTCATTTATATGGAGTCCATCGGCGATGCCCGATCTTTTCTTTCGGCAGCGCGGGAGGTGGCTCTGACCAAACCCATCATTGTGATCAAAGGGGGCAGAACCGCCCAGGCTGCCCAGGCTGCCGCTTCTCACACCGGCACCCTGGCAGTGAGCGATGCCGTACTGGACGCCGCATTTCGCCGCTGCGGGGTGCTGCGGGTTGATCGCATCTCAGAGATGTTCGACCTGGCGGAAGTGCTGGCCAAACAAACCCAACGTCCAAAGGGGCCCCGGCTGACCATTATCACCAATGCCGGTGGGCCAGGAGTGCTCGCCACCGATGCCCTGATTGCTACCGGCGGCGAACTGGCTCAGCTTTCAGATCAGACCCTCCAGGGCTTAAACGATGTCCTGCCCGCCCACTGGAGCCACAGCAACCCCATCGACATCTTGGGCGACGCCGACCCTGAACGATACGTCAAAGCGGTGCAAGTCGCCATGGATGATCCCAACAGTGATGGCCTTTTGGTAGTGCTCACCCCCCAGGCCATGACCGACCCCACCCAGACCGCCGAAAAACTGAAAGTTCTGGCCCAGCAGGCGAAAAAGCCCCTGCTGGCCAGCTGGATGGGCGGTGCAGAAGTGACCAACGGCGAGACCATCCTCAACCAGGCCAGCATCGCCACTTACCGTTACCCGGATGCGGCGGCCGGGCTGTTCAACTTCATGTGGAAGTACAGCTACAACCTGCGGGGCATCTACGAAACCCCCGCCCTGCTGCCCGAGTCAGAATTCGGCGGCAAACTCGACCGATCCCAGGTGGAACAGCGAATTCGCGCCATCCACCAAGAAGCACGCACCCTGCTAACGGAACTGGAGGCCAAAGACATTCTCAGGGCCTATGGTATTCCGGTGGTAGAATCACGCACCGCCCATACCCCTGAGGAAGCGGTCGCCTGGGCCGAGGCCATCGGCTTTCCCGTGGTAGTCAAGCTAATCTCCAAAACGATCACCCACAAATCAGACGTAGGAGGCGTACGGCTGACCTTACCAAGTGCCACCTCTGTAAGGACCGCTTTTGAGGAGATTGAAGCTACCATTCACCGAGAATTTGGGTCGGAAGCCTTTGAAGGGGTGACGGTACAGCCCATGCTAAACCGGGATGACAGCTATGAGCTAATCATCGGCAGCAGCATCGACCCCCAGTTTGGCCCCGTTATCCTCTTTGGGGCAGGCGGACAACTGGTGGAAGTGTTCAATGACAGTGCCGTAGCGCTGCCTCCCCTCAGTACCACCCTGGCCCGTCGCCTGATGGAGCAGACCAAAATTTATAAAGCCCTGCGAGGAGTTCGGGGCAGATCCCCCGTCGATCTCGCAGCTATTGAAATGCTGTTAGTGCGGGTGAGTCAGCTGGTCATAGAACAACCCCTGATTAAGGAACTTGATATTAACCCCCTGCTGGTTTCTGACAAGCCGGGGAATCACCCTATGGTGGCCCTGGATGCCCGTATGACGCTGTACCCTGCCGGTGTCGATCCAGCGTCCTTGCCGAAACCGGCCATTCGTCCCTATCCCACCCAGTACGTCAAACACTGGCAGCTCAAAGATGGTCGAAATGTCACCATTCGCCCCATTCGTCCCGAAGACGAGCCCCTGCTGGTCAAATTTCACCACACTCTGTCAGAAGAGAGCGTCTACTTTCGCTATTTCCACCTGATGACCCTGAGCCATCGTATTGCCCACGACCGGCTGACCCGCATTTGCTTTATCGACTACGACCGGGAAATGGCCCTGGTGGTGGACCGCAAAGATCCCGAAACGGGGGAACACATCATCCTGGGGGCGGGACGGCTGAGTAAGTCCCACGGGGTTAACGAGGCAGAATTTGCCATGCTGGTAGCTGACCCTTACCAGCAACAGGGGTTAGGATCCGAACTGCTGCTACAGCTCATTCAAATCGGCAAGGACGAAAACCTGGACGCTATCACCGCCGAAATTCTCCACGAAAACCGCCCCATGCAGCGGGTCTGCGAAAAGCTGGGCTTCAACCTGAAGCGCACTCCCGATTTTGTGGAGGCCTATTTACCGCTGACTGAAGCGACACAGGAGTGAAAATTTGTCGGCACCTTAAGAACAAATTCTGGCTCTACAGGTTTTGCGCAGCCCCTTCAGGACCCCAGGGGGTGAGTAACCGCTAAAACCTAAACAGTTGCCTGGTATGCAATCGCTGTTTAACTTCTTTTTTCAGGGTGTTCTTACTAAAAAGACGATTGCTACACCAGGTGAACTCGTTTAACGAGGCATTGCCCCTAACCGGCTAATGGTCATCATCTCGCTAGAGTCCAGGCGAGTTCCATCCAGGGTTGCTTTTTCCCCTTGGAAAATGCCACCAGCAGACATTTCGATATCGCCAATTAACCCTACAGCAGTTCCGCCACAGGTGTAGTTCAGCCGCTTGCCATCAAAGGCCAGGGTTGCCCCCTCACCGGCATGGCGGCAGACGGTACCATCCGCCAGGACGATTTCGCTGATGCGGAAGCGAATCTCTTCGCTCTCGATGATGGCATCCCGGTCAAGGTTCTCAAACCCTTCGCGGTCAACGGTCATGTAAGTGTCGTCAATCATCACCGCGCCCCGCAGGCCCCGGCCATCGTCACAGCGATAGGTGATGGGGTCTCCCAGGTCTCTGGCTCGGGGCTCAGGTCCCACGTAGGTACAGACTCGGCGATCGGGGAGAACGATTTGGGCAGCAGCATCTGAATTCGCGCTCCCTAGGTCAGATTGCCCAACCGCAGCCAGATGAGGAAGCAAAGATCCAACCAATCCAGATAACAGTAGAGCACCCAAGCTCAGTTGTTTCATGACAATTACCCACAAGATTCGTCAATCGTCCAATCCCCCGATGGACCAATCGCTTTACCGTGAACACCCTACTCGGATTGAGACAGTTACCGTCCAAACCAGGCAGGACGAGGGATTTACTACTGTTACATAATTTAAGGACAAAATATAAGAACCTGATATGGATGGGGGTTCACCGAAATCACCGGTATTAAACCTGACCATTAACCGCCGTTCCTTCACCGTGACTTCCACCTGAGCGGCGGCGGCAACGATGCCCTCGGTCAAGCTGACATTTGCAATGGCCCCACCTAGAACGTTGCCGACCGGTCCAAGTCTAAACCGGTCGGCCCGCATATGATCCCAAGCAACCCATCGGGAGCCCTACAAATTTCGATGGACCTGAACCAGTTTGGTAGACTGAAACATTACAGGTTTGATGCGAAGACTCCCCATGACCGTTACCCAAGCTACCCAGGCCCAAGGTTCTGATGTGCCCTCCCTAGTGGCGATCGCGCAATCCACTCGCAAAGCCGCCCAACAACTGGCTGGGCTGTCTACCGAGGCCAAAAATCGCGCCATTGAAGCCGTCGCCAATTCTCTGGAATGCCACGAAATCGAGATTGTAGCTGCCAACCAGGCCGACTGTGAAGCTGCCCTTGCCGACAATCTGGCCAAGCCCCTCTACGGTCGCCTCAAACTGGACTCGGTAAAGCTGAAAGGAGCCATTGTAGGCGTACGGGACGTGGCAAAGCTGCCGGATCCTATCGGAGCGATACAAATCCACCGTGAGTTGGATGAAGCACTGATCTTGAAGCGTGTCACTTGCCCGTTGGGGGTTTTAGGAGTCATCTTTGAATCCCGTCCCGATGCGGTGATGCAGATTTCATCCTTAGCTATCAAGTCAGGTAACGGGGTCATCCTGAAGGGAGGTAAAGAGGCCGTTCGTTCCTGCCAGGCGCTAGTCAATGCCATTAAACAGGGTCTGGAGAATGCAGGGGTCGATCCTGCCGCTGTTCAACTGCTCACCACCCGGGAAGAAACCCGTGCCCTCCTGGAACTCGATGACTATGTAGACTTGATTATTCCCCGGGGCTCTAATGCCTTCGTACGCTTTGTGCAGGACAATACCCGCATTCCGGTGCTGGGTCATGCCGACGGCATCTGCCATCTCTATATCGACAAAGATGCCGATCTGGAAAAGGCGGCGACCATCGCGGTGGATGCCAAGGCAGGCTACCCCTCCGCCTGTAACGCCATCGAAACCCTGCTGATCCATCGGGACCTGGCTGCGTCGGGACTCCCTAAACTAGCCGCAGCCCTTCAGGAAGCCCAGGTACAACTCAAGGGAGACCGTAGAACTCAGGCGATTCTGCCGGATATCCTCCCCGCCCATGAGGAAGATTGGGCGACGGAATACAGCGATCTGGTGCTGGCCATCAAGGTGGTGGAGGATATAGACAGCGCGATCGCCCACATCAATACCTATGGGTCGCGTCATACCGATGCCATCATCACCGAAAATGCCGAAGCTGCCGCCATCTTTATGAACCAGGTGGATGCTGCCGGAGTCTATCACAATTGTTCAACCCGTTTTGCCGATGGGTTCCGCTACGGATTTGGGGCAGAAGTGGGCATCAGTACGCAAAAAATGCCTCCCCGGGGACCGGTCGGTTTGGAGGGTTTAGTCACCTACAAATATCAGGTGGTCGGCGATGGGCACATCGTGGCGACTTACAGTGGCAATGCTCCCAAGCCTTTCACCCATAATGACCTCGGCTAATTCATTTTCTGGGGCATAACGTATCCCGATGTCCAGAAGATCCCCTTCTGGAATCCCACCTCTGCAGCAATGACAGGGTCACTCTTCGCCTGAAAAAGTCCACCATCTATACCAAGTCCAGCTCCAGACCTGGAGTTTCTTTAAGGCAAACCCCACTTCTGGAGCCGGACAAGGTTTAAGACAAAAACTGATAATACAAAAACTGCTTTGGACTGTGCACAACCTCTATTGCCCCAAAGCCTGATCCAAAATCTTTCGGGCCTGTTCCGCCTGCTCTCTTGCTTCCAGATAACGCAGGTTATTCTGGGCGAAGGATTTCAACACCTTGAAGCCTTCCTTTAACTGCCCCAGTTGCTCCTCTGAAAGCGGATCATCCACAAATAGCAGATCAACGAGTTCTCTAATTTTGAGGGCTTCATCTCGGGCATCCTGTACCTTAACCTTCAGGGTTGCCAGGTGATTGAGCACCTGAATGGATTCGATGACCGCTTCTTCCCGCTGCTTCACATTATCCGATGGCATAGGAGGGCGCACTTCCACAAGTTGTTCTGAACTAAATCCGTCGGCTAAAGAGGTATCTAATTCTCCCTCATCCAGCATCGCCATGAGTTGATCCATGGCTTTCTCTCGGGCTTTGGCAGAGTCTTTACCCGAAACTGTCAGTACTACATCTGGACTTTGCGCTAGCGTATATTGAACCATAGCCATAGATCGCACGTACTACTCCATCATACGCCATTAGA
>CAZPYG010000138.1:0-6398 GCA_964590465.1 uncultured bacterium | reverse complement strand
GTCATGAACCCCTATGCAGTAGCCAAGAGCATTACTGGCTGTATCAAACCCTTACCCCGCAACCCCCTGGGCAAGCAATCCTAAAATAGGCCGCCCCCTCTGCCGTCAGGATGTTGCAAAATCTAAAGATGTTTTGTGCTAATGGGCTGCCCCCCCTTAACGACGGCTTGCAACCGTCGATGCATAGCAGACGCTTCCCGCCGGGGCACAAAAGGACGAATCGGTTCTGGATGAAGCAGTTCTATCCCACCGCTATGAGTAATCGCCTGGAAATTGGGCACCGGCATTTCCGATTGAAACCAATGGGTTAGATCCATGGGTGCAGGATCAGACTTGTTTTCCATCCAATCCCTGGCACTTTCAAGGGAGACTTGTTCCTCGCTGTGAGTCACTGATTCATCTTGTAATCTCGTCGGAAAGTTACCTTCAAGAGACTGTTCTTCCATACCGGCAGCCTGGGCTTCCACTGGATTCAAATTATTTTGCACAACGGCTTGATGGGGCAGTAAGGCTCTATTCTCCTTAGGCTGAGGAGCTTCGGGATAAAACATTAGAGACTGCCCTAGAATAATCGTTTCAAACTCTCGATTGAAATGCCGGAGCGGCTGCCCCCGACGCTGCCACAGCCTTAAAATTTGTTCAACCGAAACAACCTTATAGCGCCCCTGGTAAAGCGCTTCCGTAATGGCATGGCTAACCCAAATGAGATCAAACTCCTGAAGCCAGTGCTCGATCACGACATCCATGGCATAGGCCTCGACATCGAAGCTGTAATCGTGCAGCAGGGAATACAGCTGAGCAACTTCTGGGGAAATAGGATCGATGATCATAGGTTATTTTCCCTTATATAACCAAGCCAAGGACAATAATGTAGGCGCTACCTATAGATTAACTCTACAAAACCAAGGGTCCAAGGTCAGTAGGGGATAATACCCCTCAGAGTACACTTCCTTAACTCTGATCCTGAACTCTGAACTCAGACGGACAGTAAGGCTTCGGTTTAGACCTTGTCCAAGTCCAGAAGTGGAGTTTCGCTTAAGGAAAAGCTCCAGTTTTCGAGCTGGACTTGGTATATTACTCCACCCTCACCTCTTCCCCACCTGCGGGAGTCACAGTATCTTCTGCATCAAAGCGACGGGTACGTCCTGTCCAGTCAAAATCACTGATACGAAATCCCAGGAACCCCGTTTCCCGACTGGGACTGTACTGAAACAATAGCCCATAGGCCCGACGGCGATATTCAACAATAAAGTCTGTATCAATTTCTTCCCCTGTATCGAGGTTAAACGACGTTTGGAAACCCGCCAGGAAGGGACCATAAATTTGTTGAATAATGCCCCCAGACAAAACATTTGTATCCACCTGCCGATCAAATAGAAAGGGCGACTCTTGTCCACTGACAAACGTGGTGGAATACCCAATATTGAACCGAGTGTAGTCCAAGTAATTTCGTTGCAGGCGACCTAGCTGCCCTGATAGGCGAATTCTGCCCGTTAAACTTTCCCGCAGGGTATCGTCAGTGTAATAGGTGGCGACTCCCAGGAAACCTGCTCCCAAAGAAAGAGATGGCACTATCGGCCGGGGCGAATAACGAAGACCCTGGGTAGGCGTAGCAGGCAACGGTTCTCCCCGCCACAGAGTAAAATTTCGGCTCAGGTCAACGGCTCCCTGAAACCGAAACAAGCTCGCTAACCCGACTGGGTCTCCGGGGGTAAGTAGGTCAGGTTGGTCCGTATCTGCGGTGACGTATTGGCCCGACACCTGATACCTGAGGTCAATTTTGGTCTCTCCCAAAGTAATCGTAGGAGATTGCAGTAAAACTCCAAGGCTAGTTTGTACATCTTGGAACCCTAATGAGCCATTAAACAATCGGTCGCGATAGCTGTACTCTAAACTTAGAGTATGGTCACCAATCAACTGCTGGGTTCGAAAGTTTGCTCGCAAGCGGTCAGTGAAATTTGCTAAATCAAGCCCCGACACGCTGATCGCCCCTGCAGCTTGGGTTCGTGGCCCCAGGGGGCCACTGGCTCGGGCGATAACCCCAAAATTTGCAGGATCAAATAAGTCGTAGTCCGATTCTCCTAGCCAACGTCCGATATAAAACTGAGGCACTACCGTAAAGCGCCAGGGACTTCCGGTATTCAAAGAAAATTCCCGCTCAATAAACAATCCGTCTCGATCTAACCCGTCAATACCAACTCCTGTGGGTAGGGGATTCAATTCATCGGACGACAGTTGTCCTCGCTGCAAAATATAGCGTTCCTTGAAAAGGGGAATCGTGAGTCCCTGATCAAACACAAGCCTGGGATTTTCGATGAATAATTCTGCCTGTTCTTCATTCAGAGGGGTCAGGCGGACATTGTTTCCCCGTAACTCTAATTCAGGAGGCGAGAAGGGATCGTTCGTTAATCGCAGGTTTTCGGCATACCACCCATCAGCATCAAAATAAATTGTTTCACTCTCAAATCGCAGGCGACTGACACTTCCTCGTTCCCCACCAAAAATCGCTCGCGAATCGGTGCCAAAGGTCGTTCCCCCGGGACTCGTGACGCTTGAAATTGAACCTTCCTGTTGCAACCGATAGTCGATGGATGCATCGGTTAGGGGTGTATCGGCAAAGGACAGGGTTGTGAAATCTGTACTTAAGGTGGAAAGCCGTAGTTCCCCACGGGCATCAATCATTGCTCCAGACCCTTGAAGCAAGTTGTAGGTTGCACTATCGGCTTCTAAAATCTGTTCGTTGCGGTTAAAAAATACATCACCCTCGGCTCTTAGAAAGCGATTATCCAGGTTTACCCACAGCCTTTCCGCCGCCAGTTGGGTATCCCCAAACTGTACCAGCACATCCCCGGAGGCGTTTACAATCTGCTGTTCAGGGTCGTAGGTTTGTCGATCTGCCCTTAAACGTAACTTGCCCACCTCGTCTCCAATGGGTGGGTCACCCATTGGTACGACAGCTAAGTTCTCGATGTCTTCAACGGAGGCTTCTGAAGATCCAGAAGGGGCCTCTTCCCTGGCAATGTCCTCCCTCTCCAGACCAGAAGCATGGTCTGATGCTGAATCAGCCACAATAGGAAAAAGTTGTAAGGCTAGGGGATTTTCCCTTAACCCATCAGTATCTTGATATGGTTGCTCGCCAGCCGTCAACCAACCGGGCAAAACCGAATAAACCGCTTTTTCGGGTGTATCTGTCCCCTCCCCGGGCGAAGTAGAGAGTAAGGAGGAAACATCCGTCCAGGGGTAAGGTTTTGGGTCATCGCTATTCTGCCAGGATTGCGCCATTAATTGGCCCCTTTCTCCAACCCCAGGGGTTTGGTCATCAGGAAGTTCAATCGTGGGAGGCAAATCTGAGAGAATCAGCGGCACAGCCATGCGTAGCATCTCAACAAGCAAAAACAAAGCCCGACAAGCGGGCTTAAAGCACAGTTATCAATAACTATGGAGATGACGAATTACCCAAAAGAGCCACACTTTAAGCAGCTAGCGCCCTTGGGAAAACATCCGTTGTCTATTAGAACCTTAGTCGAGATCTTGCCGCCCAGGGTTCCGGGAGGGGTCACCGCTCAAGAAGCCGAAGACAAAGAGGGCAACGAAAAAGGTTACCACCAGGTAAACCACAATCTTAAGAGTTAGCATCGATTAGTCTCCTAAATGCTAGCCAGCACATGCGTGAATGTAGCTATCATATCGCCAAACGATGACCTCTCAGAAGCGGAGAACGGTTTCCCCCGTTTGAAAGACTTCGATCCGGCTTAAACCGGGACCTTCCGGTGATCAATGATGGCGACGCAACCATTCCCAAAGCCGTTTAGCGCCCTGCTCAAGCCAGCACAGCCCCAAATCAATCCACCGAACCAGCTGAACAAAAAAGTTGTCAATATAGCTAATCTCAGATACTCGTGCTTCAACGGTATCAATCTCTGCTGGCCAGTATGAGTCAGCTATTTCGGTCGTCAAAGCATGGACTGATAACCCTTCTTCCGCTTCCCCAGCAGAATTCACAGACCCTAAAGAATCGGATACTTCATCGATAAAGTTTGCCGTCTGCAATTTTGTCGTTTCTAGCCGCAAATCTATTGCATCCGTTTCTGCAGGTACAAAAGCTTTAGGTTGGAGCCATTCAGAATCGTCGTCCCCCAGGGACTGAGAGCGTTTAATTAGCGTCAACGTTTGCAAACGATGGCGTTGACCCTCGAGTAGGCGTAACCGATCTCTTTGTTCAACTTCCCCAAACAAATTGGTAACTGCAGCTAACCTCCCCGTCTGCATCCAGTGCATGCCTCGATGGAACCAGCGCACCACTGGCCATTGGTTAGGGTCTGATTTTGGCAAGGGTAACCCAGGTCTTGCCAGAGTCTGCTCCCATTGTTGTTGCTTGCGGGTAACAGCATATTCCGCCAGAAGCAGCGCCATCGCAGACTCCAACCGGCTCTGCTGGTCTGCCGTCAGCCCCTCAAAAATACTATTGTTCGCCGTCACCAACACCAGTTGACGAGTCGCCAAATCCGAGGCGATCCCCCGAATCGGCTCCTTCACTGGCACCAGATGCCAGCCGCCGTTTGTCAACACTCCCCCCACGTGGGACTGCCGCAAAAACGCTCCGTGATAGTTCACAGGCCGCAACCAGCCGCCCTGCGGCGCAAGTTGGGGCTGAATCGCCGATAGCAAGGCTCGAATGGGGGTATCGGCCGTAATCGGAATTGCTTGCCCAGGCTTTCCGGTTAGAAAGCCCTGTAACGCCTGCCAGGGGTGCTTACTCTGCAACCGACGATAACCCGTCCGAATACTTTGAAAGGCCACATAAGCCGGAAACACGGAAACCTGCACACCCCACAGCAAGGCTAAGCGGCCTTTGCGAAATAGGGTTTTAGCGCCATTCTGCAGGCTTCGATACCCCGCCATCAGGCGAGACACGGTTTGGCTTTCAAACGGGCGTGACGAAGACGCCATAACTCTGCTTACACTGGTGGGAATGCCTTGATCATACCGGAGTCATGTCCCCATCTGCCCCAGTTCAGTCTCAATATCCCGTGCTCTCAGAGGCCATAAACCGCCTCCGCAGCCTCAGCCAGCAGGATGTTCAACCTTTCTGGCACCGCTGTTCTGAGGATAGTCCAAACCAATCTCTACCAGTTCGAGAGACAGACTGGCAAAGCTGGCCCCTATCACCCCTCAATGCACGCGATCACATCACCTGGCAGCGAGGTAAAATCCCCCTCTGGCTCCACCAAAAATTCACCTGGCCTCAAGGCCTCAACGGTTACCCTGTGGAAGGGTACACCGCCAAACTAGCCCTGCGCTGGTGGGCCGATCAGGCCGAACTCTACGTGAACGGCGAGCTTGCCCACACCGGCGATATTTTCGACTGCTGGACTCGCCTCACCCTGACCGACCACATCATTCCCGGCCAAGCCGTTGACGTCACCCTCAAACTCCTTAGCCCGGGCCATGATGACGGGGCACTGGTCCTGTCCCAGCTGATCTTCGAGTCCAACGAGTTCGACTATCCCGCACCGGGATTTGTCGCCGATGAATTAGCCGTCCTCGAAATCTACGCCGCCAAGTTCGCCCCCGTGCATCTCCAACTCATTTCCACAGCCGTGGAACATCTCCCCTGGCAGCACCTCTCCGACCGAAATAAATTTCAAGCATCCCTGACCAAAGTTCGAGACACCCTCCTCCCCCTTTCGCCCTGGATTAAAGAACGCACCATCAACTGCCTGGGCCATGCCCACCTCGACCTGGCCTGGCTCTGGCCCATCAACGAAACCTGGGCAGCCGCCGAAAGAACCTTTCAATCGGTCCTGCAGCTCCAGCAAGACTTTCCCGAACTGATCTTTACTCACTCCTCTCCCGCCCTGTTCGCCTGGCTTGAACAGCATCGCCCCGAACTATTTCAGTCCATCCAGCAACAGGTCAAAGCCGGACGCTGGGCCATTGATGCCGGACTCTGGGTAGAACCGGATTTAAACCTACCCGGCGGAGAAGCCATGGCCCGGCAAATTCTGTACGGACAGCGATATTGTGAAGAGAAATTTGGGGAAGTGAGTGCGATCGCCTGGCTCCCCGATACCTTCGGCTTCTCCTGGCAACTGCCCCAGCTCCTCGCCCAGGGGGGCATCCGCTACTTCGCCACCCAAAAACTCCGCTGGAACGACACCAATCCCTTCCCCCACGATCTCTTCACCTGGCAGGGCCTAAACGGCACCCCCATCACCGCCGTCACCCTGCCCCCCATCGGCACCGACATCGACCCCGTCGAAATGGCCCAATATGCCGCTAACTGGGAAGCCAACACCAACCACCAACAATCCCTCTGGCTCCCCGGCGTCGGCGATCACGGCGGCGGCCCCACCCGTGACATGCTCCTGAAACTCCAGCGCTGGTCCCAATCCCCC
>CAZPYG010000137.1:0-13974 GCA_964590465.1 uncultured bacterium | reverse complement strand
GCCAGGTGTGGCGCGGCTTACGGAAGAGGGCAAACCCGATGGCCAGCCAGAACAATCCGGCAGAATTTTTACCCAATTCCAGGGGGTAAAAGAACCATGGATGCTCCCCCCAGATGCTGCTGACCCCATAAACCCGGTTGTAGAGGTAATTGTTGGCATAGGACACCCACCAGCCGCCCCAGGTGTAGTAGTCCAGCCAGCCCACCAGGGCCACGACGGCAAAAAAGCCGGTAGCAGCCAGAATCACTCGAGTCCAGGGCCATTTCCCCTGCCAACCGTAAACCAGTACCACGGCAATCAGAATTGCGATCGCCGGAGCATATTGCAGTCTCAGGGCAACCGCCGTCGCACTGCAAATGCCGAACAATAGAGCAAGCCAGCGGGTCGGTGTACTCACTAAGCAGGCCAAAGCCCCCAACAGCAAGTACATCCCGATGATTTCAGGGGTAACTTTGTGGGCCCAAAACAGCATTTCCCACCATACCGCTGTAAGCACACTGGCGATGCGCCCGGCAGATTCTGACCATAGCTGGCGGCCAATCCAATAGGTACAAAATATGGCTGATAGGGATACCCAACAGGCGGTCGCTTGAATGACGGGAATGTAGAGGTGGGGGTCGTTAATTCCCAACTTATGGCTGATCCACAAAGGCAGGGCCAACGCCATGGGAAGGAGCCAACTGCGGATGCCGTGAACATATTCCCAGGGCACAATGCCATAGCCGAAAACCAGACGATGGGCCTGTTCGAGATACTGAAAAATTTCGTCAGGGTGAATGATTTCCTTCGAAACCAGGGCAACCATGAGGCGCAACCCAAAGCAAAGGCCCATAACCCAGGGCAATCCCGACCAGAGGGGGGCAGGGTTAGAGCCCGCTTGCTGAGGATGGGACGCTAACGCTGAAGTTGGCAGGTTAATCTTGCTCATGATCTGGTCTCTAAAACGCATCCATGGTCCCGGTAAATTGCAGGGTTGGGAAAGAGCTTTTTTCGATAGCAGTGGTCCAGTCGGTTAGGACCATCTGGATGGGAAATAACCCATCATTCCCGTGGAAACGGGAATGATGGACGGGATAACTTTCATAGTTGTGTCCTAATGAAGTCCTAATAAAGTCCTAACGAAAGTGACTGCAGCTATAAAACAAAAGGCCAGCCCATGGTGGGGCACTGGCCTTTTGGGTAGGATGCCTCAGGATTTTTTTAAAGGGTGAGGGACTGGGGATTGTTCTCAATCACGTCCGCCAGATCCTTCAGGAAGGCGGCGGCATCGGCACCGTAGATGATCCGATGGTCGCAGGTGATGTTGACCTGCATCTGTCGCTTCACGCCCATCAAACCATCCGCCGTAGCCACCACCGTGGGACGAGAGGCGCCAATGGCCAGAATCGACCCCTGCCCCGGCGGCAGAATCGCGTCGAAACGGTCTACCCCAAACATGCCCAAATTAGACAGGGTGAAGGTACCAGAGCTGTATTCATTCGGCTGTAGCTGCTTAGAGCGGGATCGTTCCACCAGATCTCGCCAGGTGCGGGACAGGGAGTAAATATCAGACTGGTCGGCATTTTGCAGAACCGGGGTAATCAACCCCCCGCCGTCCATTGCCACCGCTACGGCTACGTTAATGCCGGCCCGGTACTGAATGCCCTGGTCGGCATAGCAGGCGTTGAGCAGGGGATGCTTTTGCAGCGCCACCGCCACGGCCTTGGCCAGCAGTGCGGTCATGGTTACGCCCTTGGACTTGATCTGCTTGTAAAGGGCATCCAGGTGATCGGTGGTAATGGTATACCCCACATGGAACGTGGGCACCGCCAGGCTGGCGTTCATGTTGCGCACCACCGCCTGCTGCAGGGTATTGAAAGACACCACCTGGCCCACAGGGGCAGTGCTGGGAGCCGGGGCTGCCGCGGCGGTAGTGGGCATAGGGGCTGGCGTTGGCGCTGGAAAGGGAGCGGTCGCGGGAGTCGACGTTGCCATCGGGCCCGAGGGAGTGGGCGTTTTGCCCGCCGCCTTTTCCACATCCTGGGCGACGATACGCCCATGGGGACCGCTACCCTGCAGGGTGGCCAGATCTACCTTAAGTTCCTTGGCCAGTTTGCGGGCCCGGGGAGACACAATCCTGCGCCCACTACCGTTGCCCCCGGAGGAGGCCCCGTTGGTTGAAGCGGGGGCGTCAGGCACGGTGGCGACCGCCCCAGGGGCCGGTTCGGAGACAGTCGCGGCGGCGGGGGCCGGTTCCCCACTGGCAGCACCAGCCTTGGCGGCGGCCTGCTGCTTGGCCGCTTCAATTTCGTCTTCGGTTTCCGCCAGCAGGGCGATGGCTTCGCCGACAGGAGCGGTGTCTCCCGCTTCCACCACAATGGCGGCCAGAATACCTTCGTGGAACGATTCCACATCCATGTCGGCTTTGTCTGACTCGACAATCACCACGGTTTCCCCTTTTTCAACCTTATCGCCGGGGGATTTGGCCCAGGAGACGATTTTGCCTTCGGTCATGGTTGAACTGAGGGCGGGCATGAAAACTTCGCGAATCATGGGTGACTTCCGAGACAGTGTTAGGACAACAGAACGGCTAAGACGCCAAAACGTTTCAACGGTCAATAAAAGACGCTGCTGGCTTTTCGGGCTGTATGCAGGGTCTAAACTTGGCCAAAGATTATTCTATCCTCTCGATGGCGAAGATTAGAAAACGATGGGCCACCGGCTTCGGGGTTAGAGTTCGCCGCGAATCTCTTGAATGACGCCATCTTTAATCAGAATTTCCACCTGCAGTTTGCGCACTAAGTTATCCCCGACGGCAACATTGAAGAAGCTTTCGACTTTACCCTGATCCACTTCCTTGTCCATCTCCAGGGTTTGTACCTGTTGCAGTTGCTGCATGGTTTGGTTCTTCTGCTGCAGCATTTTATTTTTGTCCTGGTTCAGGCGGGTTTGCACATCCCCAATCTGCTGCTGAATAGCATTATTACCGGGCTGGGATTCGACCTGCTTCTGCAGTTCCGCCATCATGCGCTGCCCCTGCATTTCAAGCTGTTGAAGCCGACCATCGAGTTGATTGATCTGGCTTTGCAGCTGTTTTTGGGCTTCCTCTTTCCAGAGGGGGGTGACAACCGCTTTGATGTTGACAACTCGTTTTAGCAGTAAAGATTGATTATCTTCCATGATTGATAAAAATTGCGGGTTTTACTTTACCCATCAGGCCTACACAAACATCGCGTCAATCATATCGCGATACCGCTCGGTAACTACGGGCCGTTTAACTTTTAGGGTCTGGGTCAGCAGGCCATTTTCCATGGAAAAGGGTTCCAGCACAAACCGGAAGGGGCCGATGCGATCATCGGGGCGGAAGCCGGGACGGTCCTTGACCTCCCGGGTTAGTTCAGCCCGGAACAGTTTCTGTACCGGGTCATCCTCCAGGGTCATGGGGGTAAACCCGGCGGGGGGAGAAGTTTCGTCGCCGGGACTGTCAATGAACCAGGATTGAGTCGCCGCCCAGGCCTGCAGGGCATCCAGATTGGGCACAATCAAGGCTCCCAGGGAACGCTGGTCTTGCCCCACCAACATGATCTGGTCGATGTATTGGCTACGGGCGCAGGCATCTTCAAGGGGTTGGGGCTCGATATTCTCCCCGTTGGTCAGGACGATGGTGTCCTTGGCCCGTCCTGTCAGGACAACGTTGCCGTCTTTGCTGATCCAGCCCAGGTCCCCCGTATCGAACCACCCTTCGGGGTCAATGGCTTTGCGGGTGGCTTCGGGGTTTTTGTAGTACCCTGCCATGATCTGCGGTCCCCGGGCCATCACCAACCCCTTGCTGCCCTGGGGGAGGGCCTGACCGCTTTCCAGATCAACCACTTTAATCTCGGTGTGGGGAATGGGTTGCCCGGCGGCTCCCCGCAGGTTGCGCCAGGGGCGACGGGCGGACAGTACCGGGGCTGTCTCCGTCAGGCCATAGCCCACAATCAGGGGCACGTTGATCACTTCAAAAAAGATGTCCAGGTGCCGGGCCAGGGAGCCACCGCCGCTGATAAACTGCTTAACCTGACCCCCGGTGGCCTCCTGCACTTTGCCGTACACCAGCTTTTTACCTAACTGATGTAGCGGCCAGAGGGCCAGAGCGGCGGCTCCGGAAGTTAGTTTTTTCAGGATTGAAAGGTTAGGCTCATCCAGTTTTGTATCCTGAAAGCGCCAGAGGTTTTCCACGTAGGCCTGGCTGATGCCAAAGAAGAAGAAAATCAGCTTTTGCTTACCGGGAGTTTGCTCCCGAAACTGCTTTTGCGCCCCCTCATAAATGGATTCCCAAAGCCGGGGCACCCCAACCATGTACTGGGGTTTGGTGGCTTTCATGTCGCTCTTGATGTGGCGCAGATTGGTATAGGTTTGGGTGCATCCGCGAGAGTACAAAAAGTATTCTGCAGTTCTCTCGAAACTGTGCCAGGAGGGCAAAATTCCCAGAACTCGATCTCCCGGTTCCGGCTGTACCACCGCCCCCAGGGTGTTGATCTGGTGCAGCAGGTTGCCATGGGTGAGCATTACGCCTTTCGGTTTGCCGGTGGTGCCAGAGGTGTAAATCAGGGTCGCCAGGTCCTCGGGTTTCACCTCTACCGGTTGGTAGGCATGGGTTTTACCCAACTCCATAATTTGGGTGAAGTTCAATATTTTGAAACGGTCGTCGGCCATGGGGTCTTCGTCGGACAGCAGGATCACCTGCTTCATCGGCAGATTCACCAACCCCTGCCGCAGGTGTTGAAACAGGGCCACATCCTGCACCACCAGCACTGTGCTATCGCTGTGTTCGGCAATGTAGAGCAGTTCCTCTCGGTCGGCGGTGGCGCTGCGGACGGCATTCATGCCCCCGGCGGTCATAATGCCCTGGTCGGCAATAAACCAGCGATGACTGTTGTCGGCAAATAGAGCGACGTGGCACCGATTTTCGACTCCCAGGGACTGCAACCCACTGGCAAAGTTTTGAATAGCTTCCACCAGGTCGCCATAGGTCAGGGTGGCAGGCGGCTGGCCGTGGAGGTCTCGCATGGCCACAATAGCGTTATACCGCTGGGCAGCAATGGGCCAGATTTCGTGGAGCGCCTGCAGGTTTTCGTAGGGGTTTCGGGTGGCGAGGAAGGTGCGATCGCGCTTCTGAATTTCCTGTAATACAGCAGAACTGGGTGCAGTCATGGGGGGGTACCGACGAATTAACGAAGTTTTCGAGAGGCTTGCGGTAATCCTACCGCAGCATGGCTAATCCCTAATCCAGAAAGCTATTGATAGAAAATATTGAAACCCAAATTTTTCAGATCGGCAGGGCCTAATCCGCCAGATTCGAAACCGCCCGCTCTAGATCCACCAGGGAGCGGTTATAACCTAAAACGGCATCCAGCAACTGCACCTGAGCTTCTGTCAGCTCCCGCTGGGCGGTTAATACCTCAAGCTGATCGCCGACCCCGGCATCAAAGCGTCGTTGGGCCAGTTGGAGCGCATCCCGGGCCTGCTCCAGGGAGGTTCGAGCCGTGTCGATGTTAGCTAGGTTGGCCTCCAGGTTAAAGTAGGCCGTTTCCACCGCCAGACGAATTTGGTTGCGCTCCGAGGAGAAGGTAGATTCAGCAATGGCCTGGTCTTGTTCCGCCTGTCGGACTCGCGCCGCCGCCGCGCCGCCGTCAAACACCCGCCAGCTGCTGCCCAACCTCAAGCCGAATCCTGCGGAAGTATTACTGTCCAGGCCGGGAATAGCAGCGCTGGTGATGTCGTTTAAGGCAACGGCGGCATTCACGCTGCCGGAGGTCTGCAGCCGGGGGCGAATGGCGGAAAGGGCAATCTGCCGTTGGGCTTGGGAAACCTCTCGCTGCAATAAATTTTCCTCCAGTTCAGCCCGGTTTTGCAAAGCCAGCACGATGCTCTCTTCCAGGGTGAGGGGCCAGAAGCCGCCGATGCTAACAGGAGTGGTGATAATTGTCGAATCCGCAGGAATATTCAAAAAAGCCGCCAGTCGGCGTTGGGCCGTCTGCCAGTTACTGCGGGCCAGAATCAGGTCCTGGCGGGCCTGGGCCACCTGCACCTCGGCCCGGAGCACATCAAACCGGGTGCCCACCTCGGCCTCGTAAAACAAAATAGTGTCCCGCAGGTTGCGACAGGTTTCGGCCAAAAAGTCCTGGCCGATGCCCATGCGTTCCCGGGTGCTTTGCACATCGTAGTAGGCCAGGCTGATTTGCGATCGCAGGGCCTCCTGTTCCTGCTCAAGGGTCAACTGCTGTTGCTGCAACTGCAACGCCGCCGCCCGAATCCGGGCCGAGCGCTCTCCCCCGGTCACGATGTCGTAGGCCGCTTCCAGATTTCCGGTCAGGGCGGCCACCGCTGAACCCCCATCACTGTCCTCCTCCCCCTGTCCCGACGTGGCATTGGTGACCCCATCTATGCCGCCATTCAGATCAACGGTGGGGTAAAGGCTGGCGAAGGACTCCTCTAACGTGGCCCGACTGCGGTCTACCGCAATTCTGACGGATTCCAGATTGGGATTATTGCGGTAGGCGAGGTCAAGGGCCTGATCTAGAGAAATCGGCTGTGGTCGGGAAATGTCTACCTCTGCCGGACGAAGGGGTATGGCCAGGGGGTTAGGGGGTGGGGCAAGGATTCCCCCAGGCAACGCTTCGGGAGCCTGTCCCGGTTCCGGTATCGCCTCTGCTAAATCAGCGGTGCACACTTCCGGTAGCTCAAAAGTTACCCCTGGTCTAACCTGGGCCTGGGCCATGGGAACCGGCATCCAGATACTGGCCTGTACCAGGGTGCTCATCCCCCAAAAAATGCCCTGTTTGACCTGCTTCATCATGGTTACAGGTCACAGGTAAACAAACGATTGAGAAAGTAGTTGACCATCTTGGCCCCATAGGGAGAATTCCACCACACAATCGGGTAGCAACCCACCGGGTCTTCCATCCGATGTTCCGCCTGGGCGATGGTCCTCCACTGACCGTTTTCCCGCCAGCCCACCCGGTCCCCCAGGCGGCGCAACATGTCCAAATCCTGGGCGATGGCGGTTTCCAGGGTGCCGCCCACCTCCTGGTAAAGCTTCAGCTGCACACTGAAGCCAAATCGCCCGCCGGTGTAGGTGGTCCAGAGACGGTCGATTACCCTCAGTACACTGCAGGGGAAAACCTTGACTTCGTCGGGGGTAAGATCTTCCCGGTCGGTCTTGCCCGCCTCCTGCATGATGACGTGGACGGTTTCATCATCGGCTTCCAGCAGTTTGCCCACCTTGAGCAATCCCTGGAGTTTTTGATACCGCTCAACATCGGTAACCAGCAGCAATTTGTCTTCCATGCGAGCCAACCGCTCGGTTAGCCCCTGCTGAGTAAGGGCCTCTAACCTGGCCTCAATGGCTTCCAGCCTCGCCATTAATTCCTGTTGCCCCTCACCGTCCATACTACTCCTCGCCGATTCCTTATCAGGGATGATGCCAGTACTTAGAATGCCTGTTGTCGGGTCATCCGTCTACCCAACCCGCTCCCCTCACCATCCCAGCTTCATCCTTTCCCTCACCCACCTCACCCACCTCACCGACTCTTTGTCATCCCCCACTCCCCAATCCCTACTCCCCACTCTCCCTAAACCGGAGATTCTCCCTCCTGAATAGGATGTATGGTCGCGGTTTGTTCATCACTGGGGGCGGGGGGCTTAGCTCCATTACCGGTATCCATCGACGGCGGGGAGGGAGGGGCCGGAGGGTGATCCGAGAAAATCCATTCCGATGTGCTTTTCAAAATCACGTAGAGCACTGGCACCACCAGCAAACTGAGGACCGTAGCCACCAGTAGTCCCCCAAATACCGTGTACCCTACCGACCAGCGGCTGGCACTGCCTGCACCGGTGGCCACCAGCAGGGGAAAAAAGCCCACCAGGGAGGAAATTGCCGTCATGATGATGGGTCGAAACCGCTGCTCAGCCGCGTTAATGGCTGAGGGGATTAACCCCAATCCGGCATCCCGGGCCTGGTTAGCAAATTCCACAATCAAAATGGCGTTTTTGCTGGCCAGACCAATTAGCATAACCAGACCCACCTGGGCATAAACGTTCAAGGTAAGCCCCCGCAGGTAAAGGAAGAGCAGGGCTCCCAAAATCGCCAGGGGTACCGTCAGCAGAATGATAATGGGGTCAATGTAGTTTTCGTACTGGGCGGCCAGCACCAGAAACACCACCACGACCCCCAGGGCGAAGATAATCAAAGCAGAATTGCCGGAGGCGATCTCTTCTTTGGCGGTGCCCTGCCAGGCCGACCCCACCGTCGGTAAAGCCGCCTGTTCATGGGCCGCCATCATGGACTGAATCAACTGGCCGGAGCTGAAGCCAGGGGCGGGTTGCCCTTCCAGCTTAATGGACCGGAACAGGTTGAAGTGGTTGATGGTGGCAGGGCTAACAATTTCCCTTTGGGTGACAACTTCCCCCAGGGGAACCATGGTGCCGTTGCGCGATCGCACATACACGCTGTTAATATCCCCCGGGTCGTCCCGGTAGGGACTATCGGCCTGGACCAGCACCCGGTAGTTGCGTTCTCCGTAGGTAAAGTCATTCACGTAACGGGACCCGAGATAGGTACCCAGGGTAGACAGGGCGGTATTCAAATCCACATCCAGGGCTTTCAGTCGATCTCGATCCACCTCTACCTGAATCTGGGGAGACCCTGCGGTGAATTGGGTAAACACCCCAGCCGATGACGGGCTTTGGTTAGCCACGCCGATGACTTCGAAGGCATTTTGCAAAAAGCTGTCAATGTTGAGCTGCCCCCCGCTGCGGTCCTGCAGCTGCATTTCCAGGGCTCCGGTGGGGCTAAAGCCCGGCACCGGGGCAGCGTTAAAGGCAATCACCATGGCATCTTGAATCTGGGAAAGGGCACCATTGACCCGAGGTAACAGCCCAAACACCGTAGATTCCTGAGATTTCCGATCATCCCACGGGGCCAGGGTGGCAAAGAACACCCCCCGGTTGGCGGCAGGACCGTCAAAGCTGAAGCCCGACAGCAAAAACGTACTCTGAATTTCCGGGAACTGGGACAGCGCCTGATTGGTCTGGACCATGACCTGTTTGGTGTACTCCAAGGAAGCTCCATCCGGAGCCTGCACGATGCCGATGAAGTAACCCTGGTCTTCTTCCGGTACAAAGCCTGTGGGCACAACCCGGAACATGACCAGCATCAGCATAATGCCGACCACGAACAGGGCCAGAATCAGGTACCGCAGACGAATAAACAGGGCCACCAGATCCTTATACCGTTGGGTGGTCCAGGTTAATCCCTGGTTGAACCCGTCAAAAAACCGGTTCAGGGGGCCGCTTGAGGCATTGGGATCCCGAGGACGCAGCAGCAGGGCCGACATCGCCGGAGAAAAGCTCAGGGCGTTAAAAGTGGAAACTGCCACCGTAAAGGCAATGGTCAGGGCGAACTGCTGATAAATCTTGCCCGTGGTGCCCGGGAAAAACGCCACCGGAATAAATACGGCCATCAGCACCAGGGAAGTAGACACCACCGCTCCCGAGAGTTCCTGCATGGCATCGATGGCCGCTAACCGGGGCCGCATGCCCTGGTCAATTTTGGCGGAAATCGCCTCCACAATCACAATGGCATCGTCCACCACCAGACCGGAGGCAAGGATGCAGCCGAACAAGGTCAGGGTGTTAATGGAAAAGCCGAAGGCCAGCACAAAGGCCATGGCCCCAATCAGCGCCACGGGAATGGCCACCGCCGGGATCAACGTGGAGCGCCAGTCCTGCAGGAACACAAACAAAATTAACAGCACCAGGGCGACGGCCTGCAGCAGGGTAATGAACACCTCCCGCAACGACACCTTGACAAATTCCGTGGTGTCAAACACAATCTCGGCCCGAAACCCCGGGGGAAAGCTGCCCTCTAATTCCGCCATGCGCTCCCGTACCGCAGTGGCTACATCCAGGGCATTACTCCCGGGCAGCTGATACACCAGCAGCCCCGCCGCCAGATTGTCTTCAGACCGGACGTCAAAACTGTAGTTCTCTGAACCCAATTCCGCCCGTCCCACATCCCTCAGGCGGGTCAGGTTGCCCCCTTCAGCAACCTGAATCACCAGATTTTCAAACTCCTCTACTTCCTCCAGTCGCCCCGGCAGTCTGACGGTGTACTGGTAAAGCTGGTCTTCAGAGGTGGGGGGTGCACCGATAGCGCCCCCCCCAATTTGAATATTTTGTTCCTGAATAGCTGCAACCACATCCGCCGCCGTTAACCCACGACCGGCCAGGGCGTTGGGGTCAAGCCACAGCCGCATGGCGTATTTACCCGCCCCAAAGAGCTGGGCATTACCCACCCCTCTAATTCGTTTGACCTCGTCCAGAATGAAGAGATCAGCATAGTTGTTGAGAAATAAAGCATCGTAACGGTCGTCATCGGTGAAAAACCGATACACCAGCAAAATGCTGGGAGATTGGGCGTCTACTGTCACCCCCAGCTGGTTTACCTCGGGCGGGAGTAGGGGCTCGGCAACGGCGACCTTGTTCTGCACATTGACCTGGGCAATGTCTTTGTCTTGCCCCGGCTGAAATACTACGCTGATGTTGCTCTGGCCGGTATTGGTGCTGCTGGAGGTAATGTAATCCATCCCTTGCACCCCGTTGATTTCCCGCTCCAGCACATTGGTTACGGTTTTTTCAACGGTTTCGGCATCGGCCCCGGTATAGCTGGCGGCGACCTGAATTTGTACGGGAGCCAGTTCCGGCAGTTGCTCAATGGGCAACAGGCCAATGGCAATTCCCCCCATGATCAAAATCAGCACCGTACAAACGGTTGTCAGTACCGGTCGTCTGATGAAGTTGTCGGCGATAGACAGCAGCACCATGGCAAGTCACCAGAAACAGTAAGATGTGGAATGATTTGTCCCCCCAGGCAGTTGAGGAGCTTCATTTTAAAGAGGTTCTTAAAAAGGCTCGGGCTGGAGTTAACGCACCCAAAAACTATTCACGGATTGAAGCCGCCGCTTCCTCTGCCTCAGCTTGAATCGGAACTCCATCTTGCAGCTTGAGGATATTAGTAACGGCAATTTGTTCTCCTGATTCCAAACCGTCCAATACACGATAGCTGTTTCCCTGGATTGCCCCCAACTGCACAGGGCGCTGGGAAACTACCTGCAGGGTTTGACCATTGTCGGTGACCTGCTCGTCGGCCACGAACACAAAGCTTTGCCCACCAATGCGGGAAACAGCAATGGTAGGAATCAGCAGGGCTGTGGTCGTGTTCCAAATAATTCGTGCCCGCACAAACTGACCTTCCCGCAGGGTGCCAGCTTCATTGGGGAAGCGGGCCTTCACCAGAATAGACTGGGCACTGCTATCGACTTCAGGGGACACGAAACTGAGGCTGCCGGTGGCCAGGGGCTCGCCCGTGTTGGGGTCGACCAACTC
Source organism: uncultured bacterium (assembly GCA_964590465.1). Classification (GTDB taxonomy): domain Bacteria; phylum Cyanobacteriota; class Cyanobacteriia; order Phormidesmidales; family Phormidesmidaceae; genus CAZPYG01. Next base: position 2,568 of record CAZPYG010000137.1, on the reverse strand, counting down.
TACCGGCAACCCCGTACGGAGCTGTTCGGAGCGGGTAGTGGGCACCTGAATTCGCAAAAACAGCTCCCGATTCTCGGTAATGGTGGTAACGGCCTGCCCCAGGGAAACGTAATCTCCCACCTGGGGGGTAATGTCCCCCACAAAACCGGCGATGGGCGCGGTGACCTGGGTGAAGCCCAAACTTTCCTGGTTAACCTGTACCTGGGCCTGGGCCTGGTTCAGGGTCGAAGCGGCCTGCTCCAGTTGGGCCTGGGCCGCCCGGACATTATCTTCAGCCCGGCGTTGGGAGGCTCGGGCTACTTCCAGCTGATTCTGCGCTTGATCGAGGTCCTGCTTACTCAGGGCCCCGTCTTCCACCAGGCTCTTGGTGCGGCGAAATTCCACCTCCGCCAGCTGAACATCGGATTCAGATTGCAGGAGCTGGGCCTGGGCGGCTTCTAACTGGGCCTGGGCGGCATCTCGGCCAAAGCGAGCCGCGTCTGCCCCGGCCTGGGAACCCGCCACTTGGGCCTGGGCCTGGTCGGGTCTGAGCTGCAAAATGGGTTGCCCGGCGCTGACCGGATCCCCTGCCTCCACAAAAATTTGGGTGATGCGGCCATCGGTTTCAGGACGCAGTTCTACCCGTTGCTCAGCCTGCAGGGAGCCCACAAATTCAGCGGTGTCTTCAAAGGTGCCGGGCTCCAGGGTGGTCAGGGTTACCGGCACCGCTGGGGGAGCGCCGCCCTGCGGCTGGGGACGACTACAGGCCGTTGCTACCAGGGACAGGCTGAGGGTAAGCCCCAGAACGGTTCTGCGAAACGGAAGACGGGCTGGAGGCATGTTCCTTAAGGGGTAAACCAGTAAGCAAGAACTAACTCGTCAATCATACAAGAGTAAATCATCCAAATTGAGTTATCGGGGCGTCACCCGGTCTCCCGCTTCAACCGATGCGGGGAAGGTGATGACGGTGTCTCCCGGCACCAGACCACTCTGAATGGCCGCATCAAAGGTATTGCGAGGTCCCGGGGTAACCGATGTGAGTCTGGCCCGGTTGTCCTCTACGGTGAACACGCAGGTGCCGGCGTCGCAGGGAAACAGGGCGCTGATGGGAACCGTTAGGGCATTCTCCACTTTGTCAATCACAATTTGGGTATCGACCCGAAACCCATCCCCCAGGGGAACGTTGGGGTCAAAGAAGTCGGCAATTACATTCACCCGCTGCTCTTCCACCCCCAGGGCAGATACTTTGGTAAACGCAGAGGGCTCAATATACCGGACCTCTGCCAGGAGCATGGCGTCGCCGCCCCACTGGTTCACCTGAATCCTGTCCCCCGGCCGTATTTTTACGGCATCGGAGGAAAGCACATCGATTTCTAATTCCAGGGCATCGGGATTGCCCAACTCCATCACAGGAGTACCAGCGGTGACGTAGCGAGCACTTTCCTCGGTTACCCGCAGCACCCGACCGCTGACGGGGGAGATAATGTCGGTGCGTTTCGCGTCATCGGCTAACCGGGCCAGTTCCGCTTCCACCTGGTTGATTTCCCCCTGATAAACCCGCAGTAGATAATCGGGATCCTGCTGCTCCGCCTGGAGGATGGCGAGCTCCTGCTGGGACGCATTGACAGCAGCAATGGCTCCCTGCAAACGCTCTTCGGCAGCCCTGACTTCCTGCTGGCGAGAGGTTTCCGCCAGTCGGGCTGTTTCCCGATCCTGGTCGGGAATAGCCCCCCGGGCCGCCAAATCATCCGCCCGCTGGCGATCCCTCTGGGCCTGGGTCAGTTCTGCCTGGGCGCTGACCAGGGCCGCCTCTGCCTGTCGCTGTTCGGTTTGGACCTGCTGGATGCGATCTCGCGCCTGCTCCAGGGCGTAGTCCTTCGGTCGCTGAGTCTCAACCCCTGCCATTTCCGCCCGCAGGGAATCGATCCGCGCCTGGGCCTGGCGCACCTCACTGTTGAAGGGGAGGGGATCAATCCGGGCCACAACCTCGCCCTCTTCCACCCCATCTCCTGAGGACAGCTCGATGCGAGCCAGCCGTCCATCCACCGGGGCCGCCACCACAAAACGGTCCTGTACCCGGGTGCGGCCTTCCTCATCGACCGTCACCTGCAGGTCTTCCCGATCCACCGTTACCAGATCTACCCGGGTAGGAGCCGGGCGGAACACCAGAGCAATCAGGCCCACTGTACCCAATCCGGCGATCCAGTAAAGCCAGCGGCGGGAGGGCCGAAACTTTTTCCATTTACCCGAGCCCTTTGCTTCGACGGACTCATCCTGGTTCTGCTCCAAATCTTTTTGTTCCGGAGCATTCTGATCCTGATCCTGAAGTTTTTTGGACTCTGCCGGATGACTGCTGGATGGCATAGAAAACTCCTCAAACAAAGGTAGTTACGAAACTAGTGTTGACTCTTGGATCTTGAATTTGCATTAAGGAAATCTCTTGCAACAAAATTACTAAATTACTCACTTTATCAGGCACTCACCAAGGGTACAGGCCCTACTCGAGGGTATTTTCTTGCCCAGAGTTCTCCTAACTCTTCCACCCCACCCACCTCTTACTCCCCCGCCCCCAAGCTCCCCCTCACTCCC
>CAZPYG010000136.1:0-14027 GCA_964590465.1 uncultured bacterium | reverse complement strand
GGAGGCGTGCAACCATACCTTTCGGGCGTCGGGGATTACCAACTTTTTGCGAAATGGCGGCAGCCGCGACAATGCGCAGAAGATTGCTGCACATGAGGATATTCGGACCACGGCGTTGTATGACCGAAGAGATGATGAGATATCACTCGATGAAATAGAGAGGATACGGCTTTAGCACCTCTTGAGCTTCTATCTCCTCTTCCTCTTGAGACGGATCCGCTTCGGATTAGAAATGTTACCAGCAGAGTCTTTAATTTCAACGAAAATTGGCTTCCGCTGCTCTGCCGTAATGAGAGTTTTCTTGCTGTATGTTATCCACGAAGTGATAGCCTTTTGATTTTGCAAAAAGCGCATTTGACTCACGCCAGAGTTACTATCAGTTGCTTCAACACTAATGGAAACTGACTGGTACTTACTCTTTGTCTTCTTTCGTTTCCTCAATAGATAATCCAAATTCCTAGGAACACGTTTCTCATTTCCCTCGTTTTCACAAGGGCCGAGGGTGTCACCATGTTTAATATGGCCATCGAGAGCAGATGCTGAAATTTCTATTTCCTGCCCTTCAGGAGTAAGGTCGTCTTTATGACAAACCACGACCTTTCCTTTCTTCCTTCCAAGATCGTTTCCTTTCCCAGATTCTATCTCCGGAGGTGTTTCATCCAAAATGATATCGTCACTATAGGTCTGGCTACCATCTATCCCCGGTCCACCAAATCGAACATATACTGTCTTAGGAAGTCGTTCTGAACCGCTCGAAATAATTCTCCAAGATACTGACGTTGCCGGACTAATTTCTGTAGCACCAGAAAAGCCTCCGTCATTGGAAATTTTTATTGACCGAGTTCCAGCAGGATAATTAATGCAAAGCTCTACTTCAGGGCTCTTAGTGTAGAGTGCTGCTTGGTTAATACTGACTCCAATCTCCGTAGAACAGGGATTGGGAATATTGGCATCGGGCGGATTATTGGGATCAGAAGGTGTCTCAGAGCTAGGCGGATTAGTAGAGTCCGAGGATGTATCTGGCTTCCCAGAGAAAACCTTCACGAACCCAGATGATGACGGAGCAGCATTTATCGACCCAGCAACAAAATCAGCTAAGCCATCGTTGTTTATATCGCCATTGCCATCAATTGAATAGGCACCTGAAAAATCGGCTGTGTAAAGCAAGGTTCCATCTTTTCCAGAAAAGACCGAGCCCCGTGCGATTATATCCGGATACGAATCTCCATCAACATCGCCGCCACCTACTGCCGGTACAGAGAATATATAGATTATCGTTCCGTCAACTCCTGAATAAACCTTGCTGGATGACACCCCACTGATCACGAAGTCATCATAGCCATCTTTATTAATGTCACCTGCATCCGCCACTCCCATATCATTAAAGCCAATCGCCTCATTCCATGCACCGTCAATGCTATATAAGGTGGAGCCATCGAATCCCGAGAAGACGAATGCTTTCCCTGATGACGGAAAACCGTTAACCATAATATCGGGGGCGCCAACCATCACATCAGCATAGCCATCGTTGTTGATATCTCCACCATTACTTGTCCAAACCCTGGTATCTCCTTCTAAGGTAAAGGTATGTAAGGTTGATCCGTCTTTCCCAGAAAAAACGCGAGCATGTGAGCGACCGCTTGGAAAACCGACAATTATATCGGGATAGCCATCACCATTTGTATCACCAGCACCTGAAGCTCTAACGACGCTATGGGCCATGGAATCACTGAAAGTGAAGAGTACTGACCCATCCTTACCAGAAAAAACTCTGGCAAACTTATTGACCCCCTGATGAGCCAATCCGCAAATAATGAAGTCATCATGCCCATCCTTATTGATATCTCCGGCATCGCTGACCGACATCCCGAACCAGCCGTTCATTGTGTCGCCATACAGCTCAAAGAGCGTAGAACCGTCTTTCCCTGAATAGACTCTTGCCAAACCTGCACGAAAGCCATTCTTTCCATCAAATGGGGAGCCGACGAGAATATCGTCATGCCCGTCGCTATTGATATCGCCAGCTATGCTAACACTGCGTCCGAATTGATCCTCTGGAAAATCACCGTTTAATTCGTAAAGCAAAATCTGGGTTTGGCCTATATTTGGAAGAAAGGCAATTACAGCGAATTTGACCAACAAATAGCCAAAAATCCCTCTAAACGTTTTCTTTATTTGGGGCATTATAACTCCCGCAAAACTGAAACAGTATCTGCCTCAAGCGACTAGGTCAGACCATTTTTCTAGATAAATAGTTGTCGAGTGAAATGATTTTTGACTTGATAATTAGAGGTGAAAAACTTCTGTCTCGTAGTCATGAATCCGTAAATAATCTGGTTCTTTAGAATCGCTTAGGCTCTGCTCACTGCCCCCTAAGATTAGAGGTTCTATCAGGGAGTATATTGGACACTGACTGGATAGAGTCGTGCCTTGTCCATACCGTCTCCTAACTGACCAGAATCGTTCGTGGCTATGAAAGAACGGGGGTATCCCAGTTATATAGTGAGCAAAAATGCTTGTCGTGAAAGACTGACGTGAGAGCTAAGATTTGGGCAGTTCATAACAAAACTGATCAGCCCATGGGTGCTTGATACAGAAAACTTCAGAAAAGAACTTGAACAAGTTCTTACCGACGACCGATCTTAATTAAAATGCTGATTGCTTTTACAGAGCAATCAGCATCGTATTCACTTACTCTTATGGTGCTGTATAAGCCCACGTTCCTGTTATTTGTGCGTTTGTAGAAGTGCCGCTCATTACCTGTATCTGAAAGTATGGTCTGAAAAAATAATTCTGTCCTGCGAACTGTTCAGCCCGACCTTCCAAGCGAGTTGTGTTGCCAGGTATTGCCGCTGTGCGAGGGTAGATACAAATCTTCCCGCTTGGTGCTGTTGGGTTATCTACTGTTCCAGTACAATCAGCAGCATTTTTTGCTAATTCAGTGGTACTGAGACAAGCAAAGTTTGGGGAACCAGCAGCAGTGCATTGAGTATCAAGTACAGAGTTCCGCGCAATTATTACGTTTGAAGCAGTAATATTTTCCGGTACTAAAGCACTAAATGTTCCAAAGCCAGCATTTTGTCCTGAACTGGTTGTAAGAACACCTTTTATTGTCGTCCCTGAAGATAAGGTATCAAAAGCACTTTGACCGTTAGCCCCATTAGCCCCGTTTGAGCCCGCTGCACCGGTATCGCCTTTGTCCCCCTTCTCACCCTTAAAAACGCTGGTGTCTATAAGCTGGGAAAACCCCTTAGGACAACTTTCACCAGAACCAACTGTCCGAAATGAACTACTAAGTTTGATTGCTCGTGTTGCTTTCGTTTTATTTCGAACACATAGAATTTCAGCCTGAGCGCTGTGAGTGAATGCCAAAAAGCATACTGCTGTTCCGCATGATATTAGTAATTTATACATACTGTTTCTCCCAAAGGTTTTTTCGTTAACGATTCATGTCGTTCGCGGTGTTTAATCCCCTAATTAGATAATTGCTTTCAGTTTGTGGGTTCAACGGGGCATGTTTCTAACGATGTTTTATGAGTTTTTAGACCCTATATGGAAATCTCTAAGCCACCAGGTCATGCAGAGCAACGCCAAGAACCGTCTCAACGAACCTGCATGACAAGAAGACCCTGCAAATACCTCAGTATTCTGAGGGCAGCAGGATCACGCCATTTTGAAAGTAGAGCCTCAGCGTCTTAAGCGGGAAGTCAGTGAACGGGATCCTTTGTGACACTGCAATGTCATCAGTATCCCGTTCGCAGATAAGCAACGCTGAGCGATCATCGTTGACCGTCAACGTCCAGAACTGAATCTGCTGGAGCATTGGATCCTGATACACCTTTGGGTGAAGTTGCCAGATGGCAATCAGGTCAATAATCCAATACCCACCACCGCGTTTTGCCATGTACTGGACCCCATCCGTATACAGCACGCCAAAGGGGTGCTGGTAATACTGTGAGGTGCCGGTAAACTGCGATAGCTCGCTTTCAGAAAGCGGATGTTCTGAGTCCTCCATAGCGACAGTGACCTCTCAATTTCAGAAAGTACCTGCAGGGAGAGGCTAGCCTGATTTAACCAGCAGGCTAAAACCATTGAGCCATTTACCCTGCATGACGTGCTGGCCCAGAGGTGGAGAAACATCTACCCATGCCGAATTTCGATGTTTCGATAAATTTCCAGGAAAAAAGCTCTGGCTCAAGAAAAAAGTTTTGCGGATTTGGCAAAAATGGCTCTAACCTCCATCCAGTAGATGTTGCAGTCGTTTGGAGTATTTATTAGATAAGCGAGCCATGCTCACGGACTGGGGCATTACCATAGCTGACTTCACGGCACTGTTGATGGTCGCTTTTACCTTCGTAACGACGGTCGCCAACATCCTGCTTTGGGTATCCACCCGCCGAACAGTCACCATATTGCTTGAGCAAGTCCGGCATCAGATCGCCAGTGGCTACAGCCAGGCCCAACACTCAGTCGTAGATGCCCATCGGGACCTCTTCTTCGGTATCCTCAATAGCCCTACTCTGCTTGAAGCATTTACCAAGGCCAACGGTCTTGATCCCAAAGCCTGGGAGTTACAGAAGGTCAGTGAGTTTCTTATCAACCAGGTGCTCATAGGCTACCTAAATTTCAGAAATGGCGTGATCAGTGGCGTTCACCTTGAGGGCTTCAAGCGAGATGCCCGGAATGTCTTCTCCTACAAATCGGTGCGTGCCCACTGGGAAAAGATGCGCCAGGTTCACTCCGATGACTTCCGGAACTTCGTAGACTCTGAGCTTCTGTTTCCCTTTCCAGAACCTGAAGAAAAGCCCCTCGCCGCTTTGGGCTAAGGGGCTCTCGGAAAAGCCTAGGCATTCAGTTTGTTCTCTAGTGGGCCTTGAGGTAGGCGAGTAGCTCAGGGGTGATCTCTACCACCTCTTCATCTGAGGAGATTGCCGGTCCCCTCTTCCGTCAGCGGGAAGCTTGGAGCCCTGAACGAAGACTCTTCCCGATGAATCGGAGTAGAGCGCCGGGCACATACCACTATCGCAGGGGCGAATCAGCACGGTGAGATTTTGAGTGTTAGACATAAGCCGAACCTTCTACTGGTAACAGGAACTTTTCGAACTGAACTCCTCGACCACCACGGGGAGACCTGATTATGGAATCAGGGCCTCCCTTACAATCCATAGTACTTCTAGTAGAAGCCAATGGCTTCACCAAGAGACCAAGCGCTCATTTTTCTTAATATGAGGCTAGTAGAGATACGATGGACGTGCGTTGTATCCTTACGGTTCTTTGTGGCACAGCGAGATCGGATCTCTATTGATGTCAGCGATATTCGAGAGCAGGTTGAGAGCTGCCGCGATGATGTCGCCTGGAGTGAGCTACCGCTCGCTGCAAAGCTTCGAGTGCTTATCAAGGAAAGATTGGCTCAGATCCTAGAGGAGAAAGAGTCAGAGTAACTATCTGCATGCCAATCCCCTACCCTGCTTTGAGGCAGGCTATATGGAGTAACCTGCTAAAAACAATTAACCCTTTTATAAACTCTATTCTGGGAGCTGATTGTCTTCTGGGTGTACCTCAGATGAGGTTAGCCATACGGCAATCGATGACTTCACGCTAAAAAAGGTATCAATTTCTTGAAGCTGCGATGCATCCAAGTCGGTGTTCAACTGATTCTTAAAGGCTGTCCCAATCCCTTGAGTTGCCTCTTGCACGAGAGGATGCATTTTTCGAGCTACTTCGAAGATAAAGTTGTTTTCGAATATAACCTTGCTATTCCCATATCTGGCCAGGTCGGGGACCTTTTGAGCATCCGGAAGAGTTAGAGTTCCTCCGGTATGAACAATTGAGTGTCTGAGTTGCCAAAGAGTTCGAAGCTTTGCGCAATGATCCTCACTAAACAACTGACGTCTAAGATTAAAGGCACTAAATAGGCCATTAACTTTCTCTGGGTTGTGCCATCCCGTTAAGCTATCGGCAAGCAGAAGCCCAACAGAAGTTAAACCTAAATGTCTGTGTGCGGACAACCTGATAGGGTCGAATGAGACATCTGTTAGCTTGTTTAACTTCCTAAAAAAATCCTCAGTACTAAAGCCCCGTAGATATACGGATTTATCAAACGCACCAGCAAATAAATACCGCTGGTATGTCTCAAAATGCCCCATCAATGATGGGAGCATAGCGGCGACTAAGTATTGCAGGCTATCTACCGCATCACTGGTGTAAGTTCCGTCATTCTTCTTCGGAAAATGTCGAATGCAGAGGTGAACTGTACATTTCGCCTCGATTGCATATTTTAAGAATGCTGATGCTGGGGCTAGTAAGTAATCTTCATGACCTACATGAGCTGCGGATGGTGTTGTGAAGTACTCGTGAAACTCTTTTTGAGGTCTTCCTGCCATCTGACATAAACATGTTGTTGAGGGTACGGTATTGCTTAGAGGTCGGACTCTTAGTGCATGTAAGCCATGAATTGCCGCTTTTGAAAGGATATTTAAAACTTATATGCAGTCACTTAACATTTAGCCTCGAGATCTCAGCTAGTTTTTATTATCCCTTGGTTTTGGGAAGAGCGCCAATGGGTAATAGGATTGTGTTCCACAAAGTCCTACTAAACGTCCGGAGCCTTTGGCCCCTTCTCAATGGCCTCTTTGTAAGCCTCAAGGCTCTGGGCAGCCTTTAGCCACCGATTATAGGTCCGTAAATGAAGGTCTGCCGAATGACCTGCCATTGCCGCACTTACAGGGATTGGTTGCTTAAAGACCACTGAAGCGCGAATGCACCAGGCATGGCGAAGGGTGTAGGGGGTAAAAGGGATCTTGTGGCGCTTAAATGCTCTGGCGGTTCTTTCACCATAGATAGCCCGATCGCCTACGGTATCGGTCACCTTTGGTAAGGTTCCCTCCCACGGTTTCCACTGTTTGGCCCACTCTGGGTAAAAAGGCATAACCCCATCCCGAGGACCAGTTTTTCCTTCCAGCACCCGGCAATCATAGGGGGGCTCTGGGTTAATCTCACAAAACCAGCACTCGTGGTCTCTTAACCCATAAATCGCCATCCGAGCATAGACCAACCGCCATTGGGGCGTACTGATCGTATCTTTAAGACGAGCAATGTCCTCGTCGGAGGGGATGTCTAGCGCCTTCTTACGGGATGTGTACTTACCTCGGCACTTGTCGAGATCTACCTCTATCGCGGCAAATTCAGCAAAGCGGTTTAGTACCTGGATACAGAGCTGGCGAGCCCGGCTATTCGGGGGACGGTTTATGACCGTTGTTTCCAAGACTGTGGAAGAGATCTTCTCAGAGGGAGGTAGCCAGCGAAGGCCCATCTGCCATTCCTGTCGCTTCCATTTGGTTTGGGTCTGGGGGGTATCACCGTTAACCGCGAACCAGTGCCGTTTATAGCGGTCTATCCAGGCCTGGCAGGTATCTTGTTCGGTCTCAGTCCAAGTTTCCCACTGGAAGGTCCCCTGCCCTAGTTGGGACCAGAGCTCATGGGCTTTAAGCTCAGCCGTTTTAAAGCCGTAAGGCGTATCGTCTAGGCCGAGGGAAAGATACCGCTGCTTTGGCTTTGTCTCCCCTTTTTTTGGGGGCAAGGTTCCCCGTAAGTAGAGCTTGCTTCCCCGAGCCATCACCTTAAGACGAATGCCCGCACCTTTTAGCCGCTCATTCATGGCGGCAAGTGAATCAGCCGGTCGCGCCATTGAACTAAATTCTGAACTAAATTCATGCCTATTTTCGCGCATTTGCCCGTGAGTTTGGGTGTAAATGCGTAGCTTTTAGTACAGAGGGTGATACCCAAACTGCCTAGAGGGACAGATATGGGAAAGCCCCAAGGCCTTATACCACGGGGCTTTTGGGGAAAGCTGGTGACAGGACTCGAACCTGCGACCGGCTGATTACAAATCAGCTGCTCTACCAGCTGAGCTACACCAGCGAAGACAGACTTCAGTATAACAAGACAAGGGACTCTAGATGCGGCAGAGCAAAGCCAGTTCAAGCTCCCCCTTGGACTCGATTTATCGATTTAATAATAAATCAGATCTCTGCCCTAGGCTTTCTGAGTTTCAATGGCCCAGCGGGCCAATTCCGTACGGTTGTGTAACCCTGTTTTGCCCAGCATGTTGCTAACGTGGCTTTCGATGGTGCGCTGACTAACTTTCAGTTCGTCTGCAATTTCGCGGTTGGCCATGCCCCGGGCAACAAACTGAACAACCCGAAGTTCAGTGGGCGTCAGTTCTACATCAAAGGGAACCTGAATCGCTGGTCCACCGTTGCTCTTGAGCTGTTGCTTGGTTAAACGGGAAGCCTGCTTCAGGGAAGACTCTACCTGGGCAACCAGTTCCTCAGGTTCAAAGGGTTTCACCATATAAACATCGGCCCCGGTATTTAAACCTTTGACCCGATCTTGGCTTTGTCCCTTGGCCGATAGAAAAAGGATGGGAATCCATTCTGTCTCGGGGTTTTCCCGAACTTGTTTGACAAAAGCATAACCGTCCATTTCGGGCATCATCACATCGCAGATGATCATATCTGGATCAGTGGATTCCAGCATGTCTAGAGCTTCCCGCCCATTGCCCGCCGTATTCACGGCAAACCCGCGGAATTCCAGATAGTCTTTAACGAGCAAAATCAGGTTTGGGTCGTCATCAATCAACAAAAGTTGCTTTTGATCACCTGCGGAGGAGTCCTTCATGCCCTAATACTCAATCGCGTTTGGTTAATGTGTGTGGTCAACACTTCCCAATATGCCCCAAACAACCGAAATACTCCCAAGTTGATACGTTTCAAATCGTAAAGGGGGCAAGCTATCGTTTTTTATGCTCAACCATTGGTGATGTTACTGCAATTCGAGGCTCTCGAAACAATGGATTTTTCGAGAGGTGAACGGTTTTAGGACTCTCCTATCCATGACTTTAGCCTTAAGTAGGCAATTTGTTCAATTTCTGATAAAGCCGTGGCCATTTCTTCATGGGGGGAGTTCTCTATCCGTTGGGCAAAATTTTTCAAAATGGATTCCTGATTGTGCCCCCTGACCGCAAGAATAAAAGGAAACCCAAAGGTCTGTCGATACTGCTGATTAAGCTGGTGAAACCGGTTGTACTCCTCAGGAGACAGTTGGTCCAGGCCGACACCTCTCTGCTCGACCACAGAGGCTTTGGCCATCGCCACCCGACCGCCCAGGTCAGGATGAGCCTGAATGAGCGCTAATTTTTCCTGGGGAGACATCGCCCGCACCATAGCCACCATATGCTGGTGCAATGCTTCCACCGACCTAAAGGGGCGCTGCTGCCAAACTTTTGCTGCAATTACGGGGGTTTTCTCAAAGGTGGGGCCCAGGACATCGATAAAATCTGCCTGGGACATCTGATTCAAAGCCGAAAGGGAATAAGTCATAGCATACTCAAGCATTAGTCCTGGTGGTCATACCAGAGCTGCTCAACCCGGGCTATCTCCTGTTCAGGGACATCGCCAGCGTCAAGGCAAAGGGTAATATGCCCTAGCTTACGGCCCGGGCGCGGATCTTTTCCATACCAGTACACCTTTGCATGGGCCAGGTCCTTAAGGTCTTCCAGACGGTTAAGATGCTCTTCGAGGGAAGCGTTGACCCCCAAAAGATTCACCATTACAGCCTGGGGACAGATCAGCCTGGTGGCCCCCAACGGACGGTTACTGACCGCCCGGAGTTGTTGTTCAAACTGAGAGGTGACACAGGCATTGATGGTGTAATGGCCGGAGTTGTGGGTGCGAGGGGCAATTTCATTGATCAGAACCCGTTGGTCCGGGGTCAGAAAACATTCAATGCCCACAATGCCCACCAGGGGCAACTGTTCCACCAGGGTTTGACCTAAGTGGGCCATAGTTTGCTCTACTTCGGAGCTAACCCTGGCCGGGGCAATCACCCGCCGACATACTTGGTTAACTTGCTGGGTTTCAACGGTCGGGTAAATGGCAACCTCCCCGCTGGGGGACCGGGCAACCATCATGGCCAGTTCTCGTTCAAACGGAACAAATTCTTCTAACAAGATGGGGGCATAACCGGTTTGGTGCCAGGCCGCCTGCAACTCAGTGAGGTCTTTCACCACAAAGGTGCCATATCCGTCGTACCCCAACCGTCGGGTTTTCATAACGAGTGGGAATCCAATTGCCTCAGCCCTGACGGCGAGCAGGGCTGTGTTCTCTCCGGCGTCGAGGCTGGTATAACGGGGGTTAGGCAGCCCGATACGGTCAAAGAACTGACGCTGGTCGCGTTTATCCAGTACCAGGGCGAGTACTTCAAGGGCAGGACGAAAGCACACCCCCTGGGCCGCTAACCGCTGCAGACCGGGCACATTAATAAACTCATTTTCAAAAGTAATGACATCACATTGGGCTGCTAAGGAAGCGGTAGCCTCCACATCCGTGACAGCAGCCAGCACCGTGTCATGGGCCAGGGCAACGGCAGGGTCCGTGGTGTTAGGGGTTTGTACAATGAGCTTCATCCTCAGCTTTTCGGCGGCCGGGGCTAACATCCAGGCCAGTTGGCCGCCGCCGATAACTCCGATCGTGTCTACGGCTCCAGCGGTTGTAACGGCCATACCCCGATTTCCTCCCAAGCTCTCTAACCAGATTTCATTATCTCAAGGGATGGAGTGGAACGGCTATCGGTTGGGTTAAATGGAAGCACAATCCCAGTTTGCAAGGTGGGGTTAGCGCCAAGGGAAGCTACCAACAGCACCAGGATTCCTCGGTAAGTCTACGGTAGGGAGATCATGGCGTAGCGGTCTAAGCTTGGGAAAGCGATGCTGCCAAAGCCAAAAACATGGTCCTCAAAATTTACGGTCTCCTGTCATTAATGGTGTTTGCCCTGGCGATTGGTCCCTTCTGGAAGGATCCAGAAGATCCTAAATCGCGCCTTGATCAGTGGCTCTTCCTCGCCCTGGCGGTAGCCTTGAGCCCGGTGGTACTACCCAACATGCTAGTGCGTCGCTTTCGACGGGGCAGCATCATGGGTTTTCTAGGCTTCCATCATTCCTAGATCCGGTTTGCCATGCGGCGTCGCCGCTTAAGCCATAGCCACCCTAGACCGGCTCCTGTGGTGGTCAACAGAGGGCCCATTGCAGAGGCCGTGGTGTAATGGTTATCCCGGGTTCCATCTAGGACAATGCCATCGAACATAATGCCCTGATCGCCCACCGGCACGGTCCAGTAATCGGCATGGCCCTGGTCTTGGTCTTCAATGGAAATTTCCCACTCTCCAGGGATGGCCTCATCCGGCATGAAGGCAAACCGACCTTCTTCATCCGTGGTCATCGTCATCCAGGGTTCGTCGGGGTTATTGGGAGCATAAATTTCTACCGTTGCCCCCACGAAAGGATCACCCGTACTGAAGGTAGACTGAAATTCTAGCTGGTCCCTCATGAAATAGAAGGTTTCCACCTGATGAGCCAGCGCCTGGGAGGGAAAGCCAAACAGAACCAGGCAAACAACCAGAGCTAGGATAAAACGTTTCATAGGCATGGGTCCATAGCAAGATTTGAGGCCCATTGTAGTCCCTAACCCTGGGGCCTAACACCCAAGCCCCGGGCTTGCATTCCTCAGTTCATGCAATTATCCATTGCCACAGCCAGAACATTCCCATGCCCACCAGAATGGTCAGCAGCAGGTTCCCCCGCCACAGGCCAACGGCAATGCAGGCAATGGCTCCCACAAGCCGAGGATTGCTGGGATGGAGCCAGAGATGCTGACCATCTGGCAAGCATACAGCAGGCACGACGATAGCGGTCAACACCACCGGGGGAACGTACCCCAACCCTCGGACCAGGGCATCGGGCATCTGGATGCGACCGCTGAGGGCCAACAAAGGGTAGCGGATAGCAAAGGTCACCAGAGCCATACCGCCAATTAGCAGCCATTCATTCAACATTTTCGGCAGGTTTTGCGAGGTCAACGATTGAGCCGGTTACGACCCCGGCCAGGGTGGCTACCAGCAGTCCCAGTTTGTAAGGCAAACCATGGGCTACCACAGCCACCACGGTAGTCACCCCAACCGCTGCCACCATGGACCGGCTTTTGAGGTAAGGAATCACCATACCAATAAAGGTCGCCACCATGGCAAAGTCCAACCCCCAGGCGGCGGCATCGGGGATGATCTGACCGACCGTTAACCCCATCCAGGTACACAGTTGCCAGTTGACATACATGGCCAGGGCAGCCCCCAGGTAATACCAGTGGTCGGTGGATCGATAACCCCATTGACTGTAGCGGCGGATAGCCACCGCAAACGCTTCATCGGTCAGCAGAAAGCCCATGACGAGTTTCCAGGGCTGGGGCTTTTCCTTCAGGTAAGGCACAAGACTGGCGGCATAGAGCAGGTGCCGCAGGTTCACCACCAGGGTGGTCAACACAATCAGTCCGATAGAGCTACCCGCGGTTAGCAAGCCCAGGGCGATGAACTGAGCAGAACCGGCAAACACAAAAGCCGACATGGCCATAGCCCCGGCAAAAGAAAGGCCACTGCCCTGGGCCAGGGTGCCAAAAATAATTCCAAAGGGAATCGCCCCTATGATTAAGGGGAACATATCTCGCACCCCCGCCCCAAAGGACCGAAGCGGAGATTCATCGATTAAATCAAGCGAATCAGACATGGTACGTTCCGGGGCATTTTGTTAGCCCACCCCGTTTTAGGTTAGAAGAAATAAGAGGTATCACATCTATAAACCCATGGCAGACGCGCCCCAGCATATCTGTATTCTCGGTGGTGGCTTTGGTGGCCTGTATACGGCCCTACGCCTGAGCCAACTCCCCTGGAGTCAAACTCCGCCCGTTATCACCCTGGTCGACCATCGAGATCGTTTTTTGTTTGCGCCCCTGCTGTACGAACTGGTTACAGAAGAGCTGCAAACCTGGGAAATTGCCCCTCCCTTTGAGGAACTGTTAGCGGAGACCAGGGTTCAGTTCCGCCGGGCAGAGGTAACCGGCATTGATTTAGACCAGGGCCAGGTTTATCTCAGCGAAGGGCAACCTCTAACCTACGATCGCCTGGTGCTGGCGTTAGGCGGCAATACCCCCATGGACATAGCCCCCGGAGTAGCCGACCATGCCCTGGGGTTTCGCACCCTGGCGCATGCTGATCACCTGAAAGAACGGCTGCGATTGTTGGAAGCTTCCGGGGCGGAAAAAATTCGGGTCGCTGTGGTCGGCGGCGGCTATAGCGGGGTTGAAATTGCCTGCAAGTTAGCAGAACGGTTGGGGGAACGCGGCAAAATCCGCCTGGTGGAGCGGGCCGATACCATTTTGAGAACCTCCCCGGAATATAACCGTAAGATTGCTCAAGATGTGCTGTCTGACCTGGGGGTGTGGATTGACTTAGAAACCGCTGTCACTGAGGTGACCGCCGACACTATTAGCCTGGAATATCGGGGGCAGACCGATATTCTTCCCGTTGAACTGGTGTTGTGGACCGTGGGAACTCGGGTCAATGCTGTCGTTGCTGGGCTACCCATTCAACACAATGATCAGGGTAAAGTCGTTGTACAGCCTACGTTACAGGTGGTCGACCGGCCCCATATTTACGCCATGGGAGATTTGGCCGACAGCAAAGATGCTGATGGCCAGGCAATTCCTCCGACGGCCCAATCTGCCGTTCAGCAGGCTGACTTTGTGGGCTGGAATATCTGGGCATCCTTGACAAACCGACCCCAACTGCCGTTTCGCTATCACCACTTGGGAGAAATGATGACCCTCGGCACCCACCGCGCTACCCTGAGCGGATTGGGCCTTCAACTTGACGGAGAACTGGCCCACGTAGCCCGTCGACTGGCTTACCTGTACCGCATGCCAACCTTAAGCCATCAAGTCAGAGTGGGCATCAACTGGATGACAAAACCCCTGCTGGATTTGTTGTCCATTTAGACGAGGGGGCAAGCCAGTAAGGGAGGAGAACGGGGTGTCGGGTGTCAGGTGTCAGGCAACAGGTTTTATCACCGCCCCAACCCATTCTCCTTAACCCATTCCCCCCTTCACCCACCCACCCCCTACCCACCTACCCATTCACCCTCCATC
>CAZPYG010000135.1:0-14274 GCA_964590465.1 uncultured bacterium | reverse complement strand
CAAAATCTTCACAGGGCTGGGGGGTAGGCTGCTGGTCAACCATTAGACCAACGGTAGGATTGGCCATCGCCTCTGCCAGGGTTGTACTCCAGAGGACAGAGTAAGCCGTAGCAATACCTTTAAGGACCGTTTCTAAGTAGGCCGATGGTACCGGTTCTACCACTTGAATTTCTGTCGTTTCTCCGTCCAGTCTGAGGAAGCAGGTTGCCAGTCCCAGTACCACGTAGCTATTTTCAGAAAGCTCAAGTTGAACCGGTTGCTCGGGAGCGTAAGCCATAGCGTGAAAAAGCAATGAAGAACAATGTCTATTGAACAAAGGGGCGGGCGAAGTATGCTTTAATCGCCCTCGAGCTGAATTGTAACGGGTGGTTTCAGCCTTTTCGGGGCACCTTTGTGAACTGTCACAACCTGTCATATAGCCTTACCGTAAAGGTCTTATTAAAGTACATATTTGATCTCGGTAAAATCCCGGAGAATATTGGCGACAAAGCGAATTCTATAGGAAAGAGCGTAAATTACTTACGTCATTTCGCGGTTTAGCTTGAATTATGTAGGTGCAAATATATCGGTACAAGCCTCAATCAGGGCGATTCGATAACTGACACATCTTGGTCGTAATTCAACTGCCTCCTCTTGAAACTAAGAAAAGCACACCTAGCCTCCAGGAAACCGTTATGGACATGTACCGACGCCAGACCAGAACCCTAACCCATGACCCTAGGGCACGTCTACAAGACGTTGAGATGATGGAGGATAACCTCCCAACCCCCGATGCATCCCTTGACTCACCCTATATTTCTGATCACATGCTCAGCGCTTCTGCTGTGAAGGCGGTGCGCCAGCGTCAGTACCGGTGGGCATTGCATCTACTCGATCAGCTGATTCAACGCCATCCTGGGGAAGCGAACTACTACAGCAACCGGGGGCTTTTGCATCTGTGGTGCGGCAACCATAACGCTGCGTTAAACGACTGCGACTATGCCATAGAACTAGATGCTGGCCTGGACCAGGCCTATAACAACCGGGCCAATTGTTACACCGCCATGGGCCTGACCGTCAAGGCCCTGGTGGACTATGAGCGGGCGGTAGATCTGAACCCGTTTAATATCCGAGCTCGGATTAATTTGGCAGTGACCCTGCGCAGCCTGGGGGATTTTGATGCTTCCCTGCAATGCTTGGACGAAGCACTACTGTTTTACAAACTTCCAGCATTTATTTATGCCGAAAGGGGACGTACCTATCACCTTCGGGGTGACTGGAACTGCGCCTTAGCAGACTACCGACGGGCAAAATATGCGGCTCAAGAGGGCCAGCAAACTCCTCAAAAGACCAGACTTGTTCAGCGAGTGCAGGGTTGGGTTGACGAACTGCTCCCCGATCAGAACTGATCCATTGCGTTCTATATCTGTCTAGCCTGGCTCAAACGAAGTATAGCCGCTGTAGACTGCTAGAGCAGTCTGACAGAACCCTGGGGGTTCTCCTAACGGGGATGCCAAGGGTAAAGCACTGGCGAGCAGAGGCGTGGGCAGAGCCTGATTAAGACAAGCTTAACCTCAACACCAGGAAACAAACCTTAGTTTTAAGGTTTGTTGTTCCCCTAGACAGCTATTGCCCTTAACTGGGGCATCGTCTAGTCAATGGAAATACTCTGGGGACCCCCACCGTTGTTCCGACTGCCCAAGTCTTCTAGATCGTTGCCGTAGGGATTAGCGACTCCCTGCTGCTGCAACCACCCCTTAACAGGCTCATCGGAGAGATTCAAGCGCAATAGCCCGGAAGCTAACCCTCCCAGAAACGCGGCGGGGTGGCCTGCTAATTCACTTAGAAATGGGGACAGTTCGTCTAGAAACATAGTTTTGGGTCGAAAATAGCCACTTCAATATCCTAGCGTGGATTTTAGCTATCAAGGGCAAAATCACGGGGGTCAGGGAGGATTGTTAATTTCGATACCAAATGGTTCCCATGAATGCAAAAGCTATAAATTTTCAGGATATTTACAAAACTTTTTTTAGGCCCTAGTTTTCCATGGTCTCTCCCCAGGTTTTCCCCAGGTTTTCCCCAGGGGGAACATGGAATTAACAGGTTTCAGCATATTCTGTGGAAAATCAGGCCCAGACCTTTCCCGGGGAAAGATTTCAATTTAGCCCTTAAGAGACTGCCGCCAAGATCCTTGAAACCCTCATTAAATCGTGGGTCAGACCCTGCGACTAGCGTAAGCCATACACTTTTTCAAGATTGACAGTTTCGGGGGTTCCTAGTGAGAATAAGGCACCGATGCGGAACAGGTCGAAACGTCTTATGTCTAGATTTACTTTTTCAGAAAAAGGGAAGTAAGAAGTTAGACGATTTGGCGTAGTTTTTCTGACTCTGGAATACATCTAGAAAGTTTGGTTTTGATGGCTGAATTCCGACGCGGGCAGCCATCCCTTTTGTGTCCCTCGTTTTACCATGGAAATTTCAACTATGACGACTGCAAAAATCCCCCAGGTTAGCCTTTACGCAGAACTTCCCGAAGAACTCCATGAGGCCCTCATGACTTACCTGGATAACCATCCCAACTGGACTCAAAATCGAGTCTTTTGTGCGTCTCTGTCGTTATTTCTGATGCAAAATGGCCACTGTGAGCGGACCATTAATCGCATCTACCTGGATTCTGTTTTTGATTTCGCCGCCTAAAGGTCCCTTTTTTCGTCGGCTCGTTCCATAGGTCGTCAATCAGATTTTGTATATTAGGGCAGCAGGGAACTTACCCATCATCAATCTCTGCTGCCTGTTAGCAACGGAACAAGAATGACTACTGATGCTCGGCGTTTTGCCCCAGCCACTGAACGGAACCGTGAGCCTATTCTGGCGGTGTTGTCGCGGGTGTTGCCGCCCGAGGGGACTGTACTGGAAGTGTCTAGCGGCACAGGGGAACATGCTGCTTTTTTCGCCCCCCATTTAGCCCCCCGGTATTGGCTCCCTTCAGACGTCAATCCATCGGCGCTTGAAAGTATTGCCGCCTGGCAGGTCCTGGAGCCCTCAGCGAATCTACATTCGCCCATAGGACTGGATGCCTGCGAGGAAATCTGGCCCGTGGAGGACAATCGCTATCCGGCGTCCCTCGATTTACAGCGGTTCCCCATCACCGGAATGGTCAACATTAACATGATCCATATCTCTCCCTGGGAGGCCTGTCGGGGCCTAATGGCCGGGGCCGGACGCATTCTTTCGACAGGGGGAGTGCTTTACTTATATGGTCCTTACAAGCGCCATGGAAAGCACACCGCCCCAAGTAATGAGGCCTTCGATACAAGCCTGCAGTCGCAAAATCCAAGCTGGGGCGTCCGGGACTTGGAAATGGTTGTCGGCGAAGCCGAAAGCCGGGGGATGGTGTTACAGGAAGTTGTGGAGATGCCGGCAAATAATTTATCGGTGATCTTCCAAAAAAAAAGTGAGTTGTAGGGTTTTACCCCATACCCTCACCCATAATCAATCCGCAAAAATCGGTTTCCTTTATTGTGCTAAAAACTAGCTATTGTCGTCCTGCAAAGCGGGCACTGTTCTTTCCGCAACATCTGGATACAGTTCGGCCCAATCTTCGACCGCATCTGCGGTTTCCTTAACAATGCGCTTGGTTCTTTCCAGGGGTTGTCCCTCAGTTGCCCGGGCTTCCTGTCGCCATTCGCGGGTGGTTTTGGGACGCTCGGTGCCGTCTTCGTCCAGAACATCCCCCACTTGGTTAGGGTTTACCTGGGTCGACTGGGCTGCAAGAGCATTACCGGGAACAAAGATCGTTGATAGGATCAACGAGGTAAATATAACGCCCAGGGTAACTCCGATACTGACCGGTTTAAAGTAGGCCTTGATGCGTTTAGTGATCAAAAGTGCGATGTTTTTCATGGTAAAAATGAGGTTTTTCTTGTCTCTACAGACTTGAAAATAGTGCCCTCAATTTTCATTTTTCCCTTGAACAAGCAGAAATTATGAGGTCACTATCCCACCTCATCCTAAGGAAGAAAAGGGTGAGCCTAATCCCTCAAAGGTGACAATCCTAAACTCCATCCATCCTTCACGCGGTTCCACTGATGGGAAAATTGCGGTTCTGGTTGGTTTCTACTTCGGCGTTGACGGCCCGGCGGTAGGTATCAACGATATGGTTGGGCAAAATGTCGCCGCCCTGGGTGATAAAAGACCAGTCTTCTCCCACATGGACAAACTCTGCCCTGAGTTTAGTGGGGGGCATGGTGGGTATGGGATCTGCCAGATTCGTCACCCGAAAGGAGTTGGGCAAGATTTTAGCGTAGCTACGGGCAAATTCTGGGTTGCCGATCCGGGGACTGGCATAGACATAAACCTGCAGGTTAGGCTGTAGCTCGGGCACGGCCATGGCAATGTCGAGGGCTAAAACGGTGGCTAGTGCGGCTCCCAGGCTATGGCCGGATACATAGCAAGGTTTGTTAGGATTAATGGCTTTAACCGCATCCACCGCCAGGGGGTTAATAATGCTATCGGCAATGCGACGAAAACCGCTGTGAATACGTCCAATGGACTCACCGGTATTGGGATTAATGTAGTTCTGCTGGACGGCATAAATGTTGCCAAGCCATTCGGCGGTGCGCTGGGTGCCGCGAAATACCAGGATACTGTCTTCGTCAGACTCCAGCAAAAAACCATAAAACACCTCAATTTTTCGACCCACACTGACGGCGGCAGTTACCCCGGTGCGAATGGCATCTTCCGTCTCGGAGAGGGATTCTTCCAGGGCGGTGGGGTTATCCATCAGGGTTGGATCGTCAAGAACTTCCTGGGGAATTTGAAGCTCGATATTGTCATTGACCTGTCGCTCTTGCCCCCTAAAGTTCGCCACTAAGCGGTACGGGTCCAGGCTGGAGTCGTAATCGAGGAGTTGCTGCAGGTTGCCATCATAGTTGGGATCGTTACGGCCAGTAATATACTGCTGGGTGGCCAGGCGACTTAGCAAAATCAGCCGTTTTGATATTGCTCGATTGTAGGAAATGGGCGGCGGTGGGAAAACCGCCGCCGCTTGAATCGCCTGGAACTCCTCAACCATGCGGGTATCACCGGTCATCGCCGCTTGAATGATGTCATTGGGGTCGTAGAATTCGGCAGCATAGGCATCGATAGCGGCCTGACGGGCTTCTGCCCGCTGCCGCCGAATGTGCTCGGTGCCCAGGGTGGCGGCGGTGCCGGCAGCGACTCCCCCCAACAAAAATTGACGACGTTTAAGCTGATCCATAAGAGGGTGTTGAGTGATTTTTTAGGAGATTCCTCAGGGGTTGATGACGGGTGCAAGGCTTACCGATCGGAAGACATGAGATGGGGAAAAGCCCGTTTCAGGGCGCCCAGGTCGGGACGCTTTTGGCTGGTGTAAAACTGGTTGGTGGATTGACCGGCAATCCAGGTGGCGGTGGCAAACCCGGCGGCTTTGGCGAAGGCCCCGGCATAGGGAATTACCACTCCGAGGGCAATCAGCGTCACCCAGGCCAGAACGCCGGCTATGACGGCTGCCAAAAACCCAAACATGTTGCCAACTACAGCTAAAATATCCTGCCCTCGCGGGTTCCCCCACAGGTTGCGAATATCCCAAATCATCTTCAAGATTAACCCCAGTACTACCAGTAGCTTGATTTCTAAGGAACCACCGCCGGTAATGGGAATTAACCCTACAATAGCCGCCCCGATGGAATAGTCGAAAATTAGCCGACGTACGTCTCCTTCTCGGCCAATGAGAGACGCCATACCAGTCAGAGCAGAATTCAAAAGTCCATCGGGCTGAGTCGCAACAAGAGGTTGCTTCGCCAGGGTTGCTGCCACCTGTGGAGACAACTGAAACGTTGACTGCATTTGGTCTAGGACTTGAGCCTCTTCAGGGCTGATGCCCTTCGATTTAACGATGCCGTAGGCTCCACGATAGAGCTGCTGCTGAAGGTCTGGAGCCGTAATCTCGCTTAGGCTTTCATGCAGGGAAGCGGAACGGCTGAGCAGTTTCTCTGGGGTGACGTCGGGGGGGAGGGGTTGGAACGTATTCAGAGCAACTAGAAAAGCTTCAAACTCTAGAGGCGTAGGATCGCCGTCGAGATTCGCGATGGCCGCTAACACTTCGAGACAAGCTTGTTTCTGTCTATCAAAATCTGCCATGATGCTCCGAACGTGTCCAGAGAATTATTATGGCCTGGCAATGTAGGAATTTTATAAGGCCCCCTATTCAAATGATGTAGCCATGGAGTGAGGCTGACTTAAATAGGCTCGATATCCCTGTCGTTGGTTCCAGGTCACCGCCCCATCTTTTTCGGTGCAATAAACCTCTACCCCTTGCTGCAGCAGGTATTGCTCGGTGGCGGGATGAATGGAGTAGGCGGATGCGATCGCAGCTTTGGGCCCCACCGCCGCCAGAAAATCTCTGGAGAGGGCTTTTCCATCCCACCACAACACTTCACTGGGCAAGTGCGGATGATGGAGTAACAGGAGGTCAGCCTCCTGGGTCAAGCCAGCGGCCATCAGCCACCGTTGCCCGTCAGCCAAGTCCAACCGGGCAACGGAGCTTTCGGCGCTGAGCCATTCCACTTGTTGATGACCGAGGGAAATAGGCTGTCCCGACATGAGCCTGTGGCTCTGACCAATGGGGGCTGAGTGTTTAACCTGCTGTCCCCGAGTCCAGAAATTTTGGATCGGTGCGGTGGCCCCAATGGTCTCCCAATTGTTCCCATCGCTGTCCTCCCAATCAAGGGCATCGTGGATGCGATTGATACCCGCCTGTTTCAAAAAGGGAACCACCGTGTAAAAGCCTGTCTTCTCGGTACCGCTATTCACCAGCAGGGAGGTGTGGCGATTCTGTACCACTAGAACAGCATCATTTCCCGCAGCCAGGACCGTCACTTTTGCTTGAGTCACTTTGCCGTACCACAGGGGGGCCATGGCCAACAGCAACAGCAGCAAGCCCACCAACCATCGTCGTCGCTTAAACCAAGGATGCTGCCAACCCAGAATATACAGTCCATACAGGCCGAACATCTGCCCCAGGGAAATATGCCCCGTAGCGAGAGAACTGCCGGGCAAAGAGACTTCCCAGTTGACCAGCCAGATTAACCCCTGGGCCGGCAGCCAGAGCACCCAGGCCAGCATCGCTCCGATGCCCGGTGAGAAGGCCGCCACCAACCCGGTGAAAATACCTCCCAGGCTCAGCACTAAGACCAGGGGTGTAACCACCATATTGAGCAGCAGACTGTAGGTGGTTAGGGTATTGAAGTAGTACAGGGATAAGGGAATGGTCCAGAAATAAGCGGCTATGGGAACGGCAACGACCGTGGCCAGGGTGGTGGGAAGCCATTCCAGCCATTCCGTCAGGGGCTTGACGGAGACAATCAGACCCAGGGTCGCCATGACGCTGAGGTTAAACCCGATATTGTCAATCCATAGGGGGTTGACCAGCAGCAGTATCGTCACCGCCAGCAGCAAACACCCCAGGGGTTTTACCTGACGTTCCATGGCCAGGCCCACCAGTACGCCGCAGCCCATCAAAGAGGCTCGCAAAACACTGGGTTGGCCTCCCGTAAGCAGCACATAGCCCGCCAGGGCAACAACCCCTGCGATGACTTTGGGGAGCACGGGGTTGAGGAATCGAGTTGCGATTGCCGGATGGCCCATAATCCCCAACACTACCCCCAGCACCAGGGATACATGAAACCCGCTGGCGGCCAGGGTGTGGGCCAGGCCCGCCCGGATGAACGCGTCTTGCACCTCAAAGGGCACATTTACCGCCTTACGCCCCAGGGCCATGGCGCTGATCAGAGGACCGGCGGGAGTTCCCAGACCGCTTTCCTGGGCCTTGGCAATCCTCTGGCGCAAACGCCAGAGGGCCCATCGGGATGGTTGGCTCCCCCTTTCGAGATTGACCCACTGACCGCTAAAACCCGCAAAGCTGTAGTGATCGGCCAGGTACTGCCGAAAGTTGAAGGCATTGGGATTTTTAGGGATGCTGGGGGCATACAACTTGCCCCGTACTTCCACCCGTTGACCGGGGAAGACATCCTCAATTTCTTCGGCAGGCACCGTAACGTAGAGGGTGCCGCTGACGGCTTCAGGGGAGCTCAAGGGCAGATCTTCTGCGGAGTAGCCCCGAATTTGATCAGTCTTCAGCCAGAACTGTCCCTGACCGCTGCGCGTGAGGCGAGGCATTTCTTGAATTACGCCCCAAACTTCCTGTTGAACCCCCGTATTTGATGCCCGTTCTAAACGATGACTGACATCCGTAGCATTGGGGACCGGGTACTGCCAACCATAATTCAGGCTGGCGGCCAAGCCTAGGGTGCCTGCTATGAGCCACAGGCTGGCCCAAGGCCCGGTGCGCCACCAGCGAGGTATGGCAATAGCTGCCACGCATCCCAGAATTAAGCACATTACCCCGGCCAGAAACGCTCCTGGCCAGGGCTCTAAGCCTAGATGTCTGACCAGCAGGCTGACCAGTAATAACCCAGCACAATAAAAGCCCCCGCACAGGAGACCAATGTTGACACCCATTAACTGTTCCAAAATCTATTAGGCTTAGAAAGCCCAAGATCTCAGACACCTTCGTTAAGGGCAGACAGGTTTAAGCGTTTTACCTGAGAGCAAGCCATCCCAAGGCAGGAATTCTGCCCGCCCTCCAAAGGTAAAATTTTCGAGATGCTTGGACTCTCGTTCCTAAGCTGCGGAGTTTTGAGCAACGAGGGCATTAAGCTTACTGGCCAGGTTATCTTTGTCGCTGACCCCTTCGATGCGTTCTACGACCTCGCCCTGGTGGAAGAAAATCAAACTAGGAATCGCCATGACATGAAACCGCAGGGCCAGGGATTCTTCTTCATCGACATTGATTTTGGCAATTTTGGCCTTACCAGCGAAGGTTTCGGCCAGTTCATCGATGATGGGATTCATGATTCGGCAGGGACCACACCAGGCGGCCCAAAAATCTACCAGGACGGGCACATCGCTCTGGGTTACTTCCGCTTCAAAGTTATCGGCATTCAAGTTCAGGTACTTTGCATCGTCGGCCATGTCGTTTCCTCCTTAAGGGGCTCCCGTCCTCTACAGTACTGTATTGCCTAGGGTACTGTATGACCGGGAGGAGATAGAATTCAACCCAAGAAAAATGTAGGGAAAATTGGCCTTACCAATACTCAAGGCTGTCCTTTACGTCCCGTTTCCCCAACTAATCCCTGGGGGAGCACCAGTCGCTCCATCCACCGACATACAGCTTGGCCATGGGTTGGCCAGCTAGGGTTATGGACAGCAAATTAACACAGGCCGTGACCCCAGAACCGCAGTACACAATGACTTCTTCAGCCTGATCTAAGCCAGACCAGTGGTGGGCCAGGGCTGCGGCCGGTCGCATAAAGCCATTGCTGTCGGTTACCCCCTGCCAGAAATAGTTCACTGCTCCGGGAATACTCCCCGCGATGGGATCAATGGGTTCCACCTTCCCCCGAAACCGTTCGGGAGCGCGGGAGTCGATCAGCACCACGGCGGCCTGGTCTTGCCGCTGGCGCACCTGGTCGATAGTGACCACCCAATCAGCCCGCGGGACTGGGCGGAAGTGCCCCGCACGGGGCTGAGGAATCTCTGCGCTAGTGGGATAGCCCGCCTGCTGCCAGGCATGAAAGCCTCCATCGAGGACGGCTACCGAGTCATGTCCCAGGTATTTCAATAGCCACCACAGTCGCGATGCAAAGGCAAATTTGGTGTCATCGTAGGCGACGACCACGGTCGGTGCCGTGGCCTCCCCAGAGGAGATTCCCGCTGCTTCCAGTCTCGCCACGAACTTATCCAGGTCGGGTAGGGGATGGCGTCCTCCCTGGGTTTGCACCGGGCTGGAGAGGTCTTGATTGAGATCAAAATAAACCGCTCCGGGAATATGGCCCTGTTCGTATTGCTGGCGTCCCTGATGGGGATTGGCGAGGGCAAATCGGCAGTCCACCACGACCAGGTTTGGGGCATCTATGTGGCTCAGCAGCCAGTCAGGGGAAACGAGAGAACCGGGTTCTGCCATAAGGAGTAGCTCCCATAGACGCGCAACGCTTTTATTGTGCAGAAAAACGGTAAAGCCCAGACTCTTTTTTACGAAAACCCGGGGATTCACAGTCGCTGGAAGTAGATGCATCGGCAGGCGGATGGGCTCTAGCCACCAGTCTCAATCCAGGGGCTGGTCAAAGCCTGCAAAACCGCCATCAAAGCTCGCAAAACCGCCGGGCGTCTTTTTCGACACAGATGTTTTGAATTGAAAGCCCCAAATGCCGCATGGCATTGCGCAGGTCGATTTGCCCTTCATCCACCAACCAGGCAGATTGATAATCTTTACAGTTGATGACAAGGGTCTGCCTGGTGGCGTAAACGTAGCCGATGTTCAGGTGGCCCAGACCGCTAAGATCTAGAATCGCCTGTCCCAACCGTTGAGAATGGCGAATTTGGTGAATTAATACGGTGGATACGCGAGTCATGGATATCGCCTCCGTTGATGCGATGAAGTTAAGAGGCGCGTTCCTTCGGGGATGCCCTACTTCCGTCTCCGGATGGGAGATGAACGTGTTTCTGTATTCATGGTTACCAATTACTCTCTTCGAGACTAAATTTTCTGGACATCTTGCAAAAAGTCGTAATGTTGTCGCAATATTTCGACGCAAAAAAATAGCCTTTGATGTCCTAATCTTTCTCCCTGTAAAAGGCTAAGTGAGTTTTGCCGTAGCGCTTTTCGCGAATTAGTTCCAGGTCTTCAATCGCCGTAGGTTGCCAGTGGTCGGGGGAGTATTCCACCGCCATTTCCCCTTCGGGGGCTAACAGGTGAAGGGATGCAACTGCACCTAAAACAGCCCCATACAATCCGCTGGCGTAGGGTGGATCAAAATAAATATGGTCAAACTGTTGCCTCCTGAGTCGGGAAAGCTGCCTGACTACATCCCCCTTAATCACGGCATGATGTTGATTTTCGGTGGCGACTTTCTGCCAGTTCTGGCGGATGACCCGACAGGCAGCAGGGGCTTGCTCAATGCCAACCACCTCCACGGCCCCCCGGCATAGGGCCTCTGCCCCCAGAGCACCACATCCGGCACAGAGGTCGAGCCAGCGGCAATCCTCAATGGAATCTTGCCAAATATTAAAAAGGGCCTCCCTCACCCGAGCAGGGGTGGGGCGAGTATCCTGCCCCGGAAGAGTTTTGAGGAGACGGTTGCCGTAGATCCGCAGCATAAATGGGGCAAGCTAAAACACAAGTTTCTTTTCTCGTAAGGATTAAGCTTTTATCCTTAAGGTATAACGACCCATCATTCCAGCATAAACGCGAAACCGACTTCCCCCCTATGTTTGCTACTACTGCTTCCCCCCTGCCCATTGATACCTCTCGCATTCGACCCACCATTCAAGCGCTTGGCCCCCAGGTGGTGGGCTGGCGGCGGCAAATTCACCAGTATCCAGAACTGGGCTTTAAAGAGCAGTTGACAGCGGAATTTATTAGTCGTTGCCTGTCGGAATGGGGCATTCCCCACCAAACGGGGGTCGCGAAAACAGGCATTGTGGCTGTGGTGGAGGGGGCAAAATCTGGTCCGGTATTGGGCATTCGCGCCGACATGGATGCCCTGCCAATTCAGGAAGAGAACCAGGTGCCCTACAAATCCTGCCATGATGGGGTGATGCATGCCTGCGGTCACGATGGCCATGTCGCCATAGCCCTGGGGACGGCCTATTATCTCCAGCAGCAGCGCCATAGCTTTGCTGGTACCGTCAAGTTCATCTTTCAACCTGCTGAGGAAGGACCGGGCGGAGCAAAACCCATGATTGAGGCGGGGGCGCTAACCAATCCCGATGTGGACGCCGTCATCGGCTTACACCTGTGGAACAACCTGCCCCTGGGCACCATTGGCGTGCGTAGTGGTGCCCTGATGGCGGCTTCGGAGTTTTTCCGCTGCACCATCCACGGTAAGGGAGGGCATGGGGCCATTCCCCACCAGACTATCGATTCGGTGGTGGTGGGGGCACAAATTGTGAATGCCCTGCAAACCATTGTTTCCCGCAATGTTGACCCGACTAAATCAGCGGTGGTAACGGTGGGCGAGTTCCACGCCGGGACTGCCCTCAACGTAATTGCCGATACCGCCAGAATTAACGGGACTGTGCGCTACTTTGACCCGGCCTACGCCAACCTTTTCCCGGAGCGCATCGAGCAAATCATCGCTGGGATTTGCCAGAGCCACGGAGCTACCTACACCCTGGATTACGAAGCCCTCTACCCGCCAGTCATCAACGACGATTCAATTGCTCAACTGGTGCGGTCCGTAGCTCTGGCTGTAGTGGAAACGCCGGCTGGGGTAGTGCCCGACTGCCACACCATGGGCGGCGAGGATATGTCGTTCTTCCTGCAGGAAGTCCCGGGCTGCTACTTCTTCCTGGGGTCAGCGAATCCTGACAAGGCTCTAGCCTATCCCCACCACCATCCCCGATTTGACTTTGATGAAACGGTGTTGCCCATTGGCATGGAGATGTTTGTGCGGTGTGTGGAAGCCTATTGTAGGTAGCTACCGTGCCATATCTACCCATTATGATCTAGGCTAAAGGTGCTTCTATAGGATGCAGAGCTTGCATAAAATTACAGCCGCCCTTGTCCAAATCGGTTGTAATATCAAACGTCAAACTTCGAACACGAATTTGATTAGGACGAATATCCAGATGCTGTTCTAAGTCTTGAGGATAAATCAAAACTGCCTCTGTTGTTCCCTTTGTTTTAGCATAGGCAATGACCTGCTGCACGTCGCTAGATGAAGGACAGCGAGGAACTTTGTGTTTAGTGTCAAGGATATAGCGAGTAGCACCAGTTTCGATATCCACCAGCACTAGGTCAATGTCAAAATGGAAGGAGTGCTGATTAGAAAGATGCACTCTTTCCTGTATTTTCAGCCGCAGACCTCGAGGTTCCAACACCTCACACTGATGAGCTTGAAGCCATAATGCGACAAATTTCTCAAAGAGTTGGTCCATATTCACTAGGAAGGGCAACATGCGATGCTCCCCTTCTTTCAGGCTTGGCCCTGTCTGGTCTAGAAAGAAGCGGCAAAGGGCATGAAGCATCTGGTAGTCTGCATTGAGCCGGTTGTAGACACGCCCTCTACATTTGTAGGATGAGTAAGGGATCAATGTGATAGTTCCTTGAAGGGCTCGGTAGGCACGACGGACAGATGGTAATGTCCTCTCTGAACACACACTCTGGCTGCGAATTTGGTGCAGGGTCCAAAGCAAGATTTGGTTGTCTTCGATATCGGCTGTTTGTTCCTGGTAATGGCATTTGAGATGGGTTTCCCACGGATGGCAGATTTGATAAGGCAGATCTAACCGGCCTCGAATACAGTTGAGTTGTTCGGTTTTGGGAATATAGGCACGGTAAAGCCCTCGGCGGGCTTGGTCGGCGATGCTTTTAGCGAGGATTTCGGCCAGACGTTCATACAGCTCTTCCAGGGTGTCACAGTAACTCCAGTTGGCCAGCAGTTTGAATTCGCCCAGTTTATAGACGTACTCCAACATGCCGAAAAGGTTGTACATAGAAACCTTTGGAACAATGCGTATACTAATTTCTGGCGATAGAGGAATGAATCCGATCCAGCTTTGGGCGGTGAATGTCCAGGTTGAACAATTTCCCACATGTGGGAAATCAACCCTTAACTTGTCAGAGTAGGACTGCTTTAGAAGAAGCCCTAATGGTTCAGGAAAATCTTTCTGCGGTAAACTCTTAGAACTATATTCCCTTAGAGTGATAACCTTTTGAGGGCATATGCTCACGACATTAGTCCAAATTTCACCTGTTCCCACCTAAATTCATCTACCTTTTTAGGTTGGTCAAAGAAATACTCTTCGAGATAGGGCTCAATCTCCATTTGCCAGATGGCCTGAAGGTCATCATTGAGGGATTTTTGCAGAAAGAACGAAGTACCCAACTCATACTGACGATCGCCAATAGCTTGATTGATCTGACCCAGCACACGAATTAGTCCCTCTACAGCGAAGTCAGTATTGGCATGAAACTTACGTAGTATCTCCATATTGGGATAAAAGGGCAAAAAAGCGAAGCGTCTCCTTAGAGCATGATCCACCAGGGCAATAGAGCGATCGGCAGTATTCATCGTTCCTATTATGCGAACATTTTTAGGAATGCTAAAAGTTTCTCCACCCGCTAGTTCGATTTCCTTGTCCCGATACTCCAGGAGATACATCAGTTCACCAAACACTTGGGCTAAGTTGGCTCGATTAATTTCGTCAATC
>CAZPYG010000134.1:0-14369 GCA_964590465.1 uncultured bacterium | reverse complement strand
TAAAAACTGCATCCCATTAGAACCCCTTACATCCAGAAACCCCCTATGCCTGCTCGCCAGTACCACATCACCACCTTTGGCTGCCAGATGAACAAGGCCGACTCCGAACGCATGGCCGGTATTCTGGACGCCATGGGTCTGACCTGGACGGCAGATCCCTACCAGGCAGATGTGGTGCTGTACAACACCTGCACCATTCGCGACAACGCTGAGCAGAAGGTCTACTCCTACCTGGGACGCCAGGCCAAGCGCAAGCATGAGAAGCCTGACCTCACCCTGGTGGTGGCAGGATGTGTGGCCCAGCAGGAAGGGGAAGCCCTGCTGCGGCGGGTGCCAGAGCTGGACCTGGTGATGGGTCCCCAGCACGCCAACCAACTGCAGGACTTGCTAGAGCAGGTGCTTGACGGGAATCAGGTGGTGGCCACCGAGCCCGTGGACATCATGGAAGATATCACCAAGCCCCGGCGGGACAGCGACATTACCGCCTGGGTCAATGTGATCTACGGCTGCAACGAGCGTTGTACCTACTGCGTCGTTCCTGGGGTCCGGGGCATTGAACAATCCCGCCCGCCCGAAGCCATTCGAGCTGAGATGGAAGCCCTGGGACGGCAGGGCTTCAGGGAAGTTACCCTGCTGGGCCAGAACATTGACGCCTACGGGCGCGACCTCCCCGGTTCCACCACTGAGGGACGGCACCAGCACACCTTTACCGATCTGCTTTACTTCGTCCACGATGTACCCGGCATCGAGCGCATCCGCTTTGCCACCAGCCACCCCCGCTACTTTACGGAACGGTTGATTCGGGCCTGTGCCGAGTTGCCCAAGGTGTGCGAACACTTCCATATTCCCTTCCAGTCCGGCGACAACGACGTGCTGAAGGCCATGGCCCGGGGCTATACCCATGAAAAATACCGGCGCATCATCGACACCATCCGCCGCTATATGCCCGATGCCGCCATCAGCGCCGATGCCATCGTGGGCTTCCCCGGCGAAACCGAGGAGCAGTTCCAGCGCACTATGGACCTGGTGAACGACATTGCCTTTGATCAGCTCAACACGGCGGCCTACTCTCCCCGCCCCGGTACCCCCGCCGCCCTGTGGGACAACCAGCTGGAGGATGGGGTGAAGGCCGACCGGCTGCAGCGGCTGAATCATCTGGTGGCGGCCAAAGCTGCCGAGCGTTCCCGGCGCTACCAGGACCGCATTGAAGAAGTCCTGGTGGAAGCGGTAAATCCCAAGGATCCAACCCAGATGATGGGACGCACCCGGGGTAATCGCCTGACCTTTTTCCCCGGCACCCTTGAGGCCATGAACGGTAAATTTGTGCAAGTCAAGATTACAGAAGTCCGACCTTTTAGCCTGACCGGGGAAGTCTTAAAGGTGACGGATAGTTCCGAGCTCAGTCGTCAGCCTGTGGCGGTGTAAGTGAGTCCCCCAGGGGCAGGAGGTTTGGTTTGACCGAGCAAGATCCAAATCCACACACTCCCAAACCCCATGGGCCAACTGAGGGCGAGGTTCCCGCCAGGGGTGAATCTGCCTCTGCCCCTGACACCTCAACACCAGGGGAAGAGGCTACCTCCGGTCAGGCTTTGCCGACTAATGTAGAACTGCATCGGCTGGTTCAAAAACTGAACTCCATCGATTTCGACAATCTGCAATTCAATGTCGATCAACCCAAGAAGGGGTTTTGGGATTTTTCGGGAGTGACGTTTTGGGACATGATGAACCTGTTGCTGGTTCCCATTTTTTTGACATGATACTCATTCAATCTCTCCAGGACTTGCCTGATTGATCTGCAGAGGGTACTGAATCCTACAAGGGTCAGGTTTTTGAAAAATATTATTAATGCATGTGTATCTTTCGCCAAGGGCATCACCAAACCTATGGGCATTGTCGAGAACTGCGCCGTCTTGATTCTTGACCGGAGCGATGTGCCCCGGTTGGGGCTGACTGCCCTGCTAGCCCTTGAAACCATGCTAAAAGACACCCTGGCCCAGCGGCGTCAGGTGTTTTTAGTCACCCGCGAAGGCCAGGTGCAGCAGCGACTATACAGCCTTAAAGTGGTGCAGCAACTGCCTCTGATTTATAAAGTGGCCAGTCGTCAGGAGGCCCTCAGACGGGCTTTACCAGTGGTGCAGAATTACGCCACCGTGGCAGAACCCGCCAAAGAACGGGTGTAAGGGGAAGATCATCCCTGCAAAGCCTGGGCAAAGCGGCAGCGGCCTAAGGATAAATCAAACAGATGGAAGCCATATTCCTGGGAGAGGGCTTCAAACACCTTCACACCCCGTACGCTGTTGCCTCGCTGATCCAGGGGGGGCGAAAATACAGCAATGCCGGCCTGGTCGGGCACCACGGCCAGAATTCCCCCCGACACGCCGCTTTTTGCCGGAATACCCACCCGGTAAGCCCACTCCCCGGCGAAGTTATACATGCCACAGGTGTACATGACGCTGAGAATATCCCGCACCTGCTCTGTTCCTACGGCTCTCTTCCCGGTGATAGGATTAACTCCCTGGTTCGCCAGGGTGGCCGCCATGACCGCCAGATCGTGACAGGTAACCAGTACGGCGCACTGTTGAAAGTAAAGATCCAGCGCATCTTCAATGTGCTCATCGATCATGCCGAAGTTGAGCATCAGGTGGGCCATGGCCCGATTGCGATGGCCCGTGGCCCGTTCTGACAGAAAGGTGGATACATCCACAAATACCTCGTGGCCAATGTATCGCTGAAACATATTCAGCATGCGGTTGAGCCGCTCCGCTGGGTCCTGGCCGGTAATCAAACTGGTGGTGGCAATGGCCCCGGCATTGATCATGGGGTTGTCGGGGCGTTTAGAGTCTTCATCCAGCCGAATCAGGGAGTTAAAGGGGTCTCCCGTGGGTTCGACCCCCACTTTTCTGATCAGGTTTTCCCGCCCGTAATCTTCCAGGGCCATGCCGTAAACAAACACCTTGGAAATGGACTGAATCGTAAATTTTTGATTCACATCCCCCACATCAAAGGTGCGCCCGTCAAGGCTGACCACGCTGATGCCAAACCAGTTGGGGTCTGCTTTTGTGAGTTCTGGGATGTAAGATGCGATTTTCCCCTGGGACAGGGGGAGTAGCTCGTGGTGTAGATGGTCTAAGAACTGCTGAACGTCTTGGGTGGTCATAGGGAGTGAACTGGAAAATTTAAGCCTGGGAACAGGGAACAAGCCAAAATTATTAAAAACTATGTGATGAAAGGCACTCTTTTCGAGATTTTCGCTTTATATAGACACTGTTTCTATACCAAGTTCGGCTGGAAGCCTGCGGCTTGCACCCGGCAAACTTCCTCGCTAACCTTGGCCAGTTGAATCCCCCGCTTCAGGGAGAGGTCATCCTCAGGGTATAGCATCCCGCGAAACCCGGTATTTGCATTGATTGTTTATTCGGTAGATCTATGAGTAGCGTTACCACCCCGTCTCTTCTTGGTCAGTCTCCCGACATGGTGGCAGAGGTTTTAGGTGCCCCCCGGTTTCACCAACCCAATTCGGCGAACCAAACCGATTTGTATGTTTACAGCTCCAACTATCTGAGGGACATTTTTCCGGTTCAAACTACCGGGGTGATTGGGGTCTATCGCAGTCATCAATGTATTGCTCTGAAGGTGGTATTTTCTAAAACCGACTACCGCTACGACAACTTTATCTACAACCGGGAAATTGCCAGCCGTTTATTTGATCGGGTAGTGGCAGGCGGCTTTGCCTACTGGCAGGAGATCGAGGCCGAGCCCCGGGAGGGCGGCCTGACCCACTACGTCTACTGCATGGGCAATCGGGTGGCCACCACCTGGGATGCCTCGGCGGTAGACAAAACCATCGCCAGCGATGTGTCGATCTTTTTCGACAACCGCTGTGAACCCTACGATGATTCAGATCTGGGGCAGCCCATTACCACCCCTCCCCCCTCCGGCACCCAGGACTTACCCTTTTTACGAGCCCCTGAACCTACCCCAGCCCTACCCAATCAGGCCCTGTCCTCTGCCAGCGAACCCATCGAATTCCCGGACATTGCGGGGGACCTGTACGAAACCGAAATTCTCAAGGCGGCCAACGTTTACCACATCATCACCGGGTATGAGGATGGCACCTTTAAGCCCACCAACCCCATTACCCGAGAGCAGGGGCTGACTATGCTGATTACAGCCATGGAGGAAATGGTGGTGGATGACGGTGCCATTGTGATACCTGAAGAACTGACCAACCCGCCCTTTGCCGACGTGCCCATTGACCACAAAAGTGCCGGGCAGTTTTACTACGCCAAGCAGAACGGCATTCTGTCGGGGGATGATCAGAACAATGCCCATCCCAACGACCCCATGACCCGGGCCGAGTTAATTGCCATGGTTAACGGCGGGCTGCAGGTCGTGGTCGAGCTGAACTACAACCCCTCCATCAAACCTAGTCAGGTGGTGGAGCCCGTTGCCCGACCCGTGACCTTTTCAGATATTGCAGACCACTGGGGTAAGGGAGTGCTTCAGGAAATGGCCATTTACGGCGTTGCTTCGCCCCTAAATGAAACCGGCACCGAGTTCGCCCCAGATGCCCAGGCTCAGCGGAACTTCACCGCCGCTGCCCTGGTCCGCCTGCTGGAGCTACAGTTTCGGTCTTCCCCCGGGATGGAGCCCGACCCCATGCCGGTGTTCGTCTTTCCCGATATCGGCAACGATATTTACAAAGAAGACATTTTGACGGCTGCCAACGTCTACGGTATTGTCAAGGGCTACGACGACGGCAAGTTTCATCCCCTGGATGCCCTCAGCCGCGAGCAGGCGGTGGTGATTCTGGTCAACACCATGAAGAACCTGGTCAATGACCCCAACGCCATTCAAATTCCCGAAACCCTGAGCGATCCCCCCCCCTTCCCTGACGTTACCGCCGGAGGCAGCGCCACCAAAATTCAGTTTGCTAAGGAGGCCGGCCTGGTCAGCGGCGACGACCTGGGTAACTTCAGACCCCTGGACAAAATCAGCCGGGCCGAAGTTATGGCCATGATTCACGAGGGCCTGGAATATGTGGTGGAGGCAAATTATAAACAAGCCATGCCCCTCACCGAGGCGATTAAGCCCAGCGATAACCCAGCCGCCGCTTTTTCTGACATCCCCGCCGACCACTGGGTAACAGACTCCCTGGCGGATCTTCGGTCCTTTGGCATTGCCACCCCTCTAAACGAAGAAGGCACCGCCTTTAAGCCCGACGAACCCTGTCTGCGGGACTACGCCGCCGCCGCCATGGTGCGCATGGCCGAGGTGGAGTTTGATGTGGTGGGAGTCCTGCCTCCCCCTGGTACCACCTTTTCCGATATTCAGGGGAATCCCTATGAGCCAGAAATTCTCAGGGCGGCTAACCTCTATCAGCTGGTGGCGGGCTATGAAGACGGCACCTTTCGACCCAGTGCCCCCACCACCCGCGAGCAGGCCGTGGCCATGCTGGTGGATGCCCTGGAAGAAAAGGTGGTGGATAAGGATGCCGTTAATGTGCCCGATTTTCTGACCCAACCCCCCTTTAAGGATGTGGATACTAACCGCTGGAGCGCCACCAAAATTTACTTCGCCAAACAGGCGGGCATCATCAGCGGGGATGACCAGGGGCGATTTAACCCCGAGGCCCAGCTGAGCCGGGCTCAGCTCATCGCCATGGCCGACAAAACCCTGCGGTATGCCATCTGGGCTGACCTGCGGCAAAACAACATGGCCCTTGATCAGGTCTTGGCCATGGAGGATGGGCAATCCTTCAGGTTCGAAGACATTCCCAGCACTCACTGGGGGCTAACGGCTATTACCGAAATGGGCAAAGTCGGACTGGCCCTGCCGTTAAAGGCCAGCGAGCCGACGGTCTTTTCCCCCGATACCTCCTCCTCCCGAGACTTCACCGTGGCCACCTGTGTGTATTTAATTGAAGCCCCCTACAGCGAAGATACGGTGACGGAACCTCCCGTAGATCTGCCCTTTGTGGATTTGACGGATAGCCCCTACGCCGGGGAAATCCTGCGGGCGGTTAATCCCTATGGCATTGTGTCTGGGGCAGAGGATGGTCTATTTCATCCAGCAGAGTCCATCAGTCGGGAGCATGTGGTGGCCATGCTGGTAAAGGCCCTGCAGCGAATGGTTAACCCGGCGCTCGTGGATGTTCCTGAACAGGTGCTGGTCGATCCCTTTGAGGATGTGCCGGCCAGCAGTTTGTTCGCCCCCCAAATCAAGTTCATCTCCGATGTGGGCATCATGGGCGGCGACGAGGGCACCAATTTGTTTCGCCCCAAAAACGACCTGACCCGAGCTGAGCTGATGGCGGTGACCAACAATACTCTGAACTTCGTGATCACAAACAACTTTGGGAATGATGTCACCATCCCTGATGTGGTGGAGGATTTGGGCGATGTGGTGCCCTTCAGCGACATTGCTGGCCACTGGGGTGAACCTACCATTGAGCTGATGTCTCAACTGGGCATTGCCCACCCCAGGGAAGCCGACAGTAGCGAGTTTGAGCCTAATAAGCCCTCCCGTCGGGATTATGCCACCGCATCCATGGTGAACCTGCTGGAGGTGAAGTTTATGAGTCTCTAGCAGTCAATAATCCTCCAGAGAATAGGTACTGCTCGAAAGCGCCTGATCCAGATACCAGGCGGCGCTGATCAGGGACAGGTGGGTGAAGGCCTGGGGAAAGTTGCCCAGGGCCTCCCCGCTGACCCCCAACTCTTCGGAGTAGAGGCCCAGGTCGTTGGCGTAGCCCAGCATACCTTCAAACATGAGGCGGGCGTCTTCCAAACGTTTGGGTTCCACCTGACCACCCCGGGCCAGGGCCTCCACCAGCCAGAAGGTGCAGAGGTTGAAGGTGCCTTCCAGGCCCTTGATGCCGTCGGCGTAATCATCAACGTTGTAGCGGTAGACCAGGTAGTTAGCTAGCAATCCTCCTTTCTCGGGGGGCTGGGTAATGGCGTCCAGGGTTTTGAGAAAGCGAGGGTCAGTGGGGGACATGAACATGACCTTGGAGGCAATCAGGTTGCTGGCATCCAGGGATTGGCTGCCGTAGTACTGCACAAAGGCCTGGCGGTCGCGGCTCCAGCCTTCAGACATGATTTCTTCGTAGATCAGATCCCGCTCCTCCAGCCATCGTCGCCGGTTGGCCGGAAACGACCGCCGATCCGCCAGGCGCAGGGCCCGGTCGATGGCCACCCAGCACATGATTTTGGAATAGACAAAATGCTGCTGACCACTGCGCATTTCCCAGATACCTTCGTCCTGGCGCTGCCAGTTGTCGCACACCCAGTTGATCAGCCGTCGCAGGTGAATCCACAGGTCGTAGCCGATGGGCAGCCCCTGCTGGTCGTAAATGTAAACCGCTTCCATCAGCTCGCCGTAGATGTCGAGCTGGAGCTGGGTGGCCGCCTCGTTGCCGATGCGCACCGGCCTGGAGCCCATGTACCCCTCCAGGTGGTCCAACTCCGTTTCGGGCAGGTACTTGCGACCGTCGATGCCGTACATGATTTGCAGGGAGCCGTCGGGGTCGAGGTTTTTGCAGCACTGTTGAATCCAGCCCATGAACTGGCCGGCCTCTTCGGTGAAGCCAATCTGCAGCAGGGCAGTGAGGGTCATAGCCGAGTCGCGAATCCAGGTGTAACGGTAGTCCCAGTTGCGACCGCCGCCCAGTTCTTCCGGCAGGCTGCAGGTGGGGGCGGCGACGATCGCCCCGGTGGGCTCAAAGGTGAGCAGCTTCAGCAGCAGGGCCGATCGTTCCACCATTTCCCGCCAGCGCCCGGTGTAGTTGGACTGACTCAGCCACTGCCGCCAGAACCCTACGGTGTGGCGAAAGAGGGATTCTGCCGTATCGGGGGTGATGGGCAAACCGCACCCCGCTCCGGAGGGAATGGCCTGCAGCACAAAGACGTTGATGTTGCCCTCGGTGAGGGTGAAGTTGGCGACAACGCCCTTTTCGTCTTCCTTTAATGGGGTGTCGGTGGCCAGCCCCAAATTCATGGTATCGGAGTAGAAGCAGACCCCCTTGGGAGTCACAGCCAGGTCGTGGGTATCCCGGGCGTAGTTAAAGGCGGGGCGGCAGCACACGCTGAAGGCCATGGAACCCCGCACCACTTTTACCTGGCGAATCAGGGAATGGTAGCCGATTTCATCTTCCCGCAGACCCACGGGCATAAAATCAATGATTTCCCCCACCCCATCGTCCGCCAGGAAGCGGGTAATCAATACGTTGGTGGCGGGCCAGTAGAGCTGCTTGGTTTTGATGCGATCGCGCGCTTCCTGGGTGGCGCACTTCGGCTCAATGATGAACCTTCCCCCCTTTTTGTGGTCCAGAATTGCACCAAACACGCTGGGGGAATCGTGGTTGGGAAAGCACAGCCAGTCGATTGACCCATTCCGACCCACCAGCGCCGTGGTGTACATGTTGCCGATAATGCCGTAGTGATCAATGGGCTGATAGGCCATGGAATCTTCACCTGCAAAAAAGGGCACACCGTGCAGTACGGCGCACCCTTCAACCTATCATTTCGCCTGGGGTCTGGGCTACAGCTATCCGGCGGTTTGGACCAAAGCAGGCTGCTTGGACTTGTTAGCCAACGCTTTCAGCTTTTGAATCCGCTCTTCCGTGGTGGGGTGGGTACGAAACAGGTTCTGCAACCCTTCCCCTGACAGGGGGTTGATAATCAACAGCGGCGACATCGCCGGATTGCCATTCATGGGGATTTTGCGACCCACTTCTTCCAGCTTCTGCAACGCTGTCGCCAGGGGCAGGGGGTTCTCGGTAATTTCGGCGGCACCGGCATCGGCGGAGAACTCCCGGGTGCGGGAAATGGCCAGTTGAATCAGGGTGGCTGACAGGGGGGCCAGAATCAGCAGAAACACGGTAGCCAGAGGATTCCCACCCCGTCGGTCGTTGCGGGACACGGGGTAGTACAACCCGGGGATGAAATAGGAGTGGCTTTGGTCTGGCTGCACCTGAGGATGAGTTGCCTATCACCCGATGGAATGTTCTTGGAGAAAACTACTCGGGTTTAGCTCGATGCCAGAGGGTGAGTCCCTGGACTGACCGGGCTGCTGGCTTGGGCCCAAAGAGTGAAATCGCAAATCCTAGTACAACCGCCAGGGGGGCCGCGATCGCAGACTGCCAGATGCCCGGAAAGCTCAACCACCCCGTCCCTGACCCCAGCCCCAGCAGAACGGCGGCAGCAATCGTGCCGTAAAACGCCCCGGTGCCATTCACCCGAGGCAATAGCACCCCCATCAGGAAAATTCCCAGCAGCGGTCCCAGAAATAAGGTGGTGTATTGAATCAAAAAGGGCAGCAGGGCTTGCCCCGTCGAGGCCACATAAAAGGCCGAGGCAATGCCCAGTATTCCCCATACCACAATCAGCCCCCGGGCGACCCGCAGGGAACGGACTTCGCTGGGGTCAGGGCGAGTGAACCGCTGGTAAAAGTCCACCGTCATGCAGGTGGCCAGGGAATGCAGGGCCGAGTCGATGGAAGACATGGCCGCCGCAAAGATGGCGGCCACTAAGAATCCAGAAGCGATGGGGGGCACCTGATTGACGATAAAGTACGGCAATATACCGTCGGGGGGCGTATCTTCCGGCAGCCCCGGATTGATTTGATAGAACCCAAACAGCAGCACCCCCAGCAGCAGGGTCGCCGCCACCCCCACAAACCCAGAAAACCAGCCCAGCAGAATCGCTTTGCGGGCAGAGGGTTCATCCGCACAGGAGACATAGCGCTGCACCGACTGCTGGTTGGTACCGGCTACGGCAAAGGCCAGAATCCCATAGGCGACCAGGGCCGTAGGCAGAGATCGAATAGAATCCGGTTCCCAGGACAGGTTAACGAGGGATAGGCGTCCCCCCTCCCCAGCTGCCTGCCAGAGTTCCCCCAGGCCACCGGGAACCCCCGCCACCGCGGCCCAGATGCCTGCCCCTAGCCCGACAAAAATCATGGCGAATTGCAGCACATCGGTCCATACCACAGCAGAGATTCCCCCCGCTGTGGTGTAAACGATGGACACTACGCCCACCAGCAAAATCGAACCCCAGAGGGGTAGCCCGGTCACCGTAGCCACGACCAGGGAGGCGGCGTAAAGTAATCCCCCCAGGCGGGCAATCACAAACAGCAGAAAACAGAGGGAGCCCAGGGTGCGAGTTTTGGTATCGAACCGCTGCTCCAGATATTCGTAGGCGGTGGTGAGGTTCAACCCGATAAAAAACGGCAGAAATAGGGCCATAACCAGCAGATAGCCGATCAGGTCTCCCAGCTGCAGCTGCAGATAGAGGAACCCGTAGTTAAAACCTTCCCCCGGACCACCCAGCAAAGAAGCGGCCGAAAAGGACGTGGCAATAATTGACAGGCCAATGGCCCACCAGGGCATTTGTCGTTCGCCACGAAAGTATTCATTGGTGTTAGTCTGTTTGCGGCTGGCTCGAAAGCCAATCCACAGAATCACCAGGGCATAAGCAGCAATGATCGTCCAGTCAACAATATTCATTCCTGTCTCCTAAACCTGGACTGGGGCACGACGCTGCATCCACCAGGCAAAGGCGCCGCTGACGGCAAACATCAGCAGGGCATAAATTGCGGCGGGAATCGCCATGGTCGGGGAGTTCAGAAAGGCGGGCGAACTGGCAATGGTGATGGCCAGGGTACCGTTCTGAATGCCCACTTCAATGGTGATAGCGGTGGCATCCCGTTGAGAAAGTTTGGCAAGGGTAGCGATGCCAAATCCCAGGGCCATGGTGATGGTCATTAACGCAAAGGTGTCCCATCCCACCTGCACGAAAAAGCTGCCTACGTTCGTCCGTTCTTTCACTAACAAACCCACGACAATCAGCGCCAGGAAGAACAGGGATAGCCACTTCACCCACTTTTCCACCGGTCGGGCAAATCCCGGAGCTTGAGCGTGGATTACCATGCCAATGGCCACGGGAATGAGCGTAATCACCGCAATCTGCAAAACCGTCGTTAAGAAGGGAACCTGCAGGGCCATCCCTTCCCCTAAAAAGGTCTGCATGGCCAGGTTAAGCACCAGGGGAATGGTAAAAACCGTAATCACACTGCTGATGGCTGTGAGGGTAATGGAAAGGGCCACATTGCCCCGAGCCAGGTAAGTCATCAAGTTGGATGTGGGACCTCCCGGACAGGCGGCGATAATCACCAGACCAACCGCCAGTTCTGGCGTCAGGGGGAAAAGTCCCGCCAGGATGAACCCCACCACCGGCAACAGAATCAGTTGACCCACCAGGCCCAAAATGACGGCCTTGGGTTCCACTAAAATGCGCTTAAAGTCATCCAGGGTCAGCCCCAGCCCCATACCCAGCATGATGAAGAAGAGGGCCAGGGGTAGAAAAACGGTAGTGAGAAAGTTTGATTCCATCGGTGGCTGCAAAAAGACTTCACCAGTCGGAAGCCAGTTTACAGCATTGGTTGAGCGTTATGAAATTCGCTACAAACCAGCCTTTGCGGCGGCCTGGTTCACGGCTTCCCAGGGGGAGGAGTTGGGGCTGTGGCCAGGGGTGCCGGGGAATTTCGCCACTGCAAAATGACCGGGCAAAACGGCCTGAGGGGGCAGTCGGGGGGATTCCTCCGTAGCACCCTGTTCAGATCCATACAATTTGCCAACCCTTCACCGCGTAACCGGCGAATCCACATAAACCATGGGGTCCTGCATGGCGAACTGCAAATTGTGCTCCGCCAGCCTGCGGGTGACTTCCTGATTGGCAATGGCCACCAGCCGCTTGCGTAGTTCCAGGGAATTCTGGCTGGAGCTTAAAAGGAAAAAGCTCACCCGGGCTCGGGTCCCCGGTTCCCCCTCGGGGTTGTAGATGGCCACCTTCGTGCTCAGGGGTTCTACCCCGTAAATGCCGCTAATGGTGGCTTCAACCACATCCTTCACCAGGGCCACCTGGGCCTCCAGCAAGGGCCCAGGAAAATCCAAATACAGCAGCGCCATTACCTTGTTGCCCCGGGAGATGTTTTCAATATCCTTCGCCACCATGACGGAGTTGGGCACAATCACCAGGGTGTTTTTCACCGCCACGCGAATTTTGGTGGAGCGGATGCCAATGGACTCCACCCGGCCATAGACATCCTCATCCTTCGGGTTAAAGTTGACCCGCACATATTCCCCCGACATGTAGGGCCGATCTAGATAGAGCACGATGGTGCCGATGATTTGCCCCAGGGCCTCCTGGGCGGCAAAGGCCACGCCCGTCGCCACAATGCCCAGGCCCGTGAGCAGGGCCAGAAAGTTAAAGTTGCGGGTCTGGGCAAAAATGGTGATGGCAAAAAAGCCAATCAGCACATCCAGGATGGTTTCAAACACCAGGACGAGGTCGTTGACTTCATCACTGACCCGCTTAACCAGGTTTACCCCGTAGAGGCGAATCACCTGCTTGGCGATGCGCGACAACAGCCAGGCCAGACTCAGGGTGACGGCAAAATCCACCAGAAACGACAGCAGATTGTATAAAGCCTCGTAGCTGCGCAGGGTGTTGAGGCTGACGGAAATCAGCATCAGGCTGGTGGCAATGGATAGAGATCGGCCCAGGGACCC
The DNA here is from genome assembly GCA_964590465.1 of uncultured bacterium. Taxonomy (GTDB): domain Bacteria; phylum Cyanobacteriota; class Cyanobacteriia; order Phormidesmidales; family Phormidesmidaceae; genus CAZPYG01. Next base: position 1,798 of record CAZPYG010000134.1, on the reverse strand, counting down.
CATCACCGATTCGTAGATTTGCCCCTGTTTGGTTGGCAGCACCCGGATTATCACCACCCGCAGTAGCCAGGGAACAATTCGGCCCAGCAGAATTGACGCCATCACCAGGGCGATCATCAGCAGCAACCGGGCCGCGAAGAACATCAGCGCTCGCTGGGTTTCTTCCCTCAGCTGCAGGGTGCTCCATTGAAAGGTGTCGAACAAGGCAGGTAGTTCCATGGCTCCAGGGGAAACAAGGCCACTGGGAGGCAGCGGCTAACAACCCTCTAAGGTAGTTTGCTGTAAGGGCGAAGCCTCTGGAAGGAAATTGACGGAACTGCCCAAACAGATTTCGTCCAGATGCTTCGCCCCTCCGGCTGTTACTTTTTTCTCGGAAATCTCCTAAATGTTCATGGGCATCGATACCTCCCCCGAACCCAGAATGAAGAAGGTGATTTGGGCCTGCACTGTTCCCCCGCCGTTGGCGGCGGGGCTATCGCTGGAAATGTCATGGAACACCACTTCCGTGAGGCGATGGTCCAGGCCGTAGATATCCTTGGTGCTGCTGAGGATGATCTGCCGAATCAGCGCCCTTTCTTCACTGGGAATGGCCCGTTTGAAGACCACGTTGATCAGGGAAATTACCTTCTGGGCCCCGGACAGGTTTTCGATGGCCATCTGGGCCAGCATGCTGTTGGGAATTACCACCAGGGTGCTTTTGCCGGATAGGCGAATTTTGGTGGAGCGCCAGCCGATGGACTCCACCCGGCCAAAGGTGCCGTCGTCCAGGTGGATGTAGTCATCCGGGGTAAAGGGGCGATCCAGATAGATCATGATGCTCCACAGCACCTGCTCCAGAATTTTTTGAGCCGCCAGGGCAAAGGCCACCCCCCCGATGCCCAAACTGGCCACTAAGCCGACGGGGTTGACCTGGTGAGCCTGGGCAAACACCACGAACACCGTCAGAATGATGGCCCCGTAGGTCAGGTACTTGTACAGCAGCAGAATTTCGCTATTGACCTTATTTTTGCTGCGAATGGCCACATCCAGCATGTAGACCCCAAAGTATCGGTCAAAAATGCCGAACCCCAGCAGGCAGATGTTAATGGCGATGGCCACCCCCACTACCAGCTCCAACCCATTTAGCCAGACGGCGCGCCGCTGCAGAATCAGCAGGGGCAGATCCCCCAGTACCATCAGCAGGGTAATGCCGATCCAGCTCTGGTAGGGCTTCACCACTTTGGTATAAATGGTCTTGGCCTTTTCGGGGAAGAGGGTGCCCCTGGCACTTTCGATGGCCCCCGACAGCACCTTCAGCAGTTGCCGCACCGAGGCAATCCCTGCCCCCACGGCGGTGAGGGTGGCAAAAGTAATAAGGACTGTATGTAAACGAATTTGAAAGGTAGCTGGGGCATCGGCGGGAATGCCAACTTCCCCCAGGAGCTTCGGAATATCTGTCAGGGCAATCATGGTGATTGGATATAGGGATAACCATATCGCGAGGCGATAAATCCCCAATGTCAGAGTTCAAGCCGGATTGGGGGTGGATCTATATGGTAGTGACCAATCCTGAACAACGAAAGGATAGAGGAACTCTCGCAACAGTGAGGCGGAAGCTGTCCTAAAACGGCTCGTAGCTAAATCCCTCTTTGGCAAGATGTCGAAGGGCGGGGTGGGTCAACTCTACCTACATATGAACTCAAGCAGAGTTTCCCATGTCTAGATCGGGACCGCCAAAAAGTAGCCTACTTTATGGAACCTACTAAAAAAGCGCCCTCCGAAGAGAGCGCTTTTTCAATTCATGGGCTCAGTCAACCAA
>CAZPYG010000133.1:0-14391 GCA_964590465.1 uncultured bacterium | reverse complement strand
GAGTCGTAGGGGTTGGGGTTGGGAGCAGCCATGGTGCCCAGCAGCTTCTCTAATATTGGCCCCGTGATGTAGTAGGGAATGTTCGCCACCACCTTGTTCGGCAAGCCAAAGTCGAAATCTTTATCTTGCTCCAGGGCCGCAGCAAGGTCCAATTCCAGGATGTCCCCCTGCAGCAGCTTAAAGTTCTCTTCCTTAGCGAACTGATTCGCCAGTTTACGGCACAGGTCCCAGTCGATTTCAACCGCCACTACCGCTTTAGCCAGGGGCAACAGCCAGCGGGTCAGCGCTCCGGTACCAGGGCCAATTTCCAGCACGCAATCCTGACGGGTGACCTCCGCTGCTGCCAGAATTTTGTGGAGTATTTTTTCACTGCGTAACCAATGCTGGCCAAAGCGCTTGCGGGCTTTTTGAGAGAACATTACCACCTCGTAGACCTGATTTTGCCGCTAAGTTCATTCAAACTTTATCTCCTAGCCTAGAGCCAACCAAACGACTTGGTGGAATGTACGCTGGTTTAGCCTTCAGAACCGCCGATAGATTGGAACTGTGCAGGCATTTGTCTTAAACTACATCCCCCAGGCGGGGCTTACCTTTAATGGTTACTGCGACAAGCGGCGGGCACCGAAGTGGTAAACGGCACGGTGTCCAATGCGAATCACCCGGGGCTGAGCTTCAAGATTGCGCTCAAATAGGCGTAGGGTGCATTCTCGGCCTATAAATCTGCGCAAAGCTTCACAGACTTTGCTTTTGGGCCGTAATGCACCGCTTACGGTACCGGGCTTCTCGCCTGACGCAAACGGTGCGTTCCGGCCTAAGCAGGAGACTTTGCTCCATCCCATAGTGAACCTGAAGCCGGGACACACCCTAGGCATAATCAAGCTTTCGGCTAGTTTGATGGGGTCAGATTTTTTCCTTTTGGTCACCTTGACAGGGCTGGCTAACCCTCATGCAGCAAAGATTACAGCCTGCATCTGGGGTTATGCAGACAACAGGGACTCGATATAGCCTGGGGTCAAGTCCCGCACCCGCTCAATCACCACATCAGCACCAGCGGCCATGAGGGTATTGCTATAGGTTTGGCGATAGTCCTGATCTCGACTGGCAACGTGGGGAGGCAGGACACCCACCCCCAACCAGGGACGCTGAGGCTGATGCTCTTTCGCCTTAACCACCGTTTGAATGTCGGCTACCGTATCCCCGGAATAGAGCACTGGCAAAAACTCCGGCAGCTGGTGCTGTTGGGTGAGTTTTTCAACCACGGTGAATAGCCCCGATGGGTCGGGTTTACCGGGGGCGTCTTCCATGGCAATCAGAGCCGGGGGCGTTACGCCCATGCGTCGCTCCAGGATGTAGGTGGCAGAGCCACGGGTGGCACCGCTGAAAAATCCCCAGGCGACCCCGCCGCTGGATAAAGACTCGAAATAGGCCAAGTCAGTCAGCAAGGGTTCCTGGGAGATATAGCCTGTCCATTGGTCCGGATCAGCCTGGTTTTCGCCACGATAACGACTCTGAAAGAAGTCCACCATCGCCTCGTAGCTCAGTACCAGACTGTCCCTGGATTTTCCCTGCTGCTCAAAGTAGCGGTAGACCAGCTCCTGGGAAGCCTCCCAGTCGTTGTTCCACAGCCCTTCCCCCTTGAGGGTGTCGATTGCGTCATCGGTGGGGCGGTACTGGCCATCGGTAAATTTTTCTACGGTATCCGCCAGTGCCCGCTGGTACGAACCGCTGACATCCCGCAGTACGCCATCAATGTCGAAGACTGCGATCGCAACCGGGTTCGAGATTCGAGACATTCCACACCTCCAAAGGGCTGATCCAGGGCCATAAAAATGATACAGTTATAGACTGTAGTATTTTCAAAGTGGCGGTGGAGGTTTACTTGTCGAGATTTGTCCTGAAGGTTCTCTGGCTCGAAAATGACGTGGCGCTGGCGGTTGACCAGGTTGTCGGGAAGGGCACCAGCCCCCTGACCTCCTACTACTTCTGGCCTCGCAATGATGCCTGGGAAGAAATGAAAAACGAGCTTGAAGGTAAGCCCTGGATTGAAGAAGAAGAGCGGGTGGAACTGCTCAACAAGGCTACCGAAATCATCAACTACTGGCAGGAAGAAGGAAAAGGACGTCCCCTCTCCGAGGCTCAGCATCGCTTTCCCGAAATCACCTTCACCGGTAGTTCGTGACCCAAGCAATCCAAATCCTGGGACATACATCATGGACCAGACCAGCTTTCAAGCCTTAAAAAGCCCATCCAGTTGGATGGGCTTTTTAGTTTTTATTCAGCCTGATTAGAGCTTGTAGCGTGGCGTCGAGTTTACGTTTGCCCTACGGACAGGCTGCGCCCTAGCGCTAGCCATGCCTGAAGGGCTATACGCAAGCGTCTCGGTGAGGAGAAAACCCACGGGCTTGTAAGCAACTCTCGTGGGTCGCACTTCGTTTGACCCACGCTACAGCGCTTTAGGAACTCGATTATTCGTGGGGTTGTTCTCGCCCTCAGATCCATCTTGCTAAAGCAAAATATATGCTGCATGGCCGGAACGCACCGTTCGCGACCAGGAAGAAACTTGATACAGTAAGCGATGCGCTCCGGCCCTCATGCCCAGCATTGAATCCCTTGGCTCAAGAGAAGACCAATAAAGCATCCTAAGCCGCGATCCCCTCCTTGGAGCTATTCGTTACGCAAAAGTCGCCAAAACTCCTGCACTGCCTAATTTTCCCTCTTCCCCCCCGCCCCTACTCCCAGAACGGGAGCAGGGGGGCCGGAAAGCCCCATCCGGCCTCCCCCTCTCCCAAATTGGGAGAGGGGGATTGAGGGGGTGAGGGAAGATCTGCCTAATGGATAGCTCCTTGGAGGGGTGCCCGCAGGGCGGGGTGGGTCAAATCTGCAACGGTAAGGAATCCAGCTACCATCGACAAAGTGCTCTTTGCCATGGTTAACCCACCCCTGCCCCTCCGAGGAGGGGATCCCCAAAGTGGACTCTTAGCGGTCTTACCTTATTCCGAGCTGAGGTTACTTCAACCCACCTGCCGCCTGTAGTCTGGCCCTCGCCCTTCTCAGGGTTTGCTGGGCCTGAATCATCCCCTGACGATCGTCGGCCTTGACCTGGTTGAGCTTGGTCTGAGCTTCTTCGTAGGCCGCCTTAGCGGTTGCTGCGTCGATGGCGTCGCCGCGCTCAGCACCGTTTACCAGAATGGTAACTTCGTTGCTTTCCACTTCAGCGAAGCCACCCATCAGGGCGATGGGAGTCCATTCTTTTTCGGCTCTGACCCGCATGACGCCCACATCCAGCGCCGTCAGCAGGGGAGCGTGGCCACCCAAAATACCCAGTTGCCCGGTGGTGCTGGGTAGAATCACCTCTTCGGCTTCAGAGTCCCAGACGGTTTTATCTGGGGCAATTACACGGACTGTTAATGCCATGGGAAAAAATGCAGTAAGTGAAACCTGAATCAAAAAGGCCAGGCTCCCACATCTACATGGAGACCGCCTGACCTACCGAAACAATTAGCCTTCAGCCTTGAGCTTTTCAGCGGCTTCAAGAACTTCGTCAATGCCACCCTTCAGGTAGAAGCATTGCTCAGGGATTTCGTCGAGTTCGCCCGACAGAATCATGTTGAAAGCTTTGATATTGTCTTCCAGGGAGACGTACTTACCCTGCAGACCGGTGAACACCTCGGCCACAAAGAAAGGCTGAGACAGGAAACGTTCGATCTTACGAGCCCGGTCTACGATACGACGGTCATCTTCAGACAATTCATCCAGACCCAGAATGGCAATGATGTCCTGCAATTCCTTGTACCGCTGCAGGGTGGACTGCACAGCCCGAGCGGTACGGTAGTGTTCTTCACCCACAACAGCGGGTTGAAGCATGGTGGAAGAAGAATCTAACGGGTCAACCGCAGGATAAATGCCCTTAGAAGCCAGGGCCCGGGACAGTACCGTGGTGGCGTCCAGGTGGGCAAAGGTAGTCGCGGGAGCGGGGTCAGTCAGGTCGTCCGCAGGGACGTAAACCGCCTGAATGGAGGTAATGGATCCTTCCAGGGTGGAGGTAATGCGCTCCTGCAGGTCACCCATGTCGGTCCCCAGGGTGGGCTGGTAACCCACAGCAGAGGGCATCCGGCCCAGCAGAGCGGATACTTCAGAACCGGCCTGCACAAACCGGAAGATGTTGTCGATGAACAGCAGTACGTCCTGCTTGTTGACATCGCGGAAGTACTCGGCCATGGTCAGAGCCGACAGACCGACGCGCATGCGGGCACCGGGGGGCTCGTTCATCTGACCGTAGACCAGAGCCACTTTGGACTGGCTCAGGTCGTCGGCGTTGATGACGCCGGACTCAATAAATTCGTTGTAGAGGTCGTTGCCTTCGCGGGTCCGCTCGCCCACACCGCCGAACACAGACACACCGCCGTGCTCCTTAGCAATGTTGTTGATCAGCTCCTGAATCAGCACGGTTTTACCCACACCGGCACCGCCGAACAGGCCCACCTTACCGCCTCGACGGTAGGGAGCAAGCAGGTCAATCACCTTAATGCCAGTTTCGAAAACCGTCGGCTTAGTTTCCAGTTCGGTAAGCTTGGGAGCCGCCCGGTGGATGGGGGAGGTGGTGTTCATGTCTACGGGGCCTTTTTCGTCTACAGGCTCACCCAGAACATTGAAGATCCGACCCAGGGTAGGAGTCCCTACGGGTACACTAATCGGAGAGCCTGTATCCGCCACCTCCATGCCCCGTACCAGGCCATCGGTAGAGCTCATGGAAACAGCGCGCACCTGGGAATCTCCCAGAAGCTGCTGGACCTCACAGGTAACCGACATTTCGGTTCCGGAGGGATTGGTGCCCTGAATCTTAATCGCGTTATAGATTTTGGGCATTTGACCGGCTGGAAACTTAACGTCTACAACCGGACCAATAATCTGCGTAATGTAGCCAACGTTTGTTTTCTCTGCAGTGGTGACCATGCTTGCGCCTACTTCGTATGATCAGCTAAAAGGTCGCTTTTTAATACACTGTTACTTTCTAAAGCGCCATTTAACAGATTATCACTAGAGTGTTCATACCCACGAAATTCCTTGCTGGAACTCTCTTAACCCAATCATCAGGTTAGAACAGTAGTATATTTCGGTTGTAATCTTGGGACGGGCGATGACCAAAGCCAATGTTGCTGAACAGGGCATGAATCTCGACGATCCGCGTTACTACATCAATCGAGATTTGAGTTGGTTGGGGTTCAACGAGCGCGTGCTGCACGAGGCGCTGGACCCCCGCACGCCCCTGTTAGAGCGGCTAAAGTTTCTGGCCATCTACAGCTCCAACCTGGATGAGTTCTTTATGGTGCGGGTCTCCGGGGTGATGGAGCAGGAAGATGCCGGCATTCATCCCCATACCCCCGATGGGCTGTCGCCTACCAAGCAACTCAAAGCCCTGCGGGAGCACTTAGTGGAGAAGATTGCTCTGCAACACAAAACCTTCGAGCAGGATTTGCGGCCCCAGTTACGCAATCATGGCGTCTACCTGCTCGAATATCCTGATTTGACCAAAGAGCAAAAGTGCTATCTCAAAAATTACTTTGAGAATCGAATTTTTCCGGTTTTAACGCCCCTAAGCGTGGATCCATCACACCCATTTCCGCGCATGTCAAACCTGAGTTTGAACCTGGCGGTGCGGGTGATCAATCCGGAAAACGGCAATGAGCGGTTTGCCCGCGTCAAGGTACCCGGCAGTTTGCCCCGATTCCTTGAAATGCCGGAACAGTTGCGCACCTATCAAGGAGCAAGCTGCCTTTGGCTGGGCGTTCCCCTGGAGCAGGTGATCGCTGAACATTTGGACGATTTGTTCCCGGGCATGACCATTGCCGGGCATCATGCTTTCCGCATTACCCGTGATGCTGATTTTCCCGTGTTGGAAGATGAAGCCGATGATCTGCTGATTGCCATTGAGCAAGAAATCAATAAGCGTCGCCTGGAAGGGTTTGTCTGCCGACTAGAGGTGGAAAGTTCCATGCCCCAGGACCTGATGGAAGGTCTGATGCGGGAACTGAGGATGAATGAGGACCGGGTATACGTTATCGATGGGCTGCTGAACTTGAAGGATCTGTTCTTTTTTGGCTCCCTGCCTCTGCCTGACTTGAAAGAAGAACCCTGGACCTGGCTCACCCCCTTTCGCCTGCGTCCGGTGCTGGATGTGGATGACGAGGATAAGAACACCTATTCGGAACACGCTCCCAACATTTTTGAAACCGTCCGCAAAAGCGACATTCTGGTGCACCATCCCTACGAGTCCTTCACGGCCTCGGTGCAGGAGTTCATCACCCAGGCGGCAGACGACCCCCAGGTGCTGACGATTAAAATGACGCTTTACCGCACCTCCGGGGATTCGCCTATCGTAAAGGCCCTGATTCGAGCTGCTGAGAACCGTAAGCAGGTGGTGGCTTTGGTAGAACTCAAGGCCCGATTTGATGAAGCTAACAATATTGAATGGGCCAAACGACTTGAGGATGCTGGGGTTCACGTCGTCTACGGCATCGTTGGCCTTAAAACCCACACCAAAACCACCCTGGTGGTCCGGCAGGAAGGGGACGAAATCCGCCGATATGTCCACATTGGCACGGGCAACTACAACCCTAAAACTTCGAAGCTTTATACCGATTTGGGACTGTTGAGTTGTCAGCACGATCTGGGGGCTGATTTGACTGACCTGTTCAACTTCCTGACCGGCTACTCGCGCCAGAAAGCCTACCGCAAACTATTAGTCGCGCCTCTGACCCTGCGGGAGCGGATGGAAGGTTTGATCCAGCGGGAAGTTGAACAGGTCCAGGGGGGTAAACCGGGAAAAATCATCGCCAAGATGAACTCCCTCGTGGATGGCAAGATGATTAAGCGCCTCTATGAGGCATCCCGGGCTGGGGTGGAAATTAACCTGATTATTCGTGGCATTTGCTGCCTGCGGCCAGGAATCCCGAGCTTAAGCGAAAATATTCGGGTTATCAGCGTAATTGGCCGGTTTCTAGAGCACTCCCGCATCTTCTACTTCCATAACGACGGCAAGCCTGAATACTTCATGGGCAGCGCCGACTGGATGACCCGCAACCTGGATCGGCGGGTGGAGGCCATCACTCCCATCGAAGCACCCAAGCTAGTAGAAGAACTGCAGGATATTCTCGACATTATGCTGGCCGATAATCGCCAGGCCTGGGATATGGACTCTGAAGGGGTGTTTACCCAACGACGACCCGCAAAAGGCGAAGAGGAACGAGGCACCCACAACACACTGATGGAGTATTACCTGAAGCGAGCCCGGTAAAATCAGCGGTCTCACCCGATCCCCTGGGGTGGTGGGACAGCACCTCTCCCCCCACCCAAAAAACAGGATGCCTACCATGGTGAAGCGGTAGACGGGGATGGCCGTCTACCAGCATCAATGCCATCAAAACATTTGCATTGCCACTACGCAGAGTAGGTCAGCGCACGCCAGGCAAACTTTGGTAGAGCCAACATCCGACGCCATCGCCAGGGTTCTTGGTAAAGGCGGTACAACCATTCCAGATGGTTATTACACATCCACTCAGGGGCACGGGTTTTTACCCCAGCCCAAATATCGAAACTGCCCCCAACCCCAATCCAGAGGCTGTTGGGACACAGGTGCCGATGGTCACGAATCCAGACTTCCTGGCGGGGGACTCCCATGCCTACCAAAATAATTTTGGGCTGCAGGGTTTTCAAATGGTTTAGAAAGGCCGGTTCTTCCTCGGGGGAAAGATAACCATGCTGGGCATCTACAATATTTAGCCCTGCCAGTTGGCGCCGCCAGCAACTAGCCGCCTGTTGCGCTACGCCAGGGGCACCACCAAAAAAGAAAACCGTTTCTTGAGTAGACAGTCGCTTCAGCAAATTAGCCGCCAGTTCAATGCCAGGGGTGCGCTCAATGCGATAGCCCTTGAGGCGAAAATAGAGCACTACCCCGGCCCCATCGGGGATGACCAGATCGGCATTGAGAATAATGTCCCGGAGCATGGGGTCATGCTCTGCTTGCATGGCCATTTCAGCGTTCAGAGTAACCACATGGGTACCTTCGCTGCGCCGACACCGATCTAGCAGCCAACTGCTGTAGTCGTGCCGCCAGTGCACAGGCAAACCCATCACACTCAGAATGTCTAATGATTTCGGTCGATCTGCCAGCACAAACTAACCCTCCTGCGAGCCGACTAAACCACTCAGCCTGTAGGTTCAATGAACTCTATCCAGGCTATGGTTAAAACTGCGTTCTAACCATAGAAACCATAACCCGGAAATGAACTCATTTGTAGCATTTCTCAATGGTCTTCTAAAGGGATGAGAGAAGAAAAATCTCTGGATATTCAACCATTACCCCATGATGGATCATCCCACGTTATAGGACGAGGCATGGTGGGATCAGACCAGGGGCGATCAATAATCCAGCTCTTCTTCGTACTCGGTGACTTTTTTCTTTTGGGGAAGGTTTACCGGAGGCGCGTCATAGGGCTCAGGTTCGGGTTCATCTTCTGACCAAACATCATCAGTCACTTCCCGGAAATCGGCATCTGCCACAGGCACTTCCTGGGCAGGTTCCTGCCAGTTGGCCTCTTCCATTTCCATGGCCTGGTAACGCTGGGCCGGCTGCTCTACCCGCATGGGTTCTTCTACCAGTTCAGGTTCCGCCCAGTCGTCTTCACTCCAGCGTTCTTCGGCAGCGGGGGCCCGAGACTGAGAAAACTCTGCGGGAGCCCTCACCCCGGAGGGCAGCTGGTTTGCCGTCGAAATGGGCATGATGTACTCGCTGTCGTCGTTGCGTTCCCAGGGGGCGCTGCCGATACCAAGACGCTCCAGCAGGCCAACGCTGATCTGCACCATTTTTTCTTCAGCCCCTTCAAACACAATCAGTCGGTCAGGACCGCTACTGACAATTTCTTCCACAGAAAGCTCGTAGGTGCTGATTACCTGATCCGGGATTTGAGGCAACCCGAAGGAGGCGATAACAATGGTTTCTAACCGACCATTGGTAACATCGAACTTAAAGCCTCGCACCCGACCCAGGGGTTCGCCAGTTTCTGTGATCACTTCACAATTGACCAGAGTACTGAAGGGGGCAACGTTGACCTCGTCATCAATCGCGGTGTCATCATCGACTAAAATGACATCCCCGATTTGTCGGATATTGGCCAGGGGCATAATTTGCTGGGTGCTCGACACCAGCCCAGACATGATGTTCTCCCGCAGCCCAATGGCTACAACTTCTCGCTGGTCAACATCTACCCAAACCTGACTCACAACCCCTAGCCGCTGGCCAGAGCTGCGGGTGATGACTTGCGTGCCCAAGAAGTCTGAACGGAGACGATATTTGTCTAAGGTCATGTCTGGTCAATCTCGTTAGCCGAGACAATATAACACTTGTTTAATGACTCATCTTAACCAGAATCGCACAATTTTACAGGAAGGATGACCGAACCGGAGGGGGACTGGCTGGGCTCGTGGGGTGGTTTGGGGAGCAGGGGAGATGAGGGGAAAGGGAATCGGTTGCTGATTCTGTAGCGTTTGCTTACTTGGACGGATCTGCAAGTTGCCGGGGAACCAAAGGAGAGTGATTAGATTTTTGTGTAAGGTCTAACCAAAAAAGTTTCCCACAGGCCTTGTAGGGCAGGCGTCTCGCCTGCTTAGCGGGGACAGGCAGGATGCCTATCCCACAAAAAGAAGTAGAAGCACTCAATGCTACTGCCATGCCAACAGTGGAGCCCAGTCATGCCCGGGGTTTTGAATCCAGATGTTGACGATGGTCAGAGCCTATGCAGTGAAATCTGGCCTGCAGTCTAACGGACAGCGTTTTGGGCCTTTGCCGGGGTTACGGTTTGGGTTTCCAGGTCGATACCCAACACCTGGGTATAAGCGCCCCGGGCCTGGGTGACGCCGATGGTGCGCTGGGCCGCTTCAATCATAGGACGACGCAGGCTGACGACGATAAACTGGGCCTGTTCCGCTTGACGTTTAATCATGCGGGACAACCGTTCCACGTTGGCCCCATCCAGGAACATATCTACCTCGTCGAAGGCGTAGAAGGGGGAGGGACGGTATCGCTGCAGGGCAAAGATAAAGCTCAGGGCGGTAAGGGATTTCTCTCCCCCGGACATGGAAGCCAGCCGTCGCACAGGCTTGCCTTTGGGGTGAGCGACCAGGTTCAGCCCGCCGTTGAAGGGATCTTCGGCATCTTCCAACTGCAAATGGCCGTCCCCATCGGACAGTTCCGCAAAGATGGCCTGGAAGTTAATGTTCACGGCATCGTAAGCCTCCTGGAAGGCTTTACGGCGCAGGGTGGTGAAGGTTTCAATCCTGAGCAGTAATTCGGTGCGTTCCTCTTCCAGGGTGGTGAGCTTCTGGCTCAGGTCATCAAGGCGTTCCTCGGTGCGGTTGTATTCTTCTAAGGCCAGCATGTTGACGGGTTCCAGGGCCTCCATGCGGCGCTGGAGCGATCGCAACTCCTTCCGCAGGGTTTCCAGATCCGTCTCCTCGGGGATCTCCGGCAGGGGATCGGGCAGTTCTGCCGCCATCTGCTCCAGCTGGGTCTGGGCTTCCACTAGCTGCTGGCGACGTTCCTGCTGGGTTTCGAGTAATTTTTGCCGCTGCCATTCCTGCTGCTGTTTGTGGGTTTGCTGCTGGCGCAGGCGTCCTTCCAGCTGGTCGCGCTTGCTCTTCTCAGCCGCTAGAGTCTGATCCAGCACCGCCATGGCCTGCTTCAGCTGCTGAATTTCTTCATTCATGGCCGCCTGCTGCTGGCGGTTCTGCTCGATTTGCTGCTGCCGTTCGGTCTGCTGCTGGGCCAGTTGGGTCAGCCGCTGGTGGTTTTGGCTAATGGTCGTTTCTAGCTGTTGGAGCTGGTTGCGCTGCTCCTGAAGCTCCCGCTCCGCCGTCTGCAGGGCCGTTAGACGCTGGTTGAGCTGGTCTTCTAACTCCTGAACGGCAGCCTGGGCGGTCTGCCATTCGCTGTGGGTTTGGGACTGTTCCAGCTGGGCCAGGGCCTGGCGCTTTTCGGCGATTTGTTCATCAAAGGTGGGGAGAGTCTCAGCCAGCTCTGCCAGCCGGGTCTGGGTGGTGGTTAGCTCCTGCTGGGACTGCAGAAGCTGGGTTTCGGCCTGAATGCGCTGCTGGGTTAGCTTTTGCTGCTGGGACTGCCGCTGCTCGCCCTGGAGCTGCAGTTCGCGGTACTGCTGGCGGAGAGTAATCAGGGTTTGGGAAAGGTTTTGCAGGTCGGCAGAGGTTTCCTGGAGGTTGCGGTCGCAGCGGGCCAGCATCGCCTCAATCTCCTCCAGCCGCAGTCGCAGGGCTTCGGCCTCCTCAGATTCAGCCGGTTCAACCGTGCCAAAGTGGAGACTACCCTGGCGTTTAGAGATGTTCCCCCCAGTCATGGCCCCGCTGGTTTCCAGCAGTTCCCCATCCAGGGTAACGATGCGGAACTGGCCCAGGTTCTGTCTTGCGAGTTCCAGGGATTCGAATACTACGGTGCTGCCAAAGGTATAGGCGAAAATGTCGCGATAGCGGGGGTCACAATCAATTAAGTTGACGGCATAGTCAAGGAACCCTTCCGGTCGCTGCCAGGTCTGAATGGGATTGAACTTAGGCGCCCGGATTTTGTTCAGGGGCAGGAATGTTGCCCGACCGCCGCGATTGCGCTTCAGAAAGTCAATCCCCTGGGCGGCCACCCGATCGTTCTCCACCACCAGATAGCCCAGACGACCCCCAGCCGAAATTTCCAGGGCCAGCTGGTAGCGGGGATCCACCCGCCCGAGCTGAGCGACCAGCCCTTCAATGCCTCTCATGCCGCTGTCCAGCAGCATTTGGGTGGCACGGGTCCCCTGACTTTCTTGCATGGCCTGGGCCTGGGCTTCGAGCTTGTCAAGCTGCCGTTGTTTGTCCCGCTGTTCCTTGATCAGGCGGGTCTGGGTCTCCCGGTGGACATTGAGCGACGCTTCTGTTTCGGCAATTTGTGCCGCCAGGGCCTGGATGTCGGCTTCTGCCTGGGTCAGCTGTTGGGTCAAATCCTGGGAGTCCTCATGGGCTGAGGGAGACTCGGCATCCAGTTCGGCTAAGCCCTGGCGCTGAGTCTGAAGCTGCTGCTCCAGCTGATGCAGCCGCTCTTGGAGGCGAATCTGCTCGCTGCGCTGGGGTTCTGCTTCTGCCAGCAGGGCTTCGATGTCCCGGCGCAGCTGGGTTTGCTGCTCTACCCAGGCCTGGGACGCAGAGGCAATTTCCCGGGTGGCCTGCCGGCGTTCTTCGAGGGATGTTTGGACCTGCTCCCTGGCCTGGGTTAGCTGTACCAGTTCGCCGCTGGTGCGCTGCTCGACGGTGCGCTGTAGTCTGGCCAGGGTCTGCTGCTGCCCTTGTAGGGCAATTTCGGTATCACGCTTTTGGGCCGCCGCCTGGTTAGCGCCATCCCGGGCTTCCTGCTGCAGGCGCTGGAGTTGGCGTAGCTCCGCCTCCTGGGTGGCCACCTGGGACTGCAGGGCCAGGTGCTCGTCTTCTCCCATGGCTTTGATCCGGGCATTGAGGGTGGTTAACTCCCCATCCAGGGTTTTCAGAACCGCTTCGGCCTCGGCAATGGTCTGGTTCAGCTGTACGGTTTCAGCCTGCCCCCGCTCGATGGTCTGCTGCAAATTCGCGATCTGCCGCTGCTGCCCCTGCCAGACCAGCACCGCTTCCCACTGGCTTTTATCCTGGTAGGTTGCCTTGAGCTTCTGGTACTTTTCAGCTTTTTGCCGCTCCTGGAACAGTTTTTCGAGTTGGGTCCGGAGCTCGCGCTCAACGATATGGAAGCGTTCTTCATGGTCCCGCACCGCATCGAGCTTACCCTTAGCCTGGTCGATTTTGCGGTCGAAAGCAGCGACCCCGGCCAGTTCGTCGATGATTTCCCGCCGTTCTTTGGCGTTCATGGAAATGATGCCGGTGACATCCCCCTGGAGGACGACGTTGTAGCCTTCGGGGTAAATGTGGACGCGCTGCAGCTGTTCATGAAGCTGACTCAGGGTGCAGGATTCGCCGTTGATGTAGTAATTCGAGGTGTAGGTGCCCTGGTTGGTGACCCGCAGACGACGGGTAACGCTCAACTCTCGCCCTGGAATCGGTAACGGCACAATGTTGTCACCATTACCCTCGCCCTCGCCGCTGGCCCCAGGGTTGCTGGACTGATGACCGTTGGATTGATGCCCGCTGCCATTGCTGTGGCCATTCGCGGACTGAGAGCCATGCTCACTGCCCGGGGACGTTGCTCCTGGTGCTTCATCCTCTGGTTCGGAGGCCATGAGTTCAGGGGGGACATCGCTGATATCAAAGGTGACCGTAACGCTGGCTTCAGAAGTAGAGCGCCGACTCATCTGGCTCTGGTTCACCAAGTCAGGCAGTCGGTCTGCTCGCATCCCCTTGGAGCTGGCTAACCCCAGACCAAATAAAAGCGCATCTAAAATGTTTGACTTGCCCGACCCATTCGGCCCAGAAATGACAGTAAACCCAGGCAACAATGGAACCTGGGCTGTACCACCGAAAGACTTAAAGTGGGACAACTCGACGCTTTTAATATGCACTGGTTAGCAATGCCTCAGGCATAAGACAAGTGTACTATAAACTTAGCACCTAACCGAAAACTCATGGGCAAATATACAGCAGACCGTGGGGAATAACTTTTTTTGATAGCACTTATGCCCTATATGTTGATGTATCTGCAAAACCGAACGCTAAATGTTGAGTACAGCAACGTTCTTGCCGCTTAAGTTTAGTCCAAATCCCTAAGAATGCAACGGTGAAGGGCATCCCGTTTACAAATTGGTCCCCCGTGATTAGGGCGAATATGGGGATTCAAGCAATAATGGCAGTACAGACCCACGGTCTAATTTTCAGCTATGCCAGCAATTCCCCGTGATTGATTCTGCCACCTCTTCGCTTTCTCAACCCGTAATTCTGGGATTCGATCCCGGTCGCCAAAAATGCGGAATTGCAGTCATGGGGCTGGATCGAGTTTTACGCCACCAGGCCGTTGTCGCTGCCGATGAGGTTTTGGAGACCCTTGGGGAACTGCGATCGCAGTTCCCCATTTCCATCATTGTCATGGGCAACCAGACCGGATCCCAAACCTGGAAGGCAGCCTTTGCCAACCTGCCGGACCCGCCCCGGGTAATGCTGGTGGATGAGCGATACACGAGTTTAGAGGCCCGCGATCGCTACTGGCAGATGTATCCGCCGAAGGGGCTTAATCGGATTATGCCCCAGAAGCTGCGGGCGATTCCCAGGCCGATTGATGATGTCGTGGCGATTTTGTTGATTGAGCGGTATTTGAATCGACTGACGGGGAAGGGGGTGGAGGGGTGAGGGGTGGAGGGGTAGGTGGGTAGGTGAGTGGGTGAG
>CAZPYG010000132.1:0-14454 GCA_964590465.1 uncultured bacterium | reverse complement strand
TCCAGCTCGAAAACTGGAGCTTTCCCTTAGGCAAAACTCCACTTCTGGACTTGGAAACGGTTTAAAAAAGCCCCTTCAGAAGAGGCTTTGCTAGGGATTCATATTACTTTCATCGTAGCCATGTCAGGCTTGTTAAACCTCCATCTAAATAGCTGTCTTTAAATTTCTACTGGAATAGGGCTAAAGATAAAGCGATTTTCAATTCAACCAGGATGGATTAATCCTCAAATAGCCTTGGAGTTTTCCGAAGATCAGCAAAAAACAGGCGTTGCTGATGAGTGCATCCCACTTTTGCAAATACCACTCTAAAGGGAATGTCATTCTGAGCGAAGCGAAGAATCTTAGTCCAGGGCCTCTGCCAGAGATCCTTCACTTCACTCCGTTTCGTTCAGGATGACAAACGTGGGATGCGCCCTTGCTGATCAAGTCATGCCTCAATTCAGCCACGTCATCAAAAATCCTTTAATACGGTCCATCAGGGGTTGCAGATACTTGTGGACGTGGGTTTGCCCTGAGCGCATAGTCAACCCTTTGTTTACGAAGGCTCCCATGGGCACTTTGTCGATTAGGCCACCGTAGACCCCGGGGACAGATACCTTACCGGCCTTGCGACAGGCGGCAATCGCCTGTCGCAACACCAGCATCGAGTTCTTCGTAGTTGATAATTATCAGTAACCGTAGGATGGCAAAGGGCTCTGCCCGTGCCCATCAACCGCGTCCGTGGACATAATCCCGTGCCTACTGCGTATCCGCACCGTAACGCTTAAGGGTGGGATTCTTCTGGGTATTCACCCCAGCCGCGGCCTGGTCTGACAATTCTTTATTATCCGGAGACGTGCCGGGCAAGACTTCTTTTACCTTGTCTTTAGCAGATTCCAGAAATCCTTCAGCCTGTCCCTCAGGATTATTGGCCGGATTACCCTTCTGATCAAATACCGAGGGCTCTACCCCACCCTGAAAATTCTCACCACTCACCGGATTGCGGGACGGGCGCACAGGACCGGACTCATAGGCATTGGTTTGGGCGGCCTGAGCAGGCTGTGCATACAAGCTGATGGTGCTCAACATGAGGGCCACGGCCAGTGCCCCTGCTGTTAATACACGCCCCAGAGAACGACCGGCCAGAGCCGCCCTTTGGCCAGAGAAAAGCACCCGGGAAAAAGCAGGAAATCGGGCCCGAAGGTTAGACGAAAAAAAGCGAAGACGGAAAATTGAAAGCATGATGATAATCGCTACGGGGGATCTAACTACCCCGGGGTTGACCGTCAATGGTGGCGATTTCCCCCGCTTCCATGAGCTGTTTGAAACGGTTGAGTTCGTCGCCAATTTGCTGTTCGGGTTCTTCGCCGAAGAGCTTGGCAATTGCAGTGCCCAATACCCCACCGGGTGGCTGGTACTCCATCACCACCTTGACCTCGGTGCCCCGGTCCCCCGTCGCCGGTTGAAACCGGACAAAGCCGGAGTTCTCGATGGGGGCCTCGTTAATCGAAGTCCAGGCAATTAAATGGTTGGGCTCATCGTTGACGATCACCGCATCCCATTCAATGGTCTGATTTAACGGCGCATTGGCTTCCCAGCGGGAGTGCCGCTCATCCTGCACCTGAACGGCCTTCAGGTGTTTCATGAACTTGGGCAGATTCTCGAAGTCGCGCCAGAAAGTGTACAGCTCCGCAGCGGAACGGTTAATGGTCACGGTCTTTTCAACCCGCATGGCGTGGTCGAGGCCCACGGCGTCCTGCACCTGCTTTACCGTGCTGTTGCCCTGGGTACCCTGGTAAACCAGCCCACTGCCAGCAATGGCAGTCAGAATTCCCCTCAGGGATCGCTGCTGTAGCCCGGTTAGCACCAGAGCTCCACCGCCAATGATCGAGGCCCAGCGTTCTAAATCCCCGGCCTGCTGTTCAGCCGGAGTCTGGGTACTCATGGAATTTTCCATGTCGGGATCTCCTACGATCATCGCCCTTTTGGTCATTCAGGGCCACTACTGGAGGGCTTACCAGAGGGTCAAAAGAGTATGGATGAGTTCAGCTTAAGCAGGAGACATCAGGGTTACCTCACCAAAAAGGGATAGATCAAACTACTGAGGGAAATCGGTGGATATAGGCAAAACGCAATAATTAAGGAGGTCCAACTCACCGATTCTCTAGCCAATCTGCCTTGGCGATTGGCAGGGCGAAACAATAGGGGACATCCCACTTTGTCAAGCGTCATTCTGTTTGTCTTTCAGACCGGCTGCGCCAACGCGTTAAGAAAAGACCCCCCAGTAGGGGCGCAGGGCCTGCGCCCCTGGTGAGTGTCTGATAAAGTGGATAATTTTGTTGCAAGAGATCTCCCAAGTAAAAGGGTTAAACCGTTAAACCCTTGCCCTTCAAGATTTCATTAATCGCAAGTTCCAAGTTGAAGCGGTATTACAGATATTTTTTAATGAGCAGATTCAGCTTTTCGAGGATGGTTGGATTAGCCTTGTCCAGGGGAGTAATAATTGCATACTTGAGAGCTTCGTGGGCTTCTGATGCTGGGGGATTTTCAGCAATGCGTCTAATTACCTCACGGATAACTCGCTGAGCATTAACGGCATTTTTTTGAAGGTTGCCGATCACCATTTCAACGGTGACGCTATCGTGGTCGGGGTGCCAGCAGTCATAGTCGGTGACCAGGGCCAGGGTGGCATAGGCAATCTCGGCTTCACGGGCGAGTTTGGCTTCAGGCAGGTTGGTCATGCCGATGACGGTCGCCCCCCAGCTGCGATAAAGGTTGGATTCGGCTTTTGTAGAAAAGGCTGGGCCTTCCATGCAAACATAGGTGCCCCCTCGATGGAGGGTAACTTCAGGCATATCGAGGCTTTCGGCGGCCTCGGCGAGGATGCCAGCCAGATTGGTACAGACTGGATCGCCAAAGGTGATGTGGGCCACCAATCCTTCGCCGAAAAAGGTCGAGACCCGATTGCGGGTGCGATCGATGAACTGATCGGGGACGACCATGTCCAACGGCTTAGCTTCTTCCTTTAAAGAACCCACAGCGGAGGCCGAAATCAGGTACTCAACACCCAGGGATTTCATGGCGTAGATGTTGGCTCGAAAGGGCAACTCGGTGGGCATCAGAGTGTGATTGCGACCATGGCGTGCCAGGAACGCGACGCGAGTACCATCAAGGGTTCCTAAAATAATGGCGTCCGAAGGATCGCCGAAGGGGGTGTCTACCGTCACTGCTTCGATGTCGGTCAGGGCATCCATTTTGTAGAGCCCGCTGCCGCCGATGATGCCGATTGTTGCCTGTGCTGTCATGGGTTTGAAGTCAAGAATTCAGTGCGTTTCGTCCCCTGGAAAACCTAGAAGGAACATGCTTAGGTTGTCCCAGGGAAATTGTCTCCAAGAACCGGTGAAGCCCATTGGGATAACTGCCAATTTTAGGCCAGATAAGTATATTGTCCCAGGCTTTGTTCGTAATGGTTGAGGAGCAGTTGGGATTCTTGCAGAGTAATCTGATTTTCCTGTAAAGCCTGCTCAGAACGGCGACGAATATTTTCCACCATGTCCTCGGCGTCGTATTGAACGTAGCCGAGAACTTCGGTCATGGTGTCACCTTTGATGACATGTTCCACCTGATAGCCTTTCGGCGTCATGCGAATGTGAACCGCGTTGGTGTCGCCGAAGAGGTTGTGCAGGTTCCCCATAATTTCCTGATAGGCACCGCCCAGAAACATGCCTAAATAGTAGGACTGGTCGGGAATGACAGAGTGCAGTTCCAGGGTATTTTTGACATCCCGCAGGTCAATGAACTGGTTGATTTTGCCGTCGCTATCGCAGGTCAGGTCCGCCAGGGTACCCCGACAGGTCGGTTCTTCATTGAGGCGATGAATGGGCAGGATGGGAAAGAGTTGGTCAATCGCCCAGGTATCGGGCATGGATTGAAAAACCGACAGGTTGATGTAATACAGAGAGGCCATACTCTGGCTGAGCTCCTCAATGTCTTCGGGCACAAAATCGGTCTCCCGGGCAACAGCCATGACTTTACGACAGCAGGCCCAAAACAGACGTTCCGCTTTGGCTCGTTCGGTCAGGCTGAGGTAGCCAAAGTTAAACAGGCTAATGGCTTCTTCTTTGAACTGAATAGCGTCGTTGTAAAGTTCTTGCACCGTTTTGGGGTTGAGGTTTTGATAAATGTCGTAAAGCTCCCGCAGGATGGCGTGATCCTCTTCTTTAGGAATGTCAATATCAAGACCCTGGGCTTCACTGGTGCCCAGCACATCAAAGACCAGAACCGATTGATGGGACGCGATCGCCCGCCCGCTTTCGCTAACCAGGGTAGGCACTGTGATCCCTTTGGAGCGACAAGCCTCCTGAACTTCGGCGACGACATCGTTGGCGTAATTTTGGATGCTGTAGTTTTTAGAGGCGTAGAATGTGGTTTTTGACCCATCATAGTCAACCGCCAGGCCCCCCCCGACATCCAAATACTCCATAGCCGCCCCTAGCTGAGCCAGTTCCACATAGATCCGACTGGCTTCCCGTAGGGCTTCTTTTACAACACTGATGGCAGAAATTTGAGACCCAATGTGAAAGTGAAGCAGATGCAGGCAGTCAAGCATGTCGTGGTGGCGCAACCGCTCGACCACTTCTAAAATTTCAGGAACAGTCAGGCCAAACTTGGCCCGGTCCCCAGCAGAAACACCCCAGCGACCGCTGCCTTTGGTGCTGAGTTTGGCCCTCACGCCAATACTGGGACGAATATTCAGGTGCTGGCTGGCAGCAATGACGAGATCGATTTCATTTAACTGCTCAATCACAATAATCGGCTTTTGCCCCAACCGTTGGCCCAGCATGGCCGTTTCAATATAGTCACGGTCTTTGTAGCCGTTGCAGATTAGCAAAGCACCGGGAGTATCCAGAGTCGCTAGGGCAATTAACAGTTCGGGCTTGGACCCGGCCTCTAACCCAAATTGAAACGGTTTGCCAAACCGCACAATATCTTCCAAGAGCTGCCGCTGCTGGTTACACTTCACCGGGAATACGCCCCGGTAAGTGCCGTTGTACTTGTATCGGGCAATGGCTTTGGCAAAGCAGGCATTGAGCCGCTCAATGCGATCTTCCAGAATATCTGAGAAGCGAATCAGCAGAGGCAGGTTCAGGTTACGCTGTTTAATCGCTTCTACCAGTTCGAGCAGATCTAAAGAGCCCCCGCGATCCCCTTTAGGGGATACGGTCAGATGACCGTCGGCATTAATCGAGAAGTAAGGTTCACCCCAACTGGGAATGCGGTACAGTTCTTCGCTATCTTCGATGGTCCATTGGGAAATGGCCTGGCCGGATGACTGCAGCATAACCTCGAGGGACGTACGGTCTAAGGTCTTTGATGCGGGGAAAGAATGGTGCTGAGTCATATTCATCCGTTGTGAACCCCCATTGTGACGTTATCAGTTCCACTTAAACTCAATCCCATAGTTTTACTTTGAGTAAAACCACGGATTACAGACTATATCTGGTTTTGACCGTATCCCGCCGAGGCTCAGTAAGCCCCACAACGCATCATACGCGCTCAAGATTGTAACAAAAGGTAACTGCCTATTTATCTACCTTATGTCCCACTTTCGGGGTTCGAACCAGTGGCTAAAAAGTAGAAAAAGTCAAGAAAAAAGCGGCCCTGGCAATGCCGAGAACCGCTGGTGCGTAAGGACGATTGATTCCACACAAGGAGCACGCACCAAACTACTGGTTAAAGAATACCGTAAATCTCCGTTGAGGCTTGGTTGAGATGAACATTTTAAGCACTTTCCTGACTTTGGCCCCTGACGCGCTTTTCACCCGTCAGGGGTCTTAAGCGCATCAGGGAATTTGAGAGGGTTTTGCCAAATTTCTTTGAGAATTTCCAAAAAAGCAAACACCGGCGGGGGAAGCAGGGCTTCCCGCAGAACCACCACGCCAATAATGCGCTGGAGGGGAACCGGTAGTTCCAGCACCTTTAGGGTGGGCGGGATGGGCTCAGCCGCAAGTTCCGCCATGATGGTTGCCCCCAGTCCCCGCTCCACCATGCTGAGGATGGTCGAATCTTCCCGGACGGCGTAGGCGGGGGTAATGTGCTGCCCGTTGCGCTGGAGGTGGCGCTCAATGGTTTGCCGATCGCCGTCATGCTTGGGCCCCAGGATCAGGGGGAATTGACCTAAAGCCTCCCAGGTTAGAGCATGGGCCGGGCTTTCTTCTGATTTAGCCAATAGCACGATGTAGCGATCGCGCATCAGTTCCCAGGACTCAAAATCATCGTGGGTAGGGAGGTAGGTGAAGCCCACATCAGCTTTACCCTGGCGCAGATCTTCCTCAACCATTTGATAATGAACCTTTTCGTCGATGGAAATGGTAATGCTGGGATATTTTTCTCGAAAGTGTCGAATGACATCCGGGAGAACATGGGTGGCGACGCTGCGGAAGGCGGCGATGCGTACTTCTCCCCCATCTAACCCTTTGGCCATCTCGGCTTTGCGGCAAATGTTGTCCAGGGCCTGCAGGACCTGCCGGGCATCGTCGGTAATTTGATGCCCCGTCGGGGTGAGCACAGCCCCCTGTCGCCCGCGATTCAGCAGCACTACGCCGAGTTCCTCTTCCAGGGTGGCGATGGCGTGACTGACGGCGGACTGGGAAAGGTCGATGCGCAGGGCCGCTTCGCTGAAGGACCCGGTATCTGCGATCGCCACCAGCGCCCGCAGTTGGGACAGTTTCAGCCGTGATGGATTGATGCGGCCCATGGAGGGAGTCCTTTTGCCCGGAAGAGTATCTTTATAGTAGTGGGCGGAGGGAGTGGGAGCGTAGGTGGGGTGGGTGAAGGGTGGATGGGTGCAAGGTGGAGGGTGCTGGGCTTTACACCGTGAACCGTAAACCGTGAACCGTAAAAACTGTTGCGTGGGTTAGACCCTCAGGAGAATTGGCGATTCTAAAGTTCATCAGGCAATGGCCGTAACCCCCAGAAAAGTATTTCGCGGCAACAAAATTGGCAGGAACTATAGAACAGCAGCTTCTCGCTGACTGAGTTCAGCAACGGCTTGCTGGAGGTCTTCTAATTGGGTCAGGGCTTTGCCGGTGGTCAGTAATTCCTGGGCTAAATCAAAACCCGCTTCCAGGCAGGGGGCTGCTCCGCCCTGCCAGAGGTAGAAGCCACCGTTCCAAATGGCAGAACGGGATAATTCAGAGGATTCTCCCTGCAAAATGCTGAGTAATCGTTGCCCCAGGTCGGCCTCTTCACCAAAGGGAACGTCTTCTCCCTCAAAACCGTAGTCCCGGGGATGGAGCAGCAACCGCTGGAAGTCATCGCCCTGACCAAGGCCAACGATGGCAGTGCGGCTGCGGGCAAGGTCGCAGCTGCCTTCCAGCCCTTTGACAGTGATCAAGTTGCGGACTCCCCGCAGGGCAAACGTCTCTCGGGCCAAGTTTTCGGTGGGAGGGTGGACAAAGCCAGTGACCAGGGTGCAGGGGCCGGCGTAGGGGCACCACATCAGTTCTACCGTGGCCAAGGGGGGACGCTTGCCGATTTGCTCCCGGTAGGGAACCAGATCATGGGCGGCGGCGAAGTGTTGGGGTAAGTAGACGAATCCGAAGCCGGTGCTATTGAGCAATTGGTGGCATTGGTGAAGGGTGAAGGGGGATAGATCGACTCCCAGCTGTCGCCACAGGTCCACCAGGGGAATGCCTTCTTTAGTGGGCATGCGATCTCCCCCATGCATGACCACGGGAATATCCGCCACTAGCAGCAGGATGGCCGTAATGGGAGTGACAGGGACGGTGCGGGACCGACCGTCGTAGGGGCAGCTCAGCACCATGGCAGGTTTGGGCGGCTGGATAGCGGGTAGGGTGGGACCTAGCGCTTCGTAGGCATCCAGGGTGCCGGCCAGTTCCTCGGGGGTAGGGCGCTTAATGCGGTGGGCAATCATAAACGCGCCGATTTGAGCCGGGGTTGCCGTTTGGGTCAGCATCATTTGGGTAGCGGCGTCCGCTTCGAGACGGGTCAGGGGTTTAGAGGTGTGGCTACCGCTGCCGACTTTTTTCAGCAGATCCCGAAATTCATTACTCATAGGAGCGTTACCTTAGCAGATGAGTGATGGAAAATGTATGGATAACCTGAGTGGGGCTGGGATGGAAACTTCGACCGGGCCTATAACTTTACCCTACCGTTGCTTCTATCAATTCAGCGGGGTGAAGGATGGTGGCGGCCAGATCCTGCACCAGATTGTGGAAGCGGCGAATGGGAGGAATCGAGAGCCGGTCATGGGTAGTGACAAGCACTACAGAACGGCGCAGGACCGGATCTGCCGTCGGTCGAATGGCCAGGGTGTCGTCCCGCCGACATTCCAGCAGGGCTGACTGGGGCAGTAGGGCGACGAAATTCCCTTGACGAATAATGCCCCGAAAGGCGTCCAGAGTATTCAGCTCCAGGGCTGCGTTTAGGGTTTCTCCGCAGTCTTGAAACCTCTGCTGCACCAATCGCTGCATACCGTAACCATCCTTGAACACCACCTGGGGGTAGCGGGACAACATTTCCCAGGAAACGGTGGATTGGCGGGTTAGGGGATGGCTGGCCGCCATTAACACCTCTACGGTTTCCTCAAACAGGGGCACAACGGACATTTCAGGTTGGGTCGTTAACCGCGGATTATTCATCACAATGGCCAAATCTACCAGGCCATCCCGCAGCACCTTCAGGGATCGATCGCTGCCCAGGGCGGTAACCCGCAGCTGCACCTGGGGGAATTCTGTACAGAACTGCTGCAGGATTGGGGGGAGCAGAGTGGAACAGACTGACTGAATCGCGGCGACACAAAGTTCAGGCTGTTTGCCAGCCATCAGGTCGCCGATGTCGTGGGAGATCTGCTGCCAGTCCTGGTAGATGCGCCGGGCCTTAGGCAGCAGCATTTCTCCGGCAACGGTCAGTTTGGCCTGGGCTCCCCGGTGAAACAAAGGGGCATCCAACTCGGTTTCCAAAGCCTGCACTTGCCGACTAACGGTCGATTGGGTGACATGACACTTCTGAGCAGCGACTTGAAAACTACCACTTTCGGCCACCGATAAAAACGCCTGAAGCTGCTCTATACGCATCGCACCTGAAATAGCCAAACAACGACTACTGTTAACAGATTGTTTACGAGCAATTAGTATCAATGACTGCTGAAAGGGAGGCAGGGTATCCCTTCAAGGATTGGTGCAGTGTGGCCAGAGCCGCTTCAGCGTGAAGACGTACTCCAGGGTCTGGGTCGGTGAGGTGGGATCGCAGCGATGCTTCAACGGCAGCGTCACCCAGTTTTCCCAGGGCCAAAATCATCAGACGTTTTAAGGCGATAGAGTCCTGATCACCCGAAATTTGCCACAGCCAGCACTGGATCTGGTTACTAACCTGGTGGCGTAAACCGTCTGCTGGCACCTGCTCTATCGCTCGAATAACTTCTTGTCGAACCGGGTTATCTACCTGATTCCACACCAAAAGTAGACCATTTAGGGCCCCTGGGGTTCCCTGCCAGCCCAAAGCTCGAATGACATCGATCTGCAGCGGGACAGGAGTGTAGGCAGCGCCCATCACCGTCAGCAGGGCTTCGGTGGCTGATTCAATTTTTAAGCGCCCCAGCAGACGAACCGCTTGCCGCGCTACAGCTAAATTCAGGTCCCATAGTCGCGGCGTAAGCCAGAGCACTAAATCCCGGGGCTCCACCTGATGTTGAAAATTGACCAACCCCTGCACTGCTTCCAGTCTGACCCGGGAGGCTTTGTCACTCAGGGCTTGTACCAAAAGGGGCAAAACCCCATCATGGTTGAACCTGGCCAGGGACTGCAGAGCCGTTGCCCGCACCGTAACGTCTGGATCATTGACCATCTGCATCAGGGGAACCACCGTCGCTGGATGATGAATTCTGGCCAGGGCCTGGACAGCCACCAAATGCTGCTGGGGGTGCTGCAACAAACCCACCAGGGCAACGACCGCGTTCGTACCAATTTGAGCCAGGGAATCTCCCACAGCGGTCAACAGTTCTTCGTCATCGGTTGAGGCACACAGGTTCGCCAGGGCTGAAATAACTGCGGGCCGATCAAAATTTCCCAAACTACGAATGACAAACCAGCGTCCGTCTAGGTCCAGAGTTTCATCCTTTAAAAGGTCAAGCAAATCTTCTAAAGAAGATTCTTCAATCCGCGGAATTTGTTTCGAAACCTCCCACCGATCCTGAAAATCACCATTTCGGAGAGTTGCCTTGATATCATCTGAAATACAGGAGTAAGTCGAGGTTTTTTTCATGATCGGTTAATGGAAAATTTTATCAGCGCCAGGGGGATGATGAGCATTCATCCTGCCCAGAACGACAGAAAAAAGCTTGGCAGCAGAGAGCAGAATGAAGCGACCTGGTTGCAATTTCTTTAGCAACATTAGCACAGGCGTTGACCGTCTCTGCAAGGCTGAACTGCTTCAAGAATCAGGGAGACCCCAAATGCCCCACTTTCCTTCCGTACCCTGATCAGGACGAGTTGAGCACTCTGAAATGGCCCTCGAACCTGGATCGGGATAGCCCCTAAACTCAGCCTGTAGATAGACTTTCAGGACATTATGCAATTTGCGCACCGAATCGCAGCAGAAAATGCATCGACCAGGGAAAAGCGTATCTGCTTTTACAAAATTTGATTTTTTACCGTCCTAGTCTTGTTCTCGAACCTGAAAAAACGGTTCGCAGCTTTTTTGACTGAGTTCCTTCAATTGACGGCGAATGTAATTCTTAATTCCCCTTTTGCATTCGCCTATTTTTTTGACTTCTGACTTAGGTTCTATCGAAAGAGATGATACCTATCTGAGGAAAGTTTTTTTGACATTCTTCTTGATGTTCCCTGGAAAATTAAATTGGCTACAGCATTTAATCCAAAATAAATTTAAGGTCTGATCCAGGCATCGTATTTCGTTAATTTTGTAAATCTGTAGTTATAGCGGTGTTCTTGTGACCACTTCCACTGATACAGCTAAGGCTAAGTTGAATAAATTTGAACAATACAAAGCCGAAAAGGATGGCCTCCTGGTTAAGGATGAGCTAGAGCACTTTTCAAAAATTGGCTGGGAAGCGGTAGATGAAACCGACCTCACCCAGCGGTTGAAGTGGCTGGGTATTTTCTTCCGTCCCGTCACCCCCGGCAAGTTCATGCTGCGGATGCGGATGCCCAACGGCATTCTCACCGGCTACAAGGCCCGTACCCTGGCAGAAATTATTCAGCGTTACGGGGAAGACGGCAGCGCCGACATCACCACCCGCCAGAACATTCAGCTGCGGGGCATTTTGCTGGAGGATATCCCTGACATTTTTCAGCGGCTGGAAGCGGCAGGCATGACCTCCGTCCAGTCCGGCATGGACAATGTGCGCAACATCACCGGCTCCCCGGTGGCCGGTATCGACGCCAACGAGTTGATCGACACCCAGGGTCTGGTGCGCAAGGTGCAGGATATGATCACCAGCAATGGTGAGGGCAACCTGGCCTTTACCAACCTGCCCCGCAAGTTCAACATCGCTATTGAGGGGGGGCGTGACAATTCCGTTCACGCCGAGATTAACGACATTGCCTTTGTGCCCGCCTATCGAGAAGGCCAGCTGGGCTTCAATGTGCTGGTGGGAGGGTTCTTTTCCGCCCGTCGCTGTGAAGCGGCCATTCCCCTGGATGCCTGGGTCCCCCCCGATGATCAGGTCGTGGATCTGTGCCGTGCCATTCTGGAAGTTTACCGAGATAACGGTTTGCGGGTGAACCGCCAGAAGGCCCGTCTGATGTGGCTAATCGACGAGTGGGGCATGGAGAAATTCCGCGCTGCTGTTGAGGAAGCCTACGGCCAAACCCTGCTGTCTGCCGCTGCCGAGGACGAAATTGACTGGGACAAGCGGGACCACATTGGTGTCTATCCCCAGAAGCAGCCAGGGTTGAACTATGTGGGGTTGCACGTTCCCGTGGGCCGGTTGATGGCGGATGACCTGTTTGAGCTATCCCGCATTGCCGAGGTCTACGGCAACGGCGAGATTCGCCTGACGGTGGAGCAAAACGTGATTTTTCCTAACGTGCCGGATTCTCGTCTGCCGATCTTGCTGGAAGATCCTCTACTGGAGCGGTTTTCCATCAATCCTTCGGCCCTGAACCGGGCCCTGGTGTCCTGCACCGGAGCCCAGTTCTGCAAGTTTGCCCTGGTGGAAACCAAGCAGCGGGCCCTGATCCTGGCGCAGGCTCTAGATGCCGAATTGTCTTTACCAAAGCCGGTGCGAATCCACTGGACCGGTTGTCCCAACTCCTGCGGTCAGCCCCAGGTAGCCGACATTGGCCTGATGGGCACCAAGGTTCGCAAGGATGGCAAGACCGTAGAAGGGGTTGACATCTTTATGGGTGGCAAGGTCGGAAAAGACGCCAAACTCGGTGAAAAAGTTCAGTCAGGCATCCCCTGTGATGAGTTACAGGAGGTGCTGCGCGGTCTGCTCATTGAGCACTTCCAAGCCCAACCCCGCCAACCGGGAGACAGCAACTCTCACGGTTCCGGTGATCTGGTGATGACGGCGGAATAGTCTTTCGCGGTGGGAATGAGAATGCCCTGCCGCAAAGCCTGGCCCTGGTGGCCAGGAAAAAAAATGCCCTGCTAAAGTTCAGCAGGGTCACACAGTTTGCATTACTAATAATGGAGAGTAGCATAGGATGCTAGGAGAAATGTGGTCCCTCCGGGGCCGCTACAAAATACTACACATGACGTGGTTTGCGTTTTTCCTGACCTTTGTGGTCTGGTTTAACATGGCCCCCCTGGCCACCGCGGTCGCTGAAGAATTTGGGTTTGAGGTGGGGCAGATTCGCACCCTGGCCATTTGTAACGTGGCCTTAACCGTGCCTGCCCGCATCATCATTGGCATGTTGCTGGATAAGTATGGTCCTCGCCTGACCTATTCTCTACTGCTGATGTATGCGGCGGTGCCCTGTATCGCCTTTGCGTCAGCCCAGAATTTTAGCCAACTGGTGGCCAGTCGTCTGGCCCTGAGCATTGTCGGGGCTGGTTTTGTGATCGGCATTCGCATGGTGGCGGAATGGTTCCCGCCGAAGGAAATTGGCCTGGCGGAAGGCATCTACGGGGGCTGGGGAAACTTTGGTTCCGCCGCTGCCGCCTTTACCCTGCCCACCATTGCGGCCTGGCTGGCCTTTGGGGCAGTGAACCCGCTGACCGGTGACCCGGTGCTGAACTGGAGACTTGCGATCGCAGGTACCGGCATCATCGCCGCGGCCTACGGGGTCTTCTACTTCTTTAACGTGCAGGACACTCCTCCCAATAAGCACTACCAGCGTCCCCACAGTGCCCGGGGTATCGAAGTCACCACTAAGCGCGACTTCTGGTTCTTGATGGTGATGAATATTCCCCTGATTGCCATTCTCGGTGTGCTGGCCTGGCGTCTACAGAAAATTGGGTTCCTCAGCTCTGGGGCTTACAGCATTGTGCTGCTGGCCCTGGTGGGCCTCTACCTCTATCAGGCCTACAACTGCTGGACCGTTAACCGAGAGTTGATGACGGGCCGTAAGACCTATCCCCCCGAAGACCGCTACCCCTTCTCCCAGGTGGCGCTGCTGGAAATGACCTACATCGTCAATTTCGGGTCTGAACTGGCCGTAGTGTCCATGCTGCCCGCCTTCTTCGAACTTACCTTTGGCCTCAGCAAATCCGCTGCGGGGATGATCGCCGCCAGCTACGCCTTCATGAACCTGATGTCTCGCCCCGGCGGTGGTCTGATTTCTGACCGCATGGGCAGCCGCAAGAATACGATGTCCATCCTCACCCTGGGTATGGGGATCGGCTACCTGATGATGAGCACCGTGACCGGTGCCTGGTGGTTGCCAGCGGCGGTAATGCTAACCATGGCCTGCTCGTTCTTTGTGCAGGCTGGGGAAGGCTCTACCTTTGCCATGGTGCCCCTGGTGAAGCGGCGCATCACTGGCCAGATTGCTGGTAACGTCGGCGCTTACGGTAACGTCGGTGCGGTGGCCTACCTCACCCTGTATAGCCTGCTGCCCGAGGGGGACATCGGTAACCGCGTCTTCTTCCAGGTGCTTGGGGTGGCGTCGGTGATTGCCGCCATGCTCTGCTTCTTCTTCCTGAAAGAGCCTCGCGGTTCCTTCGCTGAGTACCACGAAGGGGAAGAGGCTTACATGAACGGCATCAAGCCTGTGGGTATGCCTGAGGACCCGGCTGCTCCTCGGGTTATCTAAGGCCATGTAAATCCAGAATCAAACCCCGTAAGGGCGATGCATTCGGCCATTAAATCTCGGTGAAGACAATAAGATCCTGCCCGAATGCATCGCCCCTACCTATTGCCACGATCAACCCACCCCTGCCCATCCGAGGAGGGGATGGTGATTGCAAAAGATCATCTATCCCCTCCTCGAAGCTATCCTTTACGCAAAAGTCGCCAAAACTCCTGCGCTGCCTAGTTTTCCCTCT
>CAZPYG010000131.1:0-14635 GCA_964590465.1 uncultured bacterium | reverse complement strand
GAGGGGGAGGCCAGAAGGGGCTTTCTGGCCCCCCTGCTCCCGTTCTGGGAGTAGGCATGTCCTGAGCTTGTCGAAAGGGGCTGGGGGTAGGGCTTAGCCCGTGCGTAGCAGAGGGAAAATTAGGCAGCGCAGGAGTTTTGGCGACTTTTGCGTAAAGGATAGTTTCCCGGAGGGGTGCCCAGAGGGCGGGGTGGGTCAAACTCTCCCGTGGGTTACGGCCAGGACGGAGGTTGTCTACTCCGTTTGGAGTTGAGTGATAGCCTAACCCACGCTACGCCTCTACCCTTCACTAATCAACTGCAGCAGCTGATCGGTGGACATCTTGCCGCTCATGTCGGCCCCTTCCAGCAGGCTGTCGGCCAGGTCGCGTTTCTGACGGTGCAGGTCCACAATTTTCTCTTCGATGGTGTTTTTGGCCACCAGGCGGTAGATGGTGACGGGGCGCTGCTGGCCGATACGGTGGGCGCGATCGCTGGCCTGATCTTCTACCGCCGGGTTCCACCAGGGGTCCATGTGAATGACGTAATCCGCCGCCGTCAGGTTCAGGCCAGTCCCTCCCGCTTTGAGGCTGATCAGGAATACATCCCCCTCTCCGGCCTGGAAGGCGTTGACCCGTTTCTTGCGCTCCTTAACGGGGGTGCTGCCGTCCAGATACTGGTAGTTGACCTCCTGGCCATCCAGGAACTCCCGGATGATGCTGAGGTGATCCACAAACTGGCTGAACACCAGGGCTTTGTGGTTGTTCTCCAGCAGTTCTTCCAGGATTTCCCCGAAGGCTTCCAGCTTAGCGCTGGGCAGGGCGGCGTCGGGTTTCACCAACCGGGTATTGCAGCAGGACCGGCGCAGGCGCATGATTTCGGCCAGCACCTGCAGGTGTTTGGCTCCGGCCTGGGCGTCGGACTCGGTGAGTTTTGTAATGGCATCCCGTCGAATCGCCTCATAGAATGCCATCTCCTTGGCGCTCAGTTCCACCTGCAGGGTAACTTCAGTGCGGGCGGGCAGCTCATCCAGCACCTGGGTTTTGGTGCGCCGCAGAATAAAGGGCTGAATCAGCTTCTTGAGACGGTTGCGGGCCTGTTTATCCTGATGGCGTTCGATGGCGTTGGCAAACTTCTGGTTGAACTGGTCCAGGGAGCCGAGGAGGCCAGGATTGATGAACCGGAACAGGTTCCACAGTTCCCCCAGGTGGTTTTCGATGGGGGTGCCGGTGGTGATCACCTTAAAGCCCCCCTGCAGCTTCATGGCCGCCTTGGACCGCTTGGTGGCGGGGTTCTTGATGGCCTGGGCCTCATCCAGCACGATGGTTTGCCATTCCACGTCGGCCAGCATTTCGGAGACATCTTCCTGCTGTAAAAGGCCGTAGCTGCACACCAGCATGTCGAAGGGCTGCAGGTTGTCGAGCAGCTTTTTGCGATCGCCGCTGCCAAACTGTAGAGGATTCAGGGTTGGGGCAAACTTTTCCGCCTCGCTGAGCCAGTTCATGCAGACGGAGGTGGGGGCCACAATCAGCGTCGGTCCTTCCAGGGCACGGGTGAGGATGGCCGCCAGGGCCTGCAGGGTCTTACCCAGGCCCATGTCATCGGCCAGACAGGCGCCCACCCCCCAGTGGGCCAAGCGCGCCAGCCACTCAAAGCCATCCATCTGATAGTCCCGCAGGTCTGCCTGCAGGGTAGAGGGCAATTCGGGCTTTAGGTCCTGGGCTTCCTTCAGCCGCTGGACATGCTCCTTCCAATGCTTGTCGGCCTTGAGCTGGCCCACCTCGTCCATCCAGTCTTCCATGGCCAGGGATGCCAGGGGATGGAAGCGCATCCCTTTGCCATTCTTCTCGGAAAAGGCTCGGAGTTCGTCCAGGCGCTTGCGGAACTCCTGGGTGAGGGCGAGAAACTGACCATCCTGAAGTTTCACAAAGCGACCGGGGGAGGCTTCCAGCAGCTCCATCAGCCGCTGCATATCGAGCACTTCGTCGTCATTGATCTGGAGTTCTCCACTGGCGGAAAACCAGTCTCGCTGCTGGCGGATCTGCATTTTGAAGCTGCTGAGGCCAATCGGATTGGTGACCCGCATTTTTTCGCCCTCGGGCCATTCGATAACGGCCTGATCCCCCAGATCCTGCAGCTCCAGAATGAGCTCCAGGCAGTCTTCCGGGTCGCCAATCAGCCATTCGCCGTCTTCGTCTTCCACTCGCTGCAGGGTAGGGCAGGTTTTTTCTACGGCGCGGGCCAGTTTTTTCTCTTCCTTCAGGTTGCGGTGGGTTTGCAGGCGCTTATCGCCGACTTCGGCCACTACCATTTCACCGCCGGTACCGGGGCGGTAGTAGGGGCCATCTTCCCCAAAGGGGCGGGTCAGCAGGGAGATCTTCAGGCCATCCCCGGCGGGCAGCAGGTGGATGTGGGGTTCCGGGTGGGCCTCCACCGCTTCGGCATCGGCCACGCCGCCGCCGATGTCGGAATGTACCATCACCAGGCCAGACACCGCATTGATGGCCGAAAGCACCTGTTCCTTGGCGCTTTCGGGTACTTCCAGATCATTCTCTGGCCCCAAAATTTCGGCGATGCGGTGGTGGTTGACGTTCAGCTCCACCACCTTGAGGCGGGTGGGGGTTTCCTTTACCACCGCCACGGATTGCTTATCGCTGACCTCGGGCACCAGGGAAATGGCCAGCCACCCCGGCTTGACCTGGCGTACCATCAGGGCCGGTTCTCCTTTTACAATCTCTACCCGGGTGGTGGGGGCGTCTTCCCAAAACACCAGGGGATGGCCCACCAGGGCCAGCAGCGCCTGGTCCTTAAATTTATAGTTGTCGTAGCCGTAGGAATAATGGTCTGGCACCAGCTGGGCACACACCTGCAAGTCCTGGGGTGTCAGGTAACTGAAGCTATCGGCCTGATCCTTCAGGCGGCGCAGGGCAATGGCCCGGCCCCGGCTCCAGCCCCCTTTAACGGTAATTTTCTGCTCCTTGGGCTGCAGCGTCCAGTTGTTTTCGGAATAAAAGGTGAGGAACCAGGCCAGCCGATAGTCTGTGGTTGCGGTGCTGGTTTTCTGGCCGGTTTCGATTTTGGGGTTCAGCCCCACCAGGGCGGTCAGGGAAATCTCCCAGGGCTCCTTCGGTTTGACCAGATCCACCAGAGGGTGAATGCCGGTTTTTTCCTGCAGGGGAGCTGCTTGCTTGGCTTCCTTAAGATTTTTGTTGAGACGGGACAACAGGGTGGCGGCTTCCATAGCGAACCAGTCGTAGCCGGAAGCCGCAGCTCTTTCGTAAAACTCCCCCATGACTCTGGGAACTTTTTTGCGGGCTTCCCCCAGGTCTACCCAGTAAAGACAAATGCAGTCGATGAGTACATCAAAGCTGGTGTCGGCATCCAGGGTGCAGAGGGGAGTGGAGGTCAGGTAGCGCTTTGCGGTGCTGTCTCCCTGAAGCACTTTGCAGACATTCTCTAGACAGGTGTAGAGTACGCTGAGCCAGTGATTGTAGCCCTGGGAAGCGGTAATGTTGGCATATTGCTCGGCTTCTTTCAGGCTGGTGGGCGAGCCCTCTTGAATCAATGCCAGGACAGGGAAAATGCCGGGGATGGCGTCGAAATAAATTTTGCGTTTGTTGGTTTTCTTTTTGTAGAGCTTGAGGGCGGCATTGCCCTGCTCAATAGTATTGGCGTAGTCGCCTTTGAGGAAGCTAAGCCAGGCGCGATATAGGAGAATGTCGGTCTTCAGATCGCTCTCCAACTGCTTAAGGGCCGCTTCTGCTTCGATCAGTCTGCCTCGGGCCAGCAACTGCTCAACCCAGATGAGCCGAAGCATTTCTGAGGCGTTGCTATCGGCCCGGCTGCATTCTTCGTGGAGAAGCTCAAACGGTTCCTCTGCCGGATGCAGCATCATCAAGGAGTCAATGCAGATGTTGGCCAACCCGGCTTCAAACAGATCCTGATCTCGCTTGAGGGTGAGAAACCAGTCCCGGTCGAAGGGATTGTTGCAGATGAGTTCAAAGATTTCTGAGAGGGAAATGTGGGAGCGAAAAAAGATATTTCGCTGGTAAATTTCCAGCTGTTCTTCGACATAGTCCCAGTTGCAGCGGTATAAACCAATGCGGACCTCCCGCAGCAGTTCCTGCTCGCTGTTGTAGTGGCGCAGGTTGCGATTCCAGGGGGCAGTACCGACCGGCAGCTGCTTCTCAACCGCTTTGACTAAGGCCTCAAAAACATCATCCCGAACGGCGTCGCGGGTGACAATTTCTACAATCAGCGGATGGCACTGCTGCCCCAACCCCCCCTGGCTGACCAGCAGTTGCTGCCTCAATAAGGAATTAACGCGGCTGGTCAACTCTTTTTTAGAGAGAACGGGATAGTCGATCAGCTGGAAGTAAACGGTCGAGCAATCCAGCATCTTATTTGTGCCGATGGGAGCGTAGACGACCGAATACAGCCGCAGCAGCTCCAAGTCTTGCTCGTCAAGGCTCTCGTACTTTCGAACTAAAGCGGCCCGTTCTTGCTCCAGCGGATTTTTATTGGCCATTGCCAGTAGAATCTATTGCAAAGTTTCCTTGCAATAGATTCTACTGGCAATGGTGAAAATTGTTAGTAGAAGCCACTAACCTGCCCCGCACCAGCCTTGCTTAGCGCTTTGTTTCTGTACCCTCTGTATCTTCTGCACCCGTTGAATCGTTCTTGTGACCCTCAAGGGGGGTAGCAGCAGCGTCCTGAAAGATTTTTTCTAGATACTGGCTATCGACCAGGAAAGATCCACTGTCGAATTTTATGCCCCAATAGCCTCCGGGACGACGGTCGACCACAACTCCCTCATCCCCAATTTGTAAGGTATCGGGCGGACGCAACATGGGCATGGGATCTGCAGTTTTCAAATAGGGAGGTTGGGTGGCGAGGCGCACCCTATCCCCGACAGTAAATTCGCTGGCCATAATGCTCTCCGCTTAGTCTTATTATCTTAGCCGGTAGCCAGGGTTCCACCTCTTTGCCAAAGCTGACCCCTGCCTGGGGTGAGTCATCCCACTGCATAGGGGTGCGCGCACCATCCCGGGACGGGGGCGTTTCTTCGGCTCGCTGGATGTCGCCGGGGAACCAGGCCGAAAAGGGGAATTCAAACTCCAGGGGCAGGTGCAGTTCGTCAGCTCCTGCGCCGTAGAAGCTGACGGAATCGTACATTTTGTTGTCGAGAAAGGTTTCCCCAATCAACAGCCGGTCGTCATACTCATCCAGAATCGTCTTAGGTCACCGGTGCCGTCTCCGTTACCGTCGGCAAAGGTGAGGGGGTAGATCTGATAAATGACGCTGGTTTGCCACCAGTTTGGCGGAGCTGGTTTAGAGGGACTTTGCATGGCCATTACCAGGGCAGGACCTCTCCCCTGGCGTGCCAGAAGGTGCCCGTATTCTCCAGATTGAGCTGATCGATCCGAGCCAGCAGCCCCTGGACAGACTCGGTCGGCGTAATCCCGCTGTCTGTAAAGCCCGTCATGCGGGTTTGGACCAGACCGGGGTGGAGAATCGCTACGGCTATGCCCCTGGGCTGCAGGTCGTGGGCCAGGGATTTACCGGCCATGGAAAGAGCTACCTTGGACATGCGGTAGCCGTAGGAGCCGCCGGAGGTGTTGTCTTCAATAGAGCCCATGCGGCTGGTCATCATCACCACTTTGGACCCTGGCTGTAGGTTGGGAAGCAGGGCTTGGGTCAGACGCAGGGGCCCCAGAGCATTGACTTCGAATTGCTTGCGAATGCTGTCGAAATCAAGGTCGTCCAAAGTCACCCGGTCAAGAATACCGGCGTTGTTTATCAGCACATCAAGAGTTGTGCCCTGAAGCGTTTGCTTGAGCTCCCCGACGGAAGCCTCGTCTGTGATATCTACCCCAGTTTCTACCCTGACATCCAGAGCCTTGAGCTCGTCGGAGGGCTGGCGACAGACGGCAATTACGGTATCCCCCCGCTGCTGTAGCTGTCGGCAGTATTCCAAACCAATGCCGCGATTTGCCCCGGTTACCAGATAGGTGGCCATATCTTCCGCCAATGACTTCAAGGGTCAGCATAAACAAGTATGGGGGTGCCCCGCATCTGCCGTGGGATGGTCCTCGGGCTGGACTTGGTATAGCCAGGAGTGGAGGGGGAGGCGCATCCCTGAACTGGGTCAAAAGACAAAGATTAATTCAACCTCCCAGGGGCCATCCTCCTGGCGCACAATTTGAATATCGCGAATGAATTCTCGGAAAAAGAAACGCCGTTCTGATTCCGACAGATCTTGCCAGAACTGGGGCAGGGCTACAGCCTGGGACAACTCCTGCAGATTGACGGGGGGCAGTTGAGCCATCTGCTGATGAATTTGGGTGATTTCGTTACGCAGGTGGTACTGGCGGAGGGCTGCGGTCTCTGGGTCGAGTACCCCAGCTTCAACCAGGGCTGGTAGCTGGGCCAGGGCAGATTCTTTATGGGCGATCTGGGTTTCAAATCCCTTGGCGGGAGCAGATGGGCCACCCTCTGCCGCCGATTCGGCAGGGCGTTGCATCTGACCCACTGCCCTGGGAAGTGCCTGGCAAATTTGGGTGATAATTTTTTGCAAAGCCTGATCGTAGGGAATCGCTCTGCACTTTGGGTGGCGGGGACATTCGGTAGGACGCAAATACAGATAGACTTTGTCGCGCTTGTGAACGGTCGTTTTGGAGATCGCCATGGCCGTGCCGCAGCTCTGGCAGCTGACTAAACCTGCCAGGGACCGTAACGCGCCAGCGGTTCTTGGGGGCAGCTGACTATTGCGGCGCAGTAGTCGGTCGATTTGAGCGGCTGCGTCGCGGGAAATAATGGCGGCATGGGTATCGCGGATGGTGTGACCGTCCTTATACTGCAGATCTCCCCGA
The DNA here is from genome assembly GCA_964590465.1 of uncultured bacterium. Classification (GTDB taxonomy): domain Bacteria; phylum Cyanobacteriota; class Cyanobacteriia; order Phormidesmidales; family Phormidesmidaceae; genus CAZPYG01. The sequence continues at coordinate 7,785 of CAZPYG010000131.1, read as the reverse complement.
TAGACGGGGTGGGTTAACCAGCGCCGTCCGGTGGATACGGAAATACGTTTGCCCAGTTTTCGTTCCACAAATCGCACAGCCCCTCGTAAGGAACCATAGAGCAGAAACTCTTCCACAAAGGCAGTGACCACCGGAGCAGTGGTGCGGTCGATGATGTAGCGTTCCTGCCCGCGGCGATAACCGTAGGGGGCTTTACCCGGTGGGGGCAAAGATTTCAGACGATTTTGGGCATGCCCTGCCCGCAAGCGGCGGCGGCGCTGGCGATCTTGCACCTGATCTGCCAACCGCAGTAAAGCTTCTTTCGGTAAGGTTGCCGCCGTTGAGCAGTCTGCCGCTAAAGGTCTGGAAGGTCCCCCTTCCAGGCAAACGACCGTCGTTCCCGTTTCCTTAAGATCGGCCATCAGGGTGGCTACGGCTTCCAGGGTATTGCCCAGGGCCTCTAACCCCTGAACCAGCAAAACATCTGCCGGATGCTGCCGATTTTCCGCCAGCAGGCGATCTAGCTGGGGCCGGTAGTCTGGATTGGAGGGAATGGCCCGATCGACATAACGCTGCTCAACAGCATAGCCCCCTGATTCAAAGCATGGCTCCTGCTGGGCATCCGGCTCCCGGTACTCGTAGGCAATAACCCGCATCAGGTCACTTAAAACTTCGCTTTCAGCGCTTCCCGTACCCGTACCGCCTGGGCGTCATCATCCCCCGATACGATCACCATCACCGTGGTGGAGTCTGGGTGTTCGAGGCAGACAAAAACAGCGGTCAAATCGTCAGACCGGCCAGCAACGCTGGTGTCATCCGCCAGAATATTCTCTAGCCCTTCGCTTTCCAGGGCAGCTTGAGCCCGGTTCGTACATTGAGACACAGAAATTTCGGATTCTCGCCAGGAGTAGTACACCCCCGGGGGTTCAGCCTGGGCTGCTACCCCAGTGGTTAGGCCCCAACCTAATAGGGCAAACACCGCAGTTTTGATACCAACATTCATCGTTTTTATCATCCTTTGCAGAACCCTGGGTCGCCACTACGAGGTCCCATGGGCTTCCCCGGGTAACAGCGATTGCCCTAAGCAACCAGACTAACCCATCGCTCCTCAACTTATCCTTCCACCCATGGTAATTACCAGGCAAGCCCCTCAGAACGCTGTCGATCAGAGCGGGACATGGCAATATGATTGGGTAGATGAGGCTGTGTTTTAGCAGAGGCGAGTTCCTTGCAAATTACGTACTTGGGTACCAGTTCAGGGGTGCCGACCCGCTCTCGCAATGTATCGAGTGTAGCGCTGCGATTGCCCCAGCGGGCAGAGGTCTGGTTGTTTGACTGTGGCGAGGGTACCCAGCATCAGTTTTTGCGCAGTGAGTTCAAATCCAGCCAAATTCGCCGTATTTTTATTACCCATATGCATGGGGATCATATTTTTGGCTTGATGGGGTTACTGGCCAGCTGTGGCCTGGCCGGAAACAAACAGCAGCGCATTGATATTTACGGTCCCAAACCCCTCAACGACTATTTGCAGGCCAGCCGCCGGTATTCTCAAACCCATTTTTCCCTGCCGATTAAGATCCATACGGTCGAGCCCGGTCTGGTGTTTGAGGATGAAGAATTCCGCGTAGTGTGTGATCTGCTGGAACACCGGGTGCCGGCCTACGGGTATCGAGTGGAGGAGCGCGATCGCACGGGCCACTTCGACGTGAAACGGGCTCAGGCCATGGGCATCCCCCCTGGTCCCATTTATGGCCAGCTGAAGCAGGGTAAGCATGTGCAGATGCCCGATGGCCGCATCATTAACGGGCAGGATTTGTGTGGCCCAACCCTGGCCGGTCGCAAGTTTGTGTACTGTACGGATACGATTTTTTGCGAGCGCGCCGTCAAACTGGCCCGGGAGGCCGATGTGCTGAGCCACGAGGCGACCTTTTCCCATCGGGATGCTGACCTGGCCTACCAGCGCATGCATTCCACCTCAACCATGGCGGCCCAGGTGGCGCTGGCAGCCCAGGTCAAGCAGCTGATCATCACCCACTTCAGTCCCCGCTATGCGCCGGGGAACGATATCGAGCTGAAAGATTTACTGGAAGAGGCCCGGGCGATTTTTCCGAACACCACCATGGCCCGCGACTTTATGACCTATGACATTGTGCGCCAGGAGGAAAAGACGCTGGTTTCATCTGCGTCATAGGAATCCCGAGACTGAACTGCCTTGTCGCCCCTGATTTCGTCCAGCCGCCGCTGAATTTCGCCCAGGTGGTGGCCATCATCCACCGCGACCCGAGGGGCAGGCACATCGTAATTGGGCCAGGTATGGAGGTCATGGCAGGGGCAGGGGTGCTTCATCATACCCAGGGTGGGTACCGCGACGGGCATTTCGCAGCGGGCACAGGGAGTAACCTCCCAGCCTGGAGTCATCATTTCTGCTACGGTCTGGGTCGTACCCTTGAGGTAACAGCCCTCGCCTTGATGTTCCATAATGCGCTGCCAGCAGTCCTCAAAAGACTGACTATAGCTGTTTTTGTAGTACACCGGGCAGGGCAGGCATTCGTCGTGATCGCCAGCTAGCACAACCGGTTTCCCTAGCTGAAACCAGTGGGCCAGAAAACCTCGGATTTGCTCTTGGGTAGCCATAATATCCACTCCATGGGCGGTTTTGAATATGCCCAGCCTGAGGGAGGGTCCGCACATATCCGTGTGGGTTGATCCTAGCCTTTTCAATGGAAACCATTGGGCTTTGCTGGGGATTCTTTGGGAAGTCTCAAGATTCGGCAGGCAGCAGCAAGAAGGATGACAGGAACCTTAATTCAGCCTGCCGTTAGCCCTGCCACCAACATCTGATTACTCCTGATCCCCTGAATCTATGGGGGTACCGATGAGTCGGAGATTAACCATATACCCGGCTACCACCAGATAGGCCGCATCCGCTACCGACCCGACCCGACGGGTCAAAAATCCCAGCCGGTCTCGAAATTGACGTCCTATGGGGTAGGCCGGCACTACTCCCCACCCCGTCTCTTCAGACACCAGAATCACAGTGCTGGGGGTTCGTTGCAGGCTTTCTACCAGGGATGCAACGGTTTGGCACCACTCATCTTCGTCCTGGTCGAGCAGGTTGGTCAGCCAGGTGCCGAGGGAGTCGATGAGCAGGCAATCCTGGGGGGGGGCGGATGCGATCGCATCGACCAAATCTATCGGCACCTCCCGCAGCCGCCAGTCTGCCGGTCGCCGCTGTCGATGGTGGGCTATCCTGGCCTGCCAGTCTTTGTCGTCAGGGTCGATGGTGGAAGTGGCGATGTAGGTGACGGTCTTCCCGGATTGGCAGGCCAAAGACTCAGCCCACTCACTTTTTCCTGAACGGGCGGGGCCGGTCACGAGGATGATCCGAGGCTCTTTAATGGATTCTGGTGCCCACTGCCCGACCACTACAGAAGCCCCTCGCTGCGCTGGGGCAGGTGCTTAATAAAGGAGTCCAGCTCGTTCACCAGCCAGGCCTTTGCCACAGAGGTCAGGGGCGTACCCAGCTTGTGGGTGGTGACACCCTGCAGCACAGCCCCGGCCAGGCGACGAGCCTCCGCTTCATCCCCTCGCCATCCAGATTCCACCAGATCGGCCAGGGATGTCCCTGCGGCAATTTCCTGGGCCAGGTAAAACAGCCGGTTATCCGCCGTATCCACCTGAAAATAGTCCACATAGGCAGGAATGGCCGGATGGTCCAGACTCTCCAGGGTGTGAGCTTCCCGCTCAAATAGCTCAACCTGCTTCCAGTCTTTCAGCCCCTTCAGGGACAGCTCTTTCAGAGCCACCCTCCGCCCCAGCTCTTGCAGAATACGGTAGCGGTGATCGACAATATCCCCTGGGGTACGGGCTGGCTGCATAAGATTCGATAGGAACGAAGGCAGAACATAACGAGGGAAAGTTAATCTCTATTCTAAGCGGCCACTCTAAGCCGCCACAAGTCAGCGTCAAGGGGACAGAATCCACCTCCAGCAGCGTTTAACCCTTTTTTGGTGTCGGCTTTAGTATCGGCGAAATGCTCTCCTGTGGGTTACGGCTGGGGCGGAGGTTATCGGCTTTGTTCTGGTTGGGTTACGGTCTGACCCACGCTACAGTTTTTCGGCCAGGGCGCACGCCGTAATCCCCCATGCCCCACCCCCACTCACTCACCTCACCCACCTCGCCCACCCCACCTACCCGCACGCACAAAATTCCCCCATGCATCTTCTCTCAGTGCCCAGCGCCCACTAGACTATAGGCAATTGTTGTTGCACGATGGGGCCAGGGCGTTGACCGAAACGCAAAACTCACCCCAAATCATGACGGTTGACCGCCGAGAGCTGCAGGAACTGGTGCGATCGCAGCTCCAGGTAATGCTTGACCAGGGCAACCTGCAGGGTGCTAAGTCCCTGCTGGTGCCGGTGCAACCTGCGGATATCGCCGAAGCCATTGAAGGATTGCCTGACACCATGCAGGCCATCGCCTTTCGTCTACTGTCCAAAAATGAAGCCATTGAGGTCTACGAAAACCTTGACTCCAGTGTGCAGCAGGCCCTGGTGGAAGACTTTAAGCGCCAGGACGTGATCGACATTGTCGATAAGATGTCCCCCGACGACCGGGCCCGCCTGTTCGACGAACTGCCCGCTAAGGTGGTGCGCAGTCTGCTGTCCCAGCTCAGCCCCCAGGAACGCCAGGCTACAGCCCTACTGCTGGGTTACGAATCAGGCACCGCCGGGCGGATTATGACCCCGGAATACATTGCCCTGAAGGAGCAGTGGACGATATTTCGGGCGCTGGAACACATTCGCAGTCGGGCTGATGTCAGCGAAACCATCTATTACCTCTACGTCACGGATGCAGCCCGCAGGCTAACGGGGATTCTTTCCCTGCGGCATCTGGTGACGGGCCAACCGGAGCAGACCATTGGCGACCTGATGACCCGGGACGTGATCTCTGCGCGCACCGACACCGACCAGGAGGACGTGGCCCGGATGGTGCAACGGTATGACTTTCTGGCCGTTCCTGTGGTGGATACGGAGGAACGGCTGGTGGGCATCGTCACCGTAGACGACCTGATTGACGTGATCGAGGAAGAAACCACCGAAGACATTTATGCCCTGGGAGGGGTGCAGTCCGTAGGGGATAGCTATTTTCAGACGAATCTGCTGGATGTGGCCAGAAAGCGAGTGCTTTGGCTGTCGATTCTGCTGGTGACCAACACCGTAACCACCGCCGTCATTCGCAGTCAGCAGGAGATTTTGGAGCAGGTGGTGGTCTTAGCCGCCTTCATCCCTCTGTTAATTGGCAGTGGAGGAAACGTGGGTGCCCAGTCCTCAACGGTGGTGATCCGCGGATTGAACACCAATGAGATTGATTCTAAGAAAGCCTTTACGGTGATCCGGCGAGAAGCGATCGCGGGCATTATGTTGGGTCTGATGCTGGGAGTGGTCGTGACCCTCTGGGCTTATTTTCTGCAGGGCAACCTCCAGGTTGCCCTGACCGTGGGCGTTAGCCTGGTGGCAATTTCCGTTCTGGCTTCCACCGCTGGCGGCACCCTGCCGATTCTGTTCCAGAGCCTGGGGTTTGATCCTGCCCTGATGTCGGCTCCCTTCATCACGACCGTTGTTGATGTCCTGGGGGTGCTGCTGTATTTAAATCTGGCTCGTTATATTCTGATACAGGGCTGAAGTCTCTCGTTGGAATGTTAGGCAGGATACTAATTTGCACTAGGATAGGGACAACGGTTTTGTGCCGACTGCTAACTGGCTGGATAGTGTCATCTGCCAAACCTTGATACAAATGTTTACAATAAGCTCAAGTATAGTAATTTGAAAGTCAACTCTCTGGTCTAGGGATCACTGAGTCTTGTTGATTCATCCCCCTTAGACCTTTACTTTTTGTATTCTTCGTTGTGGGATTATGGACCTGAACGGCTCTCAAACCCTCAATACCCCTCCTTTGTCAGGACAAGACCACTCTGAGTTACCTGTGCTGCAAAAGATAAAGCAAGACCTCAAAAATGATTTAATTGCCGGGCTGTTAGTCGTCATCCCCCTGGCAACTACTATCTGGCTGACGATTACCATTGCCAGCTGGGTGATTCGGTCTTTAACCCGCTTCCCCAAGCAGCTCACACCTTTTGAGGGCTTAAATCCTTTCCTGGTAGACCTGATTAACTTAACGATCGCTTTAGCAGTACCCTTACTGTCTATTCTGGTGATTGGCTTGATGGCCCGTAATATTGCTGGCCGCTGGCTACTGGACCTGGGAGAGCGCACGGTACAGTCCATTCCCCTGGCGGGCTCGGTTTATAAGACCCTGCAGCAACTGCTGCAGTCTGTCTTTCAAGATTCCAAAACTCGCTTTCGTCGGGTTATTTTGGTGGAATACCCCCGGCGTGGGCTGTGGGCCATTGCCTTTGTCACCGGCACCATGACCGCCGCTGCCGCCAGCACCCCAAACATGCTGAGCATTTTTATCCCCACCACACCAAACCCCACCAGCGGGTGGTATGCTGTTGTGCCTGAGAGTGATGTTATCAACCTTACCATCTCCATCGAAGATGCGTTCAAGGTGCTCTTGTCAGGGGGAATTGTTGGCCCTAATCTGGCTTCTGAGGTGCCGCCTGAACGCATTATTCAGGCCGCCGCAGAAAACCGTCAGGCGGCTGCTATGTCCCTGGATCAGTTCAGCCAAAACCTGACAGACCAAACCCAGCAGCTTTCTGTCTTGCCCATAGAAGACGATTGTTAACCAGAGAGATTTTGCTATGCAGGCTCGCCGAATTGCCCGCGAGTTAGCCCTGTTGGGCATGAGTCAGCTTTCTGACAAATCCGGTAAACCACCGACCAGCTACGATTTTGAGAAGCTGCTTCAGGCTGCTGTGCAGACCCTCTCAGCGGAGGCTAAAGATGCGCTGGAAACCGCTTCTGACGAACTCAAGCGTGGCAGCAGTCAACTGGTCAATAGCGAAACCCTGGCGGCAAACCTGCAGAGCAGTCGCACCATGGTTGAAGATGCCATTACCCTGACCCAGACTTCGATCAATCGGTTAGCCTACGCTTTGGAGCTGCCAGAGTTCATTCAGCTCACCAATCAGAAGGAAGTGCGCGCTTTTTCCATTGAGCTGCTCAGTAATACGGTCAAATATCAGTCTGATATTGATGCCACCTTGGAAAATGCCATGGTGGCCTGGCAGCTTAAGCGCTTAGCCCGCATTGATCGGGATATTTTGCGGCTGGCCGTGGTGGAAATTGAGTACCTCGGCACTCCCCAAAAAGTCGCCATTAATGAAGCCGTAGAGTTGGCGAAACGCTACAGTGGCGAGGACGGTTATCGGTTTATCAATGGGGTGCTGCGCAGAGTCGTAAACCCCCAGGCAAGGACTGGACCGGTAGAACCCACTTAGTCCAGGGGGTAAGGATGAGCTTACCGTAGCGTGGGTCGAACTTCGCTTGACCCACGCTACGGTACATCCGAATTTTTAAGTTTGACAGAGTACTAGTTGAAAAAGTCTTTGATGGAATCTACCACTCCACCGGCTTTTTCTTGAGCGTCTTCGGCCAGATCCTCGGCACCGCGCCGGGCTTTAGCCGCACTTTCCTGGGCCTGACCCTCCATCTGGCGAGCGGTTCCTTTCGTAGAGTCGCCAAACTGACGCTGCACTTTTCCAGCATTCTTTTTGAGTTTGCCTTCGACTTCATCCCCAACGCCGGTGCTGGTTTTGCTATCCAGCTCGGTCTTGGCCCGTTCTTTAACGACCCGGCCAGCGTCATTCAGAGCCGTTGCCTGGGAGGGAAAGGTGAACAG
>CAZPYG010000130.1:7744-14867 GCA_964590465.1 uncultured bacterium | reverse complement strand
CCAGTTTCCGTCCCCTTGCGGGGATTTGGTTTGGAAAGTATCTCGAGGTCAAATCTTAGAGGGACTCCCCCTCTCTACATGTTTCCGTCCCCTTGCGGGGATTTGGTTTGGAAAGTGATCCAACAACCTCCTTCCCCTGGAAGGGGAAGGAGTGTTTCCGTCCCCTTGCGGGGATTTGGTTTGGAAAGATCGGATCAAGTCTGGTGATTACTCTTTTGCTACTTCTGGTAGCATGTTTCCGTCCCCTTGCGGGGATTTGGTTTGGAAAGCCGGTCAAAACACCGAAGGAGTCATCATACGAGCTCCTGTAAGTTTCCGTCCCCTTGCGGGGATTTGGTTTGGAAAGGGTTCGCTGAGGAGCCCTTATAAACCAGGGGATTACGGCCCCGAATCGACGCATTAACAAAATAGCCTATTTCGGAGGCTAGAAGCTCCTGATTTTAGGAAACTTTATATCGTCGAAACCCCTACATAGAGAAGCATCGACGCATTACAACGAAAATATGCGGTTTTCGAGGTACAAGCCTGATTCGTCGATAGTAGCCTATGGCACCAAAATGTGGCTGTTCATATCAACACATTTCATATCACGTAAACATCTGGTGGCGGTGTGGGTGGTTTACTGCCAATGGTCAGGGTGCGGGGCATAGCATCGGCAGCAATCCAGTAGAACCGCACGTTGTCTTCTTCGGGTTTAACCCGCCGATTCACCTGGTTGTGTAGCTTTTTCATTTCATCCAGCGAAAGAAAGCATTCAAAAGCACTCTTCTGCACCCGCCGACCATAGCCCTCTAAAAATGTGGCCAGCTTGGTACGGCGCTTATTGTCTGGAATGTCGTATATGACCAGGGTGAACATCAGAATCTTTTGCCTTGAATGGGTAAGTTTCTCCCCTGTGGGTTACGGCCAGTACCAGAACTGAGGATTTTAGCCCAAACATCAGAGGGCCTAACCCACGCTACAGTTGCTTCTGCCTGCTCTAGGTTGCCCGCAAAAATGCCTCATAGGGCACTCCTTCTAAAATGCTGCGTTTATAGCGTTTTACCTGCAGCTGAATCGCCCTGCGGTACGACACCGGGCCTTGCACATCCGGGTGGGATACCTCTTCACCCAGACGGGTTTCTACTTTTTGAATAAACCGCCGCCGAGCATTGTCTGCCAGGTAAATGCCGCCCGCTTTGTTGGGCCAGGTAAAGTCTGTGGGAGAGAATATGCGTCGATTCACCAGCTTTAGCACCAGACTATCGACCAGAGGTGAGCGAAACTCTTCTACCAGGTCAAAGGCTAAAAATGTTTGCTTCTTCTCAGACCCGTGCAGGTTGCCTAAGTACGGGTTCAGCCCCTCGGCCAAAACCAAACTCAACACGTTGTTAAACAGCAGGGTATAACCAAAGCTCAGCAGAGAGTTTACCGGGTCTTTAGGCGGTCGGCGATTGCGTTCTACAAAGCTAAACGCCGGATTCACAATTAGCTGCCCCAAGGCTCGAAAGTAACGGGCTGCGGCAATGCCTTCGTAGCCCCGCAGGGCATCGAGAGTGATGGCCTGATCGAGAGAGGCGATATCTCGACTTAAGCCTGAGATCGCCGCTACGACTTCAGGTAACTGGCGCTTGCGGTTGAGGCGCAGCAGTAACTGCCGTGAATTTGTCAATTTCCCAAACACAATGGCTCGGGCGGTCGCTAACTTGAAGGTTTCATTACTGTGCTGCTGGTATTGAGCTAACTCGGTGCGGATATCGTCATACTCTGCACTCCACAAATGCCCCCGGTAGTCACCCAACTGGGACATAAACACCACCGGCACCTGATGCTCCAGGCATTCTGAAATGACCGCAGTAGTCAGCTGCACATTGCCGTAGACCAACAGCCGCTCAACCTCTCGAATCGGAATTTCTAGCTGAGCCTCTTTCGGGGCTTTCACCAAAAACCGCCTCTGCTCTTTCTTCACCGTTGCCCCCTGCTGCACCAAATAAAGCGTAGACATGCCTTTCCTCCAAATCGCTTCCGTTGACTTAATTTCTACCCGCTGCTCTGGCCGCACCCGGTAGCCCAGCACCACAAACAACGGCGGCGGCACCGGCTGCTGCGATGCCTTTAGGGCTGCCACCATGGCCTGCTGCATCTGGTTAGCCTGACCAGGCCCATCGCCATGCACCAACCGCAAATTAGAGCTCCCCCGTTCTGCCTTCTGCCTTTTGCCCTCTGCCTTCACGTCGGCCCCCTTCACCGGCACCACCAAATCTCCAACAAAGGCATGGCCCAAAAACCGAAACCCTTTCTCAAAGCTGGTGATCTGAGTTTTATCAGGGTGCAGCCGCAACCCCATGCCATCCATCAATTCGATCACCTGCTGCCGGGCTTCGGTAATGTGCCGCTGTTTGCGCCCCAAAATGACAAAATCGTCCGCATAGCGCACCAGCTTTAAGTCTGTGGCCAGCAGGGCTTCGTCAAAATCATCCAGATAAATATTTGCCAAAATTGGCGATACCACCGACCCCTGGGCAATCCCCCGTTCTGGCAGCAACAGCCCCTCGCGGGTCAGTACCCCCACCGAAATCCACTGCTCTACCAAATGCAGCACCAGGTCGGTAAACGACGAAGATAAGGTCGTCGCCCTAATTCGTTCTTCTCTCTTCCCTTTTCGGTTTTTCGACCCCGGCAGCCGCTCTGCCACCTCTGCTAACAACCGTTCATGCCCCACGTTGTTGAAATACTGAATAATGTCGGCATCTAAGACCCAGCCAAAGCCTCGCTTCTGCCAGGAGGAAATCTGATCCACCGCCATGCGATGGGAGCGACCGGGCCGATAGGCAAAGCTGCATACCTCGAACTGGGGCTCAAATACCGGGTGCAGCACATTCAGCAAAGCCTGCTGCACAATGCGATCTCTCACCGTGGGCACCTGTAGCTCGCGCCAGCCGCCCCCTCTTTTGGGGATATACAACTGCCGCAGGGGCAAAGGCCGATAGCTACCGTTGACGAGATGGTGAATAAGCTGGCCCAGCTTGCGTTCGGCATCGTGGGCAAAATGTGCGACGGTTTCGCCATCGACTCCGGCACAGCCGTTGTTGGCGGCTACCTTGGCCCAGGCCAGGCGGAAATTTTCAAAACTGAAGAATTGAGAAAACGAATCGGCCATGGTCAGGCCCTCGTAGTGAAGCTCTACCCCAGTAAAGCATTCACTTGGAAGAGGGGGCTTCAAAAGAGGGAAGAGGGAAGAGGGAAGAGGGAAGAGGGAAGAGGGGAGCAATGCGGTCGTTCTTCGCTATGGTAAAAGCAGCCTGGTTATTGAGGCTTCTGTTATGACCCCTGCAACCAACCGTGTTCGATGGACTACGGCTGATCTGGAGCTGTTTCCTGATGATGGCAAGCGCTACGAAATCATTGATGGAGAGCTGATTGTGACCAGAGCGCCGCGATGGAGCCATCAACAGGTGACCGGGCGCATCTTTAGTGCCTTGGATAACTGGTCTCAAACAACCGGCCTAGGGGAGGCAGCAATTAACCCCGGCATTATTTTCACCGATGAAGATAACGTGATTCCCGATGTGGTCTGGGCCAGCAACGAGCGGCTAGACGTGCTGATGGATGAGGCTGAACATTTAACCGGGGCTCCGGAGCTGGTGGTAGAAGTATTGTCGCCAGGCAAAAAAGACGAGCAGCGAGACCGCCAGCTGAAGCTCAAGCTGTATTCCCAGCAAGGGGTGCAGGAATATTGGATTGTTGACAAGAATCTACGCCAGGTGCAGGTGTATCGTCGAGATAATGCTTTGCTGACCCTGGTCGTCACCCTGCAAGCATCTGACGGCCTGACCTCACCGCTGCTGCCTGATTTCACCTGCCCCCTGAGCCGGGTCTTTGGTCGGAATTAATTCACGCTGCAGGTCTAACCCACCCCTGCCCCTCCCAGGAGCTATCTGTTAGGAAGATCTCCCCTCACCCCCTCAATCCCCCTCTCCCAAAATGGTAGAAGGGGAGGCTAGAAGGGGCTTTCCGTCCGTCCTTCTCCCGCTCTGGGAGTAGGACGAAGGACGTGCGTAGGTCTGAGACCGTGCGTAGCAGCAGGGGCTGGGGGATGAGGGAAACTCCAGTAACGCCATTCTGCTTTCTGCCTTCTGCCTTTTGCCTTCTGCCTTTTATTTAGCTGGCTTCAGCCGGTAGTCAATCTTAATTTCCAGCAGTTGAGGATTTTCACGAGAGGCAATGTATTCTAATCGGCGACCGGGGCTGGTGCAGGCCAAAAATGCCCCTACCCCCAGGGGCTTGGTGCCGCCGGTAAAATCCACAATCAGGTCGGTTTCATCCAGCCCCAGCCGGTCGGCATGGGCATAGATGCTGTTGACCAAGTGCAAAATCGTATCCGGGTCTTGGGCGGCATCGTCATCCACATTCAGGGTCAGGTCGTGCTGGGGGTTATCAACATCAGCAATGGCGTACTCGCCGTAGTAAAACGCTACCCGCTCGGCAATGCCCTCATCCACCAGCCTTTGCTGCAGCTTGCGGGCATAGTCGATGGAACTGGGGGTGGTAATCAGCCAGCAGTGCTCCAGGCAGAGGGCAGTGCCGTTGTTCCAGTGGTGGCGAATGGCGACCTCTGCTGGGGAGTCGTCGCTCATGCTCATGATGGCCACCAGCCCCCGGCAGGTATCGGTCAGGGGCGCAACTTTGGCATCTTCAGGCACAAAGGTATCCACTAAATTCAGTCGGCTCAATAACCGACGCACTGCCCCCGTTAGGTCCGTAGAGTAGATGACCAGCAGAATCAGCAGCACTAACCCCACCAGAATCAACGACTGAATCAGCGCTTCATTACGAATACCTAACTGCTGCTGCAGCCAGTTGCCAAAGGTATTCCAGAAGAGGACAGAGATACCGTCTGAAAAGACATTGAACAGCAGTACGCCGATGACGAAAAATGCCAGGAAGTTTTTACCTGGATCAGTGACGGCTTCGAGGATGGGATTACGGCGTGGCATGGGAGGAGCGCGCGCAGGAATAAGAGAGCAAAGGGGAGTAGATGGGTAGGGTGCTGCTAGGCTGAAAACCAGCTGGATATGTTCAGATTAACTGCGGGGAAGCCGTAACGCACCGAAGGAAAGCTAAAGCTCTATGGGAAACTGAGGCAGCGGTTGACACTTCTTAGGAGTTAGCTTCTCCAAGGCGGTTTCGATGAAGGCTTGGAGGACACTACCAGAGTTTTGGTAGTCACTGGCCGTAATGGGCTGGAAGCCGTGGGCAAATAGGGAATGGTTGCGGACTTCGAGTGAATTGAGCAGGTGTTTGGATTCTATCTGGAAGTAGTTACCGAGGGGATCTTCAGGGAGTTCGCCGAGCAGGGTATAGCTTTTCCAGAGGGGAATCTGCACTTTGCCAGTGCGGGGATTGCGTTCTGCGGCGTACTGGTCCCGTAGGGATTCGGGAAGCTTAGGCAGGTCTACATCGCCGGTAATGATGTCGTATTTCAGCTTTAAGTGAATTTGGGCTAACAGTTCCAGGGCGCGATAAAGTCGCCCAACGGCATCGTCGTAGCGCTGCTGCTGGGCACGACGTTGAGCGTTGAGAAGCAGATCTTCTACCAATTCGTAACCGTGACCAGGGATGGAATCTGGAGCAATAAATTGAGGATCTATGCCTGCACGACTGTTAAGGACTCGTTTTAATGCCAGGCCGTGGGCTTGAATGCGGTTCATAGTCATGGAGAGCAGACTCCAGGCTTCCAGATGGTCAAAGCGATCCCAGGTGTCAAAGCCAGTGCAAATGTCTTGCAGCTCTTGAATACGACGGCGCTGGTCGCGTGGCAGTTCATAGGTGGTAAGCAGGGTATTGAGGAGTGCGATCGCGCCTCCATAGTTGTACTGCTGTAAAAACCTGGGCAGTTCCTGGCTCAAGGTGCGCTCGATAGTGACGGTGCTGGAGGTGGCCCGGCTGGTGGATTGCCCCCGTTCAACCCGAAACAGGTTTTCTCGCACCCGGCTGGTGGTCAGATAGAGAGACATGCCATAGTCAAGGGCAGCGGCTCCCAGGGAGAGGGACATGGTTTTGGTGCCTCCCGTATAGTCAGCAACCAGCTGAGCCTCGGGGTTAGCTTGCTTGACTTCTCGAATTTTCTGGGTGACCAGCTCGTAGGCTTCGGATAAGTCATCAGGGTCCGTCAGGGTCACCAGATCGGTCTCCTGGTTGAAGCGCTCTCCTAGACCTAAGTAAGTGGGCAGGTTAGGCAACCGATCAACCACTTCTGCTCCCTGGCGAATTTCGCAGGGCTTGCCCTCGCCAATCACCTGAGACACGCTACCCCGTGCTCCTTCAGAGCAAATGAAGAGGACTCGTTCTGGCTTCAAGGTTTCCACCGCTGTGATGATGGGCGAAGGGGAACCGCCGACGGTAATGAAGAGGATAGTATCCATGGCACCTAGGAATGATACAAGTGTTTTTATATTCAGCATGAGGCCGCTATTCTCGGAAAAAACGGCTGGCTTTAACGGTTGATCCGCCTCCTGACCTGGCTCTAGAGTTGGATATGACCTCCCGCACCCATCCAGACACCTATGCGGCCCTGGGGATACCAAAACTCTGGCGACAGAGGGGAGGACAAATTCGGATCTATCAACTGCAGGATGGTCGCTATGTTGAGGTGGAAGAAAGCCCGTCGTTTCCGGGTTGGCCACTGCAGACGGAGATTCCCAAGTATCTGGAGCAGAGCCGGGTCGAGGGGCGCAATCAAGCCGTGCGGGCGTTTCGGCGGTGGGTGAGAGAGCGGTTGGCAGATCAGACTTAACATAGGAATAACTCATCTGTTGGAGGACTGGACATGGCGTCGCCGTTTCCGGGAATGGACCCCTACCTTGAGAATCCTGAGCTGTGGTCGGCTGTCCACAGTCGGTTGATTGTGGCAATCGCGGACGAACTGGTAGAGCATCTGAGTGAGAAATATCGGGTCGAGGTGGAAAAGCGGGTCTACTTCAGCAGTGATGATGAGAGTGTGTTGGTTGGGATTCCAGATGTTTCGATAGCCACCAGCCGTTCGGCGAAATCAACAACGCGGACCGTGACCCTGCCCCTGCCGGTTCAACCTGAAACCGTCACGGTTCCCCTGGCAGAAGAGGTAACCGAGCGGTATTTGGAA
>CAZPYG010000130.1:0-7734 GCA_964590465.1 uncultured bacterium | reverse complement strand
GGAAATTCGGGAAGTGGCAACGGGCATGGTGGTGACGGTGATTGAACTGCTGTCGCCTAAAAATAAGCGACCGGGGGAGGGGCGAATTGCCTATCTACGGAAGCGGAACCAGGTCTTGGCCAGTGTGTCGCATTTGGTGGAAATTGATTTGCTGCGAGGTGGCGAACCATTACCCATGGTTCGCAGCCATGCCAGCGACTATCGAATTTTGGTGAGCCAGGCCGATAGGCGACCGACAGCGGATCTGTACGGATTTGACCTTCAACAACCGATTCCACCGTTTCCGGTACCGCTGATGCCGGGGGAAGAGGCACCGATTCTGGAGCTACAGCCCCTGCTGAATCGGGTCTATAAAAAGGGTCGGTATCACCTGGCGATTGATTATGGGCAACCGGCGGTGCCGCCACTCCAGGAAGAGGATGAACAGTGGGCAGCCAAGCTATTGGAAGAACTCTCCTAATCTGTCCTTCGAACAAATTTGACATGGTTGATGCTGCCATCGTCTTTCAAAGACTTGATTTCTACGATTACTGAACCATTATCGGGAATGGCATCAAACTGCTTTTTCTCTCTCTCCTTAAAAGGGACTCCAGCAATTTCATAAGTAACCTCACTACCCTTCTGTTTTTTTCCGAGGACAATTGCATCTAATTGTTTCCCGACTTCTAAGCTCTCAGATGCTACTAGTTGATTAATTTTTTCCTCGCGTATTTTCTGTGCCTCGGAAGGAATATCATCGACACTGACAATATTCAACTCACCAATCGGCCCAGCCTCTTTGTAGTACTGCATGAGCCGAGCTGCCCAACCTAACACCTGAAGCATCACAGGCACATCGTCTTTATAGTTGCCAAGATACTGCTGACAGGTCTGGGCAATACTTTTCAGATAGTCCTGGGTTCTTTTACTGTGGCCGATGCGGTTACCGTTGCGAGCCAGGGTATTCAGGTAGTCGAAGAACTTTTTCCCGGCATCTTCCCTGTCCGAGTAGGCTCGCAGATAGGCAATGGTTTTTCGGAGTTCGTTAGCATCGGTCTCGTCAAGGACGAGCTGACGAGCGATCGCATCGGCTACCTGCCATTGGGTACCGGTTAAATCGGTGGTTGCTAGCATCAGTACATGCCCTCCGGTGCGGTTCTATCGGTCGGCCATTTGAGGATTTCGGCCAGGGCCTCTAGCTGAGGCTTCTCGACCAGGCTACGGTGAGCGGCCTGAATCGCCTCTTCGACAAAGGATTTCAGAGAGTTCCCAGTAAGACGGTTAGACTCGGGTATGGCGTAACGGGTGTAACGCTCTTTCAAACTCTGGGGTTTTTCCAGGGCTTCGATGTCAACAGTCATGGTGCCCATACCAATGGGTTTACCACCCCCAACTTTTAGCGCCATAGGGTATTTCTTATCCTGACCGAGCACTATGAGCAGTGTGCCTAGCTCCGCTTGAGTCAAATTATTGAACTGTAGCTCAGTCTTAAACACATACTCAGTACCGGCCTGCTGCACTGGAATACCGCGATCGCCGCCACTCACCGCTTTAACAGCGTTGTAGTAAAACTTTCGCCCAGTCGCCTGACCCTTGTCAAAATAAGCTCGTCGCTGGTCTGGACGGGGGCGATAAAGCGAAGGCATAAAGCCGGTAGCCGACTTGGCCGACTCGCAAGTCGCATCGGTAAAGTGAATTAATCCCTGCCAATTCATTGCCCCAAATACCAGACTGGTGGGGCAAAGCTGCTCTTTTTTGCGGCAGGGCAGCCTGTCCTGCGGCATTTGCCGCTTGTATCTGCCGCTAACAACCGCAAGAGTACTGTTCGTAATAGCCTCAAACGCTGAGCGCACAACTCCCTTCAGGGAACTGCCGGGAATGGTCAGTTGCTGCTGTCGCCCCTGAGCCATGGTTTTGATCAGAGGAATGCGGTCTCCCACATCCGTGCCCATGGCCACAATGCCGGTGGAGATGTGGACAGCGGTTTTGACTGTTAGCTTCAGGATCAGCTTGCCGTGCAAGCGATCATTGCGGTAGCGGTCATGCCCCACTGGATGTTTGAGCTGAGGCTTTTTATTGGGAAAAGGCACCAGAGCATAGGGCTTATCGACTCCGTCGCCATTACCATTGCCCCTGGTATCAGGGCGGCGAGGGGTAGGTCTGCTGGGTCGGTTAGCAGTCATCTTTCTAGCTCACTTTGAGCGCAACAAAATGGACAGTGGCAGTTTGCGGATCAGCAAAGAAACGTTGACCGATATTGACCTGCTGATCATTAATGCCTTTAGGAAATCGAGTTTCTGTTTTGGGGTAGATGTGAGCATCCTGAACTTGAACATCCCAGGCTGTACCTACAGGCTCAAAATTGTCGTAGGCTTCACTGGCACTTAGCAGCAAAACACTGTAGCTTTTACCCTGCTGCTTCCAGCGCAGTTCCTTTTGGCTGTCGAAAACCTGGCCTTCGGGGCTGGGGAAGTCATCAGGTAAGGTTTTACAAAACCCGCTGACTCTGTGGGGCCATCGTAGAAAGAAGCACGACTTTTCTCCCTGGAACTGCTGGATCAGCGATCGCAACTCCTCAGCCGACTTCACCGTTCGGGTGCCGACAAACGCACTCATGCTGCTACCCCCAGAACTTGACTCCAGGACTTCACAGCTCGGGTAAACAAGTCGTTAACCTGTTCTGTGCCCGTCCAGGTGAGCTGCACTCCAAAACCGAGGGGCATCTCAGCTCCTGCAACAGGGGTCTCTTGCCGGTCTTGATTCGGAAAGCCGTAGCGGCCCGCTTCGGTTTCATCTAAAAACTCACCGGCCCCCAGCAGCATCGTCTTGCCCCAGGTTTGATCTGTGCCTATCGCCTTGATTGTGTCTCCATCCAAAACACAGCCGGGATATTGAACCATCGCTTCGTTAAGGGTCGCTTCCACCAGACCCATGCCGCGAGACTTAGCAAAGCCCAGTCCGAACCAGCCATCATTCAGGTCTCGCAAAACTAAACCAATCAGGCCAAGCTGAGCCAGGGTAAAGTTCTTCAGGTGAATTTTGGTGCGAAAGTCTCCAGCGGTGCACACCTGATAGTTGAAAGGTCCAACGGCAACGGAGCCGAAGACACGGTCGATGGCGACGCCGTTGCGTTCTTCAACTTTTATCTGAGTGCGGTCTACGGGATAGGCATCTTCGATGCGGACTCGACTGGAAATGGCGGTACTGCCAAACATTTGATCCGTAAAGGATGAGAGCCGATAAACCTGGCGACTATCTTTCTCCTTTTCCAATGCACGAAAGGCGGAGCGATCGAGCGGGTCGCTGGCCCAGATTTTTTTAGAGTCGGAGGGCTTGTCACCCCCTACAGTTCTCACAATGCGCTCAGCATGGGCGCGGATAGCTCCCTTAAGAGAACTTCCCGGCAGGTAAATAGAACGTCCTCCCTGGTGGTAGGTTTCAACAAATTCCATATCCGGCTTGGTGGGGTCGGCTCCCTCTTTGCCAGACTTAATCAGCATGGGGCCACAGGGAGAAAGGGTGAGATCTAGGGTGCAGTGGTTAACAAAGCGTTTATGCATGGGTCACAGGTGCCTTTACGAAACGGCAAGATTGAAATGGGCAGCAATTGGGAGATTCAAAAAGGTTTGGTCTTGAAGTCGCTGCGAGAAAAAGAGAACTTCCAAGTTTTCGATTTCGCCTGTCTGAGGATTGAGGCGAGCAATCACATCGTCACCCAGCTCTTCAGATTGTTGTTCTGCGTAGGGTGAACAGCGGTTGATATAAAGAATGTCGCCTTCCCGGTCATATTGAAAAATCAAGTTTTCTGCCATTCCAGGATTCCTCCGGTGAGTTTGCGAGCTAGATATGCTGTAATCATCCAATTGCGTTTTGGACTTTGCTCTGTAACCACTACAACCACGATATACTTGCCACTCTTAACGTCATCAAATTGGCGGGCAATGAGTAAGGCATTTTCCATCCGGGTGCTGCGTCTGACTTGATCGGGGTCAGCCAGGGTTTCTCTAAGCTGAGGCAGATAGTCAGGCAGTAAATCAGGATGGGTAGCGGTGATGTGTTCTTCTCGCTCATCTGTTAGCTCTACGTTTCCTTCTAAATAGGGACAGGGAAACTGTTTCATAGGACACATCAAGCTTAAGTAGTGCCAGCAGAGGATTTTGCCAGCTTACTCTGCATGTCTTCTCGTAGTTTTGTCACGAGCGCTTCTGTCCAATCCTGCTTGTGAGATTGAAAGTTTTCTGGAGACTGCTTGTAATGATCTTTCCCTTCCCTTCCTTCGTTAACTAGACGCTTGAGATAGTCCAAGAGTTCTCCCGGATTCGCAGGCTCAACCCACCAGGTATTGGTGATATCCAGTTTGACTATACCCAGTCCTCTAGAACGGCCTCCCCCCAGGGGAATCATTTCGTTCTCGAACTGGTGGAGGCCAATCATGAGCAGGCCCAGTTCCCAGTCTTCGGCGTTTTCAACCACCGCTTTGAACTCAAAGGGAGTGCCTGCGGGTACCACCTGGAAGTCGTAGAGCTTACCTTCAGCGGCGGTTTCAGTATCCCGGTCGATAGAAACGCCATCACGCTCCTGGTACTGACCAAACCAGGCATCGGGAAGCACCGTCAAGTCTCTGACTTGAAACTTACCAGCCGCCCAGGGAGAGCCGAAGACCAGAGAAGCCAGGTCCGTTTCTTTTAGGAGAGCGGCTGTCAAAGCTGCATCGTTTTCGTGGAGTTGCTTCTGTTCTTTCAGCCAGCGCATTTTATCTGGCCCTACCAGCTCACTGGGGTCAACCGCCAACTGTGGAGCGATTCCCCGAAGGAAACTTTCGAGGCGCGATCGCAACGCCCCCTTAAAGCTGGCCCCCGGAATTAGCGGACGCCCGAGGGAATCTTTGACCACCGGCAGGTCTGACCCAATCGGTTCAGTGGAACGACCCTGGGAAATTCTGAGGGCGGTTACGGTGGTGAGAATGCCGCTGAGTTCTAAACGGCTTTTGAATACGTCAAACATAGGATTACTAAGTCTCTAGAAGTTTCAGCGTTGCTCGTTCTGGGAATTCAGGTACTTCAGGTAGCGGGCACCATAGCCTAGATAACGGCGAATCAGTTCAATCCAGATCTCTGAAGAATCAGAAGCTCCAGATTCTTCAGCAACTTCTTCTGCTAGCTCTAAAACTTTTCCACCATGCCCTCTCTGTCCAATATCCGAAATTATTCTTTCAGCCAGAGAATGCTTACCTCTCCCCCATTTCTTATCTCGTCCAACTTGATATCGCAGAAAATTTTTGATTACTTCTGGGCTATCGGTCGTATCCGAAACACGCACAAGATTCCGGAATTGAGATTCTTCAAGGTCTCCATAGGAATCCTTTTTATCCAAAGCAGCTTGGATCAGTAAAACCAGATGGTCTTCCCTTTGACGAATACCCTTCTGAATCTTCAGTTCTACTTCTGGACTTAATGCTTTACTCACGCTGCTTCCTCCCGAAATACTTGATGAAAATCGCTACAAACCTGTACCTGTCCAAATCCTTCTGGGGTGCGCTCTCCCACTCCACCATGCTCAAGCTCTTCTAGTGCCGGTTTCCAGCTTTCCAGGCTGGGGGTACTGAATAGGTAGACCGCGCCCTTATTGGTGACCAGTTCTACATCTTTCATCAGCCCCCAGGCAGCATTCCACCCGGAGCGGTAGTCATAGCTGCTGTAGGTGGCGTGAAGCTGTAGGTCAGTATCATCCACTCCGGTCATTGCACAAAGCATGGCGGGTGAAATAACGGTTGTCCGTCGCCATTGCTCAGTCAAGATGGCATCGGATTGGAGATTGAGGGTGAAGAACTGGTGTCCTTCGGGAAGTGGCTTTTGAGGACTGCCGAATATGCTGTCCCACTTCTGCCAGCGATCGCGGAGGGCTGTGTTGAAGCCATCGATTTGGCTGTGGGTATCAGCCTGGTAGTCCTCAACCTCAGCTTGAATCTCAACTTTGCCCAATCCACGGGATGCTGAACCCCCCAAACGCAAACGATTAGCGTTCAAGTACTGGGCTAAGAGTTGGGCTAACTCGGCATCTTCTAGAAAAATTGAGCTGCTGAAGAGGGAATCTTCTTTGCCCTTTTTCTGGGTCTCGTTAATGACCTGGATGCTGTAAAACACCTGCTCTTGAGCCGTTGAGCGTCGGCGGTTAATGCCTACTCGGGTCAACAAACGGGTTTCGACAGAGTGAGAGCGAATTTTCTTACCTTCTCTGCTGTAAAAACCGCCATAGGGCTCCACCCGTCCACTGTCCGTTGGGCAGTTGGGGTCATAGAGATGACCGAAACCCTCAGCACAGAAGCGATCAATGAGCGTATCGAAAACGCCTCCGTTATCGGCTTTATCGGCTTTGAAGCCGGGCGCTGTTTTAGAGCTAACTGCTGTAGCGGGAAGGACTCGCGATCGCTGCCCCTCCACTGTAGGATAAGCGCTGCTAAAAACAGCCGCCCCTTCATCCACAAACAGGGTTTGGAAATCGCCCCCCGGTTGCTCGGGGTTTGCATCAGCTTGACGCAGCATTTGCCCTGCTACCGCACCGCGAATCACTGACCCCGGAATGTAATCCTGGGCTTCGCTAATGGACCCGCCTGGCTTTTGACGCCCAATCGCCAGGGGGGATAGAGCCTTTATCGTCAGTTGAATTTCTTTCATGCGGCACTCCCTCCCGCTAGATGTTCCCAGGCCGATGCTTCAATCGTTTTGTCGTCAATGTTCCAGGTCAGCCAGCCCAGTCCAGCCGACTTGCTGCCGCCCAGGGCGTGGATGTGGTGCAATGCCGCCAGAATGAGCGCTTTGGCATAGTCTGGGCAACCCGGCTCTAAGTGAATGTGTCCTGTAAAGGGCAGTTGTACATTGACCGGCGAGGTTTCTAGAAAGTAGAGCTTCTGGTCTTCGGCAGTGCGACGGCGACGGTTCATGGTGACGCCGGGCCGCAAAACCTCGGGCAGAGTATCGGGAGCAACCTGGCAGACCAGGTCATCAACCATAATGCGGGATGGTAAAGCCGGGTTACCGAAAATTTGACACACCAGGCAGTGATGCTGGGGCCGACCATCGGCAAACTCCTGACGCCTGACGGTGTAGTCTTGCCGTTGAAAAGCTGCATCACTTAGCCCAATCTGAGGGCACATGGTTTCTGGAACCGGGGACTCACAGATAGGCCAGTTCAGTCCCCGCGCCAGTTTTTCGCACTCATGGCGCAGGCGTCCTTTAAGCTGAGAGCCGGGAATCAGCAGGTGACCATCGGCGGCTCGAATGATGGGCTTATCTGCCAAAGAGCCGGTGGAGCCGCCTGCTCCTACGCAGAGGGCGCTGTCGATCAGGGCCGTTAGCGATAGCGAATTTTGAGAGGCTTGAAGTAACTCGCGCAGTTGCACCATTACCGTTCCTCCCGATTTGCTTGTGTAGACATGGCAGGGATTGATTCTTGTTCGTCAATAAAGGGATAGAGGTCTACCAGCTCACGCCAGATGGTTTCGTAGATGGTGCCTGAATCGGCTTTAAGGGACATCCAGGGGGCAAGATTTCCGCCATTCTGGCTGTCTTTAGGTTGGCACCAGGCGTTTTCAAAATCCTCTTCCAGCAGGCGCTGTTTATCTTTCCCTAGCCGCACCCGGAAGTAGCGGTAGTTAAGGATGGCTGTATTTTTGCCTCGCTCGAGCAAACTGCGGATTTGATAGAGCTGCGATCGCGGAAACTCTGCTTTCTTCAGGGCTTTTGCAGTTTCAATCAA
>CAZPYG010000129.1:13146-14963 GCA_964590465.1 uncultured bacterium | reverse complement strand
AGGGCAACGGCACAGGCCAGGGGATTGCCCATAAAAGTCGGGCCATGCATGAACACCCCCACTTCCCCCTGGGCAAAGGTCTGGCTGATGTCTGCGGTGGTCAGGGTTGCCGCTAGAGACATAAAGCCTCCGGTGAGGGCCTTGCCCACGCAGAGAATATCTGGAGTGATACTCCCATGGTCGCAGGCGAAGCGCTTGCCGGTGCGGCCAAAGCCCGTAGCAATTTCATCCAGAATCAGCAGCACGCCGTACTCGTCGCAAAGCTCCCTGGCCCGACGCACATAGTCGGGGCTGTAAAACCGCATCCCCCCGGCCCCCTGCACGACGGGTTCGAAGATGGCGGCGGCAATTTCGGTGTGGTATTCCTCCAAAATTGCCGCAAAGCTGGCAATGTCAGAATCCTGCCAGACGCCCTCGAAGGGAATTTGGGGCGGGTCGGCGAAGTACTGCTCCACCAGGCTGTTGCGGAACAGGTGATGCATGCCGTTGATCGGGTCACAGACCGCCATGGCGGCGAAGGTATCGCCATGGTATCCATGGCGGATGGTTAAAAAATGCTGTTTTTGGGGCTGACCGCAGCTGTGCCAGTACTGGATGGCCATTTTCATCGCCACTTCCACCGATACCGAGCCAGAGTCGCAGAAAAACACATGCTGCAGGGGTGGTGGAGTCCACTGTATGAGCTTCTGGGCAAGCTGCACCGCTGGTTGGTGGGTCAACCCCCCAAACATGACGTGGGACATCCGTTCGATTTGCTCATGGGCGGCCCGGTTCAGGCGGGGATGGTTATACCCGTGAATGCAGGTCCACCAGGAGGACATGCCATCTACCAGGGTTTCCCCCGTTTCGAGGTGCAGATAAACCCCTTCCGCCCTCTCTACCGGAAAGACTGGGGTGGGGTTGGGCATGGCGGCATAGGGATGCCAGACGTGGCGGCGATCCAGATCCATCAATTGGTTCAGGGGCAGAGGTTCCATAGGAGAGGCGGTAGACAGCGGACCTTTTTGAGATTAGCGCCAATTGGGGGGAGGGAGGGAGTGGGGAGTGTGGGGAGTACGGGGGTGGGATGAAAAGACGAAAGGCCACTCCTTTGAGGAGCAGCCTTTCTGAGGATACAAGGGATGAATTTTATGGTGCCACCTGTTGGGGATATATCTTAGCACCGCTGGCAGGAGCAGCGCCCATGCTGTCGGCGGCATGGCGCAGAACAGTAATCTGCTCTTCGAAATCCATGGATTCGATGGCTGCCAGCAGATCCTGCCCCTGATTGGTCAGCTCATAGTTGTCAGGCATGGGGATGATTTCGCCTTTGTCCATGCCCTGGGCCAGGTAAAACCAGAAGGCCAGTTTAGTGTTGGCACTTAAGGAACCATACTCCCGGCTGACGCGGTCGGCCTGCTCGCCCTGGGCAATGGCTCGCATCTCGTCGAGCTGCTGCTGTTGCTTCATGGCCTTGACCTG
Source organism: uncultured bacterium (assembly GCA_964590465.1). Lineage (GTDB taxonomy): Bacteria > Cyanobacteriota > Cyanobacteriia > Phormidesmidales > Phormidesmidaceae > CAZPYG01. The sequence continues at coordinate 13,502 of CAZPYG010000129.1, read as the reverse complement.
ATCGTAAAGACCTGAGGCAATGTCAGGAGATGCGGCACCGGGGGCAGCAGGGGTAACAAGATTCCCCGTTTGCTGGTAGACGAACCACAACAGCGCCAGTTGTTCGTCGGTTCCTAGGCGTTTAAAGACGTCAATTGCGTTGTTTGGATTGTTAACTGCGGCTGTGTAGGTAGTCATAAAAAAGTGTGTTAGCAGCAATGGGGCGCAAGCAAGCCAACCTGTCTCAGGGGTTAAGGCTTTTGGGTTGCCCACTGTCTGCAACGTAACTTAACTTTGTCCCATTGCCGTCCGTCGTCGGTAAGACAGGGGGGCTGCCGGTTCCCTTGCTACCGTTAGATAAAACTGGCCCCAAAACT
>CAZPYG010000129.1:0-13046 GCA_964590465.1 uncultured bacterium | reverse complement strand
GACAGGGGGGCTGCCGGTTCCCTTGCTACCGTTAGATAAAACTGGCCCCAAAACTAGCCCCAATCAGCACTAATACTTCGGTCCACTCCACCACGGCTCCGTAGGTATCGCCGGTGTGGCCCCCAAGACGGCGATTGAACCAGGCTGGGGTAACCAGCGCAAAAGCCATGCCCAGGGGGAACATTCCCCAGATAAACCGGGTCTCTTCAGGATGAAGCCATCCGTACAGGCCATAGAGGCTTAAGGCTACCCCCAGACCGACCATGATGTCCTGGGGCAGTCGCAGGCCCTCCTTATGTAAGGCTCCCTTACCCTCAGCTTTGAGGTAAGGGTAGCGGGCAATGGCGACCACCTGGCCCCAACGCCCCCATAGCGGTGCCGCCAGCAAAATAAGGGCTCGATTGCTGGTCAACTCCGACAGGGCAATGGTTTTTAGACCCAGGATGGCGATCGCCGCCATGGTCCCGAAAGCTCCCGTGCGGCTGTCGGCCATGACCTGCAATCGTCGTTGGGGGTCCATCACCGCCAGGCCATCGGCGGTGTCCATGGCTCCATCCAAATGGAGTCCCCCCGTAAGCCAGACCCCCAGGGCCACCAGTAAACCACTACGCAACAGGGAGGAGAATCCCAAGGTCAGCAGTCCCCAGTCCCCCAGGGCCAGCAGACCCCCGATCAGCAATCCCACCAGGGGAGCCAGGGCGGCGATGCCGTCGAAGCTGGGTGATATCCATCCAGGCAGGGGAAGGCGAGTGTAGAACAAAAAAGCTCCGGCCCAGCGACGAAACCAGACAGGGCGCGGGGCGGGTTGAAAATCGGAGCCAGCCTTTCGAGACAAGGGGTTTACTGAGTTTTACTGATATGGATGTAAGCCAAAATCAGTATATCTACCGTTGGTTTATGAAAAAACGTTTCTGGCTTCCATAGGGATTTCTAGATTCCCCTGAAGGCGGAACCGTGGGACTTTCACTCCCGCGGAAAGGAATTTATGGCTGAAAAAAGGAATTTTTTGGGAGGATCATTCCCAGCAATATCGAGTATCGTGGATGTAGAGCCCAACGAGCAACGGCCATCAGCCCTGCTCTTGAGCTGATGTGACGTGGCGAGATTACCATGAATCGCGAGCGTGTTACTAATTTGGGCCTTCCTGCCCCCTGTCTGGTAGATTCTGGGATGGTCGTAAACAAGGCCGACATGCTCAGGCTACTGCAGGACTTGGGACAGGTGCGCTACCAACATTTTCAGGACAGCGCTTTATTGACTGAGGGCGGAGGCTTTGTGATGGAAGTCTTCGCTGATACCCAGCAGGCTACGCTCGTCGCCAATCATACACTCTATCTCAACGTTTACAGCTTCGATTTTCTCGAAATGGGAAAAATTGATACCCAGCAAAGTTATTTTGACCTGGTGCAGGACAATCGTCGGCTACGCCTCTTGCCGATATACGACCCGGTGCAGGACCAAATTACCCAGTCGGCCAACACCGCCGCTTTCGAGGCGATGGTGGTAGATGCCCTTACCGCCCGCTGGGACGCCTGCATGGATGATGACAACCAGTTTGCCGACTAGTCTGAAGAATTTTTAATAAATTTAACGAGCCATTTTGAGCTGAAGTACGGTTCAAGCTAAGTGTATGGCTCTAAAAATGTTGCACAGTCAATTGGTGTCAGGCAGCGTGTTGATGTCTTCGGTTGTTGCCGGGGTACACGGCGGCACAGGTTTACCTGGATGATTTTGTGTTTGCCAATGGTCATCTGGTGGGCTGGGTGGATGCCAGCCGGTTATCCCAAACGACTCAACCCTGTTATCCCTGAGCCGCCAGGGGCTTAGGTTGATTCCTGTGACCATTCTCAACAAATTAAGCTTAAGCCATGTTCTCCCACACAATGGAGAAAGCTGACACAGGGTAAGGACCTGACCAGGGCCATGAGGGTAAAGTTCTATCATTTGCGGCAAGGGGTGGTGAGGGTCGGCCAGGGGGTGAAGCAGGGCAGCCAGACCTGTACCCGGTATATCCGGGAAGTACCGGAAACCGTCAGGCAGCTTCGCTGCACCTATTTCTCCGATGGTCGGCGGGTAAAACCCATTGCCCTGGCCCATCTGCGGCAGGATTTGCTGCAGGAGTCAGACCTGGATTGGGATTATCTGGTGCTGGTGCTCGGTTCCTGCATCATTGCCACCTTTGGTCTGCTGTCAAACAGCGCGGCGGTGATTATTGGAGCCATGCTGATTGCGCCGCTGATGTTGCCCATTCGAGGGATCGCCTTCGGCATTTTGGATGCGGACCGGCAGCTAATTCGAGCCAGCGTCCTGTCCATTGTGGTGGGTACGGGGGTGGCCATTGCCATCTCGGCATTCCTGGGAGCCACCACTGGCATTGCCCAGTACGGCAGCGAAGTGTATGCCCGGTCTCAACCCACCCTGCTGGATTTGGGGATTGCCGTCACCGCCGGGGCCCTGGCGGGGTTCGCCAAGGTAGACCCGAAACTGTCCAGCACCATTGCCGGGACGGCCATCGCGGTTGCCCTGATGCCCCCCGTCTGCGTGGTGGGGCTGTGGTTAGCCCAGGGAGATCTGTCCCTGAGTTTGGGGGCCATGCTGCTTTACACCACTAACCTGTTCGGCATTACCCTGGCCTGCATGGTGGCTTTTATGCTGGCGGGGTATGCTCCCTTTAACCTGGCCCGGCGGCCCATTGGTATCACCCTGGTGTTTACGGGGCTGCTGGTGTTTCCCCTTGGTTACAGTACCGGGCAACTGGTGCTGCAAAACCGACTGGAGTCGGCGGTCAGAACGGCCCTGCTGGATCGGACCCTGACGTTCCAACGGCTGACCCTGGTAGATTTAAGCACTAACTGGGTGACCAATCCTCCGGAGGTTTCCCTGGTGGTGTATGCCTCTGAGCCAGTCACCCCGAAGCAGGTGCAGCTGCTGGAAAACTTTCTGGAAAATGAAATGAGTCGTCCCTTTACCCTACTGTTTGAGGTCAGCCAGGTGGATCTGGTCACCAGTGAACCAGACCCCCAACATCCCCAGGATGGGGGGGAATGGCAGGAACCCCGGGAGCTAAAACCCGTTCCTTCCAACCGTGATTTAACCCGTCCCTAGCCCACCGCAAAAATCATCGCATCATCGGCAAATGCCTTGAATTCCAGAGCATTTCCGCTGGGGTCTTGCAGGAACAGGGTGGCCTGCTCCCCCGGTTGCCCTTGAAAGCGCAGGTAAGGTTCAATCACAAACGTGACCCTGGCCTGGCGCAAACGGTCCGCCAATGTCTGCCATTCCTCCATGGTCAGGATCACGCCCCAGTGGCTGACGGGCACGGCATGGCCATCCACCGGATTGGTAGAACTGCCCGCAGCCTGGGTTTCCGTCAGGTGGGCGGTAATTTGGTGGCCAAACAGGTTGAAGTCGATCCAGCGCTCGTCGGTGCGACCGATGGTACAACCCAGCAGGGTTTCGTAAAAGTGGCGAGTGGCCGCCAGGTCATGGACGGGAAAGGCAACATGGAAAGGGCGAGGCATATCATTCATCGTTGGGTGTAGTTGCGCTCGGTCAACCCAGGCGCAAAGTTAACATTCATGGCTTAGGCTCAAGAAGAGTTTTCGGTTTATGGGCCATGCGTCTGATTATCGATCACCAGGTCGGCACCTGGGCTGCCACCTACGTCGTCAAACGTATCAGCGATTATGCCCCAACGGCGGATCGTCCCTTTGGGCTGGGCTTACCCACGGGTGGTACGCCCATAGAAATGTATCAAAAACTGGTGGAGTTCCATCGGGCCGGTCAGGTCAGCTTTCGCCATGTGGTGACGTTCAATATGGATGAATATGTGGGGCTACCGGAAGCCCACGCCATTGAAGGCAGCGTCAACCACATGTGGACGGTGTCGGCCCTGCAGCTCCATCCCTGTGCTCTGATGGTGTGCAATGAAGACGCCACCCTCGAACTAAAAGTGAAGACGGTCAAGTACTTTAAGGAAATGAACGACCCCCTCGACCCGCTACTGTAACGGAGCCTGCCCATGTATGCCCTGTCCCATTGCACCCTCTACACCGGCAGTCAGACCCTGCAAAACCATGCCCTGGTGATAGCGGCGGGTAGGATTCTGGACATTGTCCCCGAAGCCCAGGTGGGCAGTGATTTACAACGCATTGATGGTCAGGGCATGGCTGCAGCTCCCGGATTCATCGACCTGCAGCTGAATGGCTGCGGCGGAGTGATGGTTAACGATGCCATCACCCCCGACACCCTGGACACCATGCACCGCACCAACCTCAAAAGCGGCACCACCAGCTTTTTGCCGACCCTGATCACCGCCCCCGATGAAGACATGATCGCGGCGATGGACCTGGTCCAGACCTATCGACAAACCCATCCCCATACGGTGCTGGGCCTGCACTTGGAAGGCCCTTACCTGAATCCCAAACGCAAGGGCATCCACAATGAAACCTACATTCGCCAGGCGGACAGCGCCATGGTAGACCGAATTCTCAAGGCTGGTCCAGAGGTGGTCAAGATTCTGACCCTGGCTCCTGAAATGGTGCCCTCCCCTATCCTGGGGCAGTTTGCCGCCGCCGGAATTTTAGTTTCGGCCGGGCATACCCAGGCCACCTTTGAGGAAGCGCTGGCCGGATTTGAGGCCGGGGTGGGGATGGTCACTCACCTGTTCAACGCCATGTCCCCCTGGCAGGGACGGCAGCCGGGCATGGTGGGGGCGGTGTTCAGCCATGCCGAGGTTTACGCTGGTGTGATCGCCGATGGACACCATGTCCATTACGGGTCCATCAGCCTGGCTCAACACATTAAGCGGGACCGGTTGGTGCTGGTCACCGATGCCACCCCTCCTGTCGGCACCCAGATGGAGTCTTTCACCATCGGCGGGCAGGCAGTGTTTTATCGCGATGGCCGGTGCCTGTCTGCGGAGGGCACCCTGGGGGGCTCGGCCCTGACCATGATTGAAGCGGTGGGTAACTGTGTGCAATATGGGGGCATTCCCCTGGCGGAAGCCCTGCGGATGGCCACTCTGTACCCGGCTCGAGCCATCGGAGTAGATCCTCAGTTAGGGCTGCTGGCCCCCGGTTATATCGCCAATGTGACCCTATTTGACCCAGAGACTTTTGTCGTTCGGCAAATGATTGATCGAGGAACCCTCTGCTCAACCTAACGTTACCCATCAGGTCCGGCGGCAGTTGGGGGGCAAGGTTCCACGGGCAGGGTGAAATAGAAGGTGCTGCCCTGGCCTTCGACGCTTTCGGCCCAGAGGGTGCCGCCGTGCTGCTCGACAATGTTTTTACAAATGGAAAGCCCCAGGCCGGTGCCCCCTTTTTGGCGAGAATCCGACGTATCAACCTGCTGGAACCGGTCAAAAATCAGGTCTAATTTTTCGGCAGGGATGCCGCGCCCGTGATCGGTGACGGAGAAGAGGATGTGGGTGGGTGAGGGCAGTTTTGAGGTTTGGATTTTGAGTGTTGAGTGTTGAGTTGAAGGCACTAACTGAGAACTCAACACTGAGAACTCAAAATTTTCTTCATAGCTGCCTTGCTCTTTCGCTGCCAGGCTAACGGTACTACCGGCTGGAGAAAACTTGATGGCGTTGCTCAGCAGGTTCGTCAGGGTTTGCAAAATCCCATCGGGAGCCAGGCAAACCACCTGATCCAGGGGATCTACCTGCAGGGTAACGTTGACCTCCATGGCGGTAGCTTCCAGGCTATCGGCAGCATCAGCCATCAACTGGCCCAGGTGGCAGGGTTCTTTGACCAGGGTCACTTTACCCGACTCCAGCCGTTCCAGGTTGAGAATATCGTTGACCAGGCGAATCAGTCGGTCGGTGTTGTTAATGGCCACCGACATCATGTGTTGAGTCTTTTCGGGCCGATTTTGCAGAACCCCACTGGCTAAGATACCCAGCGCCCCCCGCATGGAGGTGAGCGGGGTGCGGAGTTCGTGGCTGACGATGGAAACGAAGTCTCGCTTCATCTGGTCAATTTCATGGCGTTCGCTGATGTCCTGCACCTGGGTGACAAAGTACAGGGGACGCTGTTGGGTATCCCGCAGCAGGGAGACGCTCAACAGCCCGTAGACCACATGGCCCTGGCGGTGGAAGTAGCGCTTCTCCATCTGGTAGGTCTGAATATGCCCCGCCAGCACCCGATCGGCCAGTTTTTGATCGGCCTCGATATCCTCTGGATAGCTGATGGTTGCGATGTTGATCTGCACCAGCTCAGGGATGGAATACCCCAAAAACGTGCTGAGGGCCTGGTTGGCCCGCAAAAATTGCCCTTCCGGGGAAACCAGCGCCATGCCGATCGGTCCATCGTCAAAGGCGCGGCGGAATCGTTCTTCATTTTCCCGCAGGGCCAGCTCGGCCTGTTTGCGATCGCTAATGTCATGGATTAACAGCAGCACCTTATCCCCTGACATCGGTACGAGGCGCAGCTCTTCGTATTGGGTGCGCCCCTTCAGGGTAATGGCCTGCTCAAAAATTTGAATGTTCTGGGTGTCCAGGGCCTGCTGAATGGCCGTTAACTTTCGCCAGGCCAGGTCAGGGGGGCTGAATTCGGAAATGGAGCGCTGAATTTTGTCTGCGTCAGAGGGGTACAGATCAATGTCCGGTTTGCTGGTAACCTGCTCCAGAATCGTACCGTCGGCGGCAATGATATAAATCAGGTCAGGCAGAACCGATAAAATGGCCCGCTGCCGGGCTTCGCTATTTTGCAGAGCCAGTTCAGCCCGTTTGCGGTCATCAATGTTGACTACCACCGCCACCGATGAGTCGATGGAGCCCTCCTGGTTGCGCAGGGGAGAAATCGTCACCTGGGTCCAGAGGTAATGCCCGTCTTTGTGGAGATAGCGTTTTTCCGCTGAGAAGAAAGGAATCTGTCCAGCTACCAGTTTTTGGTAATTCGCCTGGTAACAGCCCATATCATCGGGGTAGGTCAGTTCCTGGTAAGTGAGTTGAAGTATTTCAACTTCGCGGTAGCCCAGCATGCGACAAAATGCCGGGTTAACGCTGATGAAGTGGCCGGCGGCATCCACCTGGTTGATACCAGCGGTAACCTGGTCAAAAATGGCCCGGTACCGCTGCTCGCTGGCGGCCAGGGCAGCTTCCGCCAGTTTGCGATCGGTCATATCAATAACCACCCCGTACCAGGCGAGGTCGCCGTTTCCCCGCCAGCGGGGACGGGACCGTCCCTGCAGCCATTTCACCTGGCCCGAAGGGGTCAACACCCTCCATTCGTGCTGAAAGGGTTCCAAGGTGGTTTCGCTGCAGTCAACAGCGGTGTTGTATGCGGCTAAATCATCGGGATGAATGTTGCCCAGCAGCACTTCTGCATCCGCCATCACGGTGTCCACGGAGACCTCGCAGATGGTCTCAATGGCTCGACTCATGTGCTCAAAATAGCGGCTGCCATCGGGCCGACGCACCAGCACGAAAATGTTGGCCGGGGAGGAGTCAGAAATATCCCGAAAGCGGACTTCGCTTTGTTTGAGGGCATTTTCGGCCTGTTTTCGGTCGGTAATATCGTAAAAAGAGGCCAGGCGGGCGGTAATATTGCCCTGGGCATCCTGCAGGGGAGAATCCAGCAGCAGTACGTCAAACATTTCCCCATTGCGGCGCCTGAAGCGAAGCTCCAGGCCTCCAATGGAAGCTTTAGAGGCGAGCCTACTGTTGAGGACCTCGGTGTTGCGTTCAACTTCCTCTGGAGGCCAATAGACAAAGGGCGGTTTAGCCCCGAGCAGTTCTTCCTGGCTCCAACCCACCATGCGGCAAAAGGCAGGATTCACGTAGGTTTGCTCTCCCTCCAGACTAATCATCGTAATGCCTTCGACAATGGAGGACTCGATGGTTTTACGCAGCCGGAACTCGGTCATGAGCTGGTCTTCGGCTAGCTTACGGTCGGTAATATCCACTGACGTTGCCGTGACGATCCAGCAGTGCTGAGCCTCATCCTGGATGGAATTGGTGATTTGGGAAAACCAGCGGAGGCTACCGTTTTTGTGGCGAAAGCGATATTCGTAGGTGGCCGTCTGTTCGGCAAAGATATTGGCAAAGGTTTCCTCCCTGAAGGTGTTCCAGTCCTCTGGCACAATCCGCTCAATCCAGAGGCTGTTATCGAGGGTCATCTCTTCAGCGGTGAAGCCGGTCAGGGATTTGCACCCCGCAGAGACCCGGTCAATCCGCCAGGTGCCGTCCTCAAACACGCGCATACTCGCAATGGCGGCCAGGGCACTGTCAAAAATTTCCTGGGTTTTTTGTTCCGATGCCCGCAGGGCTCGTTCCAGCTTTTGGCGTTCTGTGATGTCAATGATCAGGGCGTAATAACCCTGCACTTCCCCCTGGTCGCCAACGTCAGGCACCAGGGTGGCAGACACATAGCGAGAATGACCAACCCGGTAGGGCAACTCCGTTTCGTAGGTGATCGTTTCGCCCCGCAGCACCGCCTCGATATGGTGTCTGTCAATGGCGTAGAACTCTGGCCCAATTACCTCTTCCACCGTGCGCCCTAGAATGTTATCTCGATGGGTATGAAACCAGTCTTCGTAAGTCTGGTTCACAAAACGGTAGCGCTGGCGGGCATCAATGTAGGAAATGCAGCCCGGAATGGAATCGGTAATCACCCGTAGCCTGGACTCACTCTGCTGCAGGGCCAGTTCAATCTGCTTCCGGGAGGTGATGTCTAACCCCGTGCCGATGAGCTTAATAACATGCCCCTGGGCGTCTTGAATAATCTCTCCTCGACCCAAAACGTAACGGACTACTCCATCAGAGCGAATTACCCGGTGTTCAAGGGTATACGGCTCCCCGGTGGAGATGGCACGGTCCACTAAGGCGTTGAGGTGGGCCTGATCGGCCTGGGGCAAATACTGCAAATAGTCTTCATAGCTGGGGGCTGGCTGGCCAGGATCTAGACCATAGATTTCGAAGAGTTCCGCTGACCAGGTAATGGTTCGAGTCGCCAGATCGAAGGTCCAACTCCCCAGTTGAGCAATGCGCTGGGCCTCGTTCAGGGCGACGGTTGTTTCAGCCACCTGCTGTTTCAAATCCTGCTGATAATTTTTTTGCAGCTCAGCCCCCTGGCGCAGAGCTTTAACCATCTGGCGAAAGGCTTCTGCCAGGACTTGAATCTCTTCAATGGGAGAAGGGTCGAGGGGTTGGTCAAGATCGCCCTGGGCCACATTTTGCGTCGCTGCCGTCAAATTTCCCAGGGAGCGGGTAATCCGTCGAGCCGCCCAAATGCCGCTGGCAATGGCCCCAGCCAGGGCCAGGCTGCACAGCAGCAGGGTGCGTCGGGCATTATCTTGAATATTGCCGGAAAATATTGACTCTGGAATGCCGGTGACAATTAACCAATCCAATCCGTAGTCATCCTGATAGGGGATAACCCGCAAAAAAAGCCGATCTCTATCTAGCTCGACCGTCAATTCCTGGGCCGACTGAATCCCCTGCAGATGACCAAACCGCTGCCGCAGTTGGAGGGCCGTCCTGGCCATGGTTGGATCAGGGCTGTCCAGGGCCGACAAACGCTCGAATTTCACCTGTCCGGGTTGAAAACGGTCCTCTGCGGATGAAAGTGGTTTAGTCGGGGTGGCAACATAGGCCGGTTGGTTGAGGGAGTTAGCGATAATTAACCCCTCTCGATCGACAATAAAGGTAATCCCCTGGTCGTTAATGTCCAAAGAATTCAAAAAACTGTTCAGCCGTCTGAGACTGAAGTTGACAGAGAATACCCCCTGCAATTGATTGGCCTCATTGTAAAAGGGGGTAAAAGCGTTGATGGCTAAAATTTCCGATCGACCAATTTGAAAGGGTTCACTCCAACCGGGCTCTCCCTTTGCTACGGCGGCCCGATACCAGGGACGATTCCGGACATCCACCTTGCGGATAACTTCCGCCTGACGCCGCAGGTGGCCCGCTTCGTCAACACTAAATATGTTCACCTCAGAAGGATTAGCCGCCGTGGCATAGCCCACCTCGTAGGGGAGTTCCCCGATTTCTACATTGGTGTTGACCCCCAAATCATCCCCGGGGTAAACCCGATTGACAAATCTAAAGTCGCCCTGGGAATTGCCAAATAAAAAGCTGGTGGTTGATTGGTTTTCAAACAACTGCAGAGTCAGGAAGTGGTGCAGTTGGTCCAGGTCATCCTCTGAAATGGCTCCTGAACGCAGGGCTGCAATGTGAGAGGCATTAATCCGGTGCCCCATTTGCAGATAGCTGTCGAGATCCTGGGTGACTAAATCCCCGGTTTTTTCCATCAGTTGATTGGCCAGGGTTTCAACGGTGCGCTGTCCACTCCGGTAGGACAAGTACCCCACTAACCCCGTCACCCCTAGCACCTGCAGCACAAAGGGCACAATCAATAGGGTTTGCAGAGGAAAGGTACGTTTGGTCATGGGTCAGACGATGGGGAAATCCTAATTTTTTTCTTCTTCCTGTTCGGCACCGCCCATCCAGCTGAGCCAGCCGTTGCGATCGTGCTCCATGGGGGTCAGCACCGTCAGCCCCCCGGCAATGCACTCAATTTCCACCGGGGTAGTACCAATGATTTCCCCATCCACTACCACCCGACGGGCTGGTTCCGTAGAAATTTTGATGTGTGGCGTTCGCAGACAGACCAGATCATCCCGGTTGGCAGGGACATTGACTAAAGCCGAGGCAAACAAACTGGTGAGGGCGTTAATCCCCTGCAGCCGGGTTTTGCTGGTGGAAATGGTGACATCCAGCAGGCCATCGTCAAACTTCACCTGGCCAAACCCCTGGGCCAGTACCGAGGTGGCCGGGGCGGCGTTAGCGATGGTGATCGCCCCCGTCGTCACGGTGCCGTGGGAAACGACATCGGGATTGTGCTCAGTGCCGTCAATTTCAATTTCCGCCTCAAAGTACTCCGCCTCCCCCAGTTGCTGCACCCCCGCCAGAATGTAGGCCAGCGCCCCCAGGCGGTTCTTCAATTCCCGGTTGGCCCGCTCTACATAGTCGGCCTCGAAGCCAATGCCGGCCAGTAAAATCATCGGCTGGCCATTGCACCGGGCCACATCTACCACCTTGCTGCTGCCGGCCAGAATGGTTTCGCAGGCCCCCTGAATGGTGTTGGGAATCCCCATGGCCACGGAAAAGGCATTGGCCGTCCCCCTGGGGATAATGCCCAGGGGAATATCTGTTTCCATCAGCACACCCGCCACGGTGGAAACGGTGCCGTCGCCCCCGGAGGCAATCACCAGATCGGTGCCTGCTTCCAGGGCCTCGCGGGTCTGGTCGGCGGGGCTTTTGCCTTCTTCAGTAAATATCACGTTGAGCTGTACCTGGGGTTCCAGGGTGCGGCGAATCAGGGCCAGGTCATTGTTGGGATTTCCCTGGCCCGACACCGGATTAAAGATCAGGTGGGCCACCCGGGCTTTGCCCAGTTGGGTAATCACCGCTGCCGCCGTGGCGACATTGGTGGCCAGGGGCACGTTGTGGACTTCGCAGACCCGCAGCAGGGCGCGAATATCCGGCTCGTGGGGCTGGGCGTAAAGGGGGTCAATCAAAAACACCACCGCCGCCACATCGCCCACCGCCACCCGGGCCCCAATCTGGGTATCCCCCCCCAATGGCCCCGACAGCATACATTCCACCTGCAGCCCGGTATTGTCCTTAATGCGCTGGCCGGTGGTGCCCGTGGCAATCAGGTGATACCGCGACAAAACACTCTTGAATCGTTCGGCAAAGATCACCATGTCATCCTTTTTAGTGTCATGGGCAATCAGGGCAATCAGGGTGGGCATGGGGGTTACAGGGTAATGGGGGGAATCGGTTCGATATCAGGATCATAGCCCCCCACCTGGTTAGTGCGCAGTACCCAGAGAGCGGCCCCATGGCGCAGGCAGATTTTGGTAATGGTGTCGCTGGCTTTGCGGGGCAGAATCGTGCGCCAGCTCACCAGCCCCCGGCCCAGGGTTTTGAGGGGGTAGTCCTGCAGGTTGCTGCCCAGGGATTCCCGCTCGTCTTCCCAGTCGGCCCGGGCACTGCCAAAGGGCAGCAGGCCCCGCTGAATGTCCTTACGCAGGGACAGCAGCTGGTCGAAGGTTTGGGCCTGGGCGGGATAGTCCTGCTCCCAGTTCCGGAAGGCCGCTTTGTGCTCAGCCACGACGGCCTCCAGATGTCTGGCGCTGGCGTACATGGCCTGGTTCGAGTCCTGGGCGCAGTTGTTCGCTGGCCCGACGTAGGTAACCCCGGTGCCGTCGCCGGTCCGGTAGCGGGCAGTCATGATTTCCAGCTGGTTCTGCAGCCCATCCAGGGCCGACTGAAACTCCCCGTAAAAATCGAAGGGTTGGGTAAAGGCGGGCAGGCGAATCAAAATATCCGACGTGGGGCGGGTGCCCAAAAACCCCCACTGGCGGTCGCCCATGTAGCGGCTCCAGTCAAAGGTGCCCGCCGTCAGCCCCTGGGTGTTATGGGTGTAAACCTGGTGGTATTGAAGATCAAACTGCAATTCGTCCGCCAGGGGCTCATACACCACCGTGGCAATGCCGTAGGCGAAGTGGCCAAAGTAAATTGGTCCCCGGGCGGCGGGCTCTTTTTTGTTGCCGCCAATGCCGCCGTACACATGCACCAGCAGAGCCTTGTCGCCGATCTGCCAGGATTCCCTGGCCGCCGCCGGGGAATTTGCCGTGGGGTCAATCAACACTGACTCGGTAGTCCCCTTTTTGGCCGTCAGGTTACGCCAGGTTTCTTTGCGGAGATACCGATACCCCTGACCAGCGCTGGGGATCAGCCGGTCGGGCTGCAGCTGGTGCAGGCAGCGGGGCTTGAGGGCTTTGACGATGAAGTTACCAGCATGGTTATGGGCCCCGTAGATATACCAGCCTGTGGTGTTTTGGGGAGATTTCTCAAGGCCTGAGTTGACCGCTGCATAGATCTCATTGGCGTCGGGCACGACCGTGGGCAGGCAGACCACTTCCTGGGGACCGTCGAACTGCCCGGTGGCGCGGTTGAAATGGACCACACGGTAGCGTTCGAGCGGGTCATCCGTGGGGCCGATGAACTGCACCAGGGCGTAGTAGCGGCC
>CAZPYG010000128.1:0-15001 GCA_964590465.1 uncultured bacterium | reverse complement strand
GTTTTTCCTTCCCCTGCTTTATTAAGGAAATCTGTTGTTAGAGGTGCCCTTAATTGCAAAATGAAGTCTCAATAACACCCCAAACTTGCCAAGCCAACTTAAATAGTTTGTGTTTCTAAAAAGGAGCTAAACCATGTTTACAACCCTTGGTCCCATGTTTCAGGTCAATATGTTCACCCAAGGAGATCAGGGTGATCCTGCCGTTGCCATTGCCCCAGACGGTTCCTTCGTTGTGGTATGGACCAGCAATGGGCAAACTGGTAGGAATAATGATGTTTTTGGACAACGCTTCAATGCCGATGGCACCCCCGCAGGGCCTGAATTTCAGGTGAATGTCACTACCGACGGGCATCAGCGCTACTCAGATGTCGCTGTAGATGCCCAGGGCAACTTCGCTGTGGTCTGGCAAGGCACAGGCGTTGGGGGTAGAAATGGTGTCTTCGTTCGACGTTTCGACCGTGAAGGCAATGCTCTGGGAGGCTCCCCCGCCGCTGCTGGGGCAGACTATGCTGGCGAAGTGGTCGAAGACATTGTAGAAGAAACCGTTGAAGGCTTTCTGGGAGGAATTTTGGGTGGTCAGGCTCCTCGTTTACCCCGTAACCCTGTTCCAGATCCAGTTTCTGGGGCCAGTGACATCGCTACCACCATTCAGGGCGAATTTCGGGTTAACAATACTGCTACAGCTCCTCGGCACGACCCAGCCATTGCTATGGACAGTCGCGGAAATTTTGTAGTGACCTGGCAAAGTAGACCTGGTAACTCAGATGTCTTTGCAAGAGTCTTTGATACAGCTGGCAACCCACTGAATCCTGAATTTCGCGTCCATGCAGAGAACCCAGAGACTCAAAAAGACCCTGCCGTTGCAATGAATGATCAGGGGGATATTCTGTTTGCCTGGTCTTCGATGGGTCAGGAGGCCAACACCACACCGGACTCTTACGGTATTTTTGCCCGTCGCTACACTTTAAATGGGCCTGTCGGGCAAGAATTCCAGGTCAACGAAACCACAGAAAATGCCCAGGTAAATCCCCAGGTTTTCATCGATCAACAGGGTAATAGCTCCTTAGTTTGGGAGTATGTTGGTTCCCCAAATTTTTTCACCAGCTATCTTCCAGTTCAAAGCTCTCCTTCGTTCGAATTTAGGGTAGAAGCCATCGGTGTTGCCCCTCGCGCGGCCACCGATGGCTATGGCAGTACAGTTGTAACGATCGTAACAGGATCACGGGTAGAGGCTCATCACATTCAGATTCCTGAGCGAACCGTTCTTCAAAATACCACCATTTTTAGGCGTAGTCCTGATGTTGGCAGCGCTGACTTAGCCCTAAACGAATCGGGTGATGGAGTGATCGTTTGGGTAATTGAAGACGAGGATGGCAGTGGCAATGGTGTTTTTGCCCAGCGGTTTACAACCATGCCTCAAACTACTCTGGAGCCGGTTGAACCCATGACTCAGACTATGGTTGCTCCTCTGGATGCCACCAGCTTAATTCTTTTGGGAGTAAGTGCAGTGGGAAGTTTGCTGCGTTGGGCCAGAAATCGCTAGACACATTACTTTAGGGTTGTCTACGGCAGAGCGTCGCAATGCAAAAGCTGTAGACAATGCCCTCCCTGAGAAAGCCGCTTTAAGCATGAGAGAATCGTGAAACTTGTTTGAAACCAGTCACAGGGTATGCGTTGGCTATCTATTTAAATCAGGCAATTTCCTGTTAAAGTCAATTTTCCAATAAGACCTTCCTTACGGAAAATCAGGATAGAAAATCATTTTAGCAGAAAAAAGTTTCCACATATAAGTTTCAACCACTAATTCAATAATCAACTTCTGCTTCGGGTTTAATTCTCCTCAGCTTCCCGTCAAGCATAGGTTTATCTTGTCACAAATTCGTCAAAGAATCATAGCAGCATCAAATATTTCATCTATTTTCAGGAGCTATCAGCATGATGAACATTACTGTAGACTGTTTTTTAGAGTTAGCCCTACTCAAGTTCATGATAATGGTAGTAAGCATTCTCTTTGTTGGATTTCCCGGCTATGCTATGACCTTTCGCAACCTGCGAAGCTTTGGTAGATTCCCAACTGCAAAACGTAAAACAATTCGGTTTACCTGGTTATTCAGCGGTGCAGCTCTGGGAACAATCCAAATTTCGATAATGGTTAGCCACTTCTTTAGACTCATTGAAAACTTATCAGGCGGGCAGAACTTTTGTGGATCTAGAGAAGCTTTGGCTCAATGGTTGATGGGCTATTCGTTTTTGCTGACTATACCGGCTACCATTATCTTAATGATTGGCCTATTGGGTTGGTTGATCCGGGCAGTTTATCTTAAGCACCGTTCTGGATGACGAGAAGTGTTGCGAAAGCAACTGAACCCAATGTGCAGATGCGATACCTTTTGATAGGCAAACTAAATCAATTTCAATTTCTAGTTTGGATCGCTCTTGAGCGCAATATGAGAGATTAAAATTTAGTTAAAACCTGGATGGTCATGACATATAAGATTTTTCTAGAAAAGAGTTGTCGCCACTGCCTTATATTTTCACTCGCCTCGCTTTCTTATGCAATGTTGGCTGGTTACTCTGCCCAGGCAATAGGGCCTACTGACTTTACCAAGTCTGAATCGGACCAGGATTCTTATGTTGATTCTTTCATTGAAGAATTGCTAAGCTCTGAAACTATTCAACCTCAGCCTTTCGATATAACTGAGAATGCCCTAGATTTGCTACCTTTTCTTGTATCTGACTGGTCTTCTGAAAACCTCCAGTGCTTTTTCAAATACTTTGGTGACAGTAGTTTTCTCATAAGAGATGAAGGCATAGATTTTCACCTTTACAGCACCAATATTATTTCTGTTCAGAATTTACTTAGTGAAAACGATATTACAGTCCTCAATGGAGTGTACTGTGACGAATTGATTTATTTAGTCTCTAATAATGTCGAACCTTTGTTTTGGATATCTCTCGTACCGGTTTCCAGAGGCGGTAGTACAACTATGATGTTTTTTTGGGAGGTTGATCCAAGATCTATTGAGGATAATGACAATTCACATATTTAAAATTAATAGTACTATCTCCTTGAAGAAGGATAGCTAGAATATCTATGATGAATCAATGAATGTAGTGACACTCCAGTGGCGGATGGCACTATCATCGCTTAGCTATGTGAGGGGCCTGCCACAGATTCCTTTGCACTTTTGTACAGAGAAGATGTCATTTAAGTGAAAACAATCTGGTAGAAATCTTACACAAACTTTTTAGGGAATTCATTTAATCTATAAAATATAACTTCGACCAGTTCACGTCATTCATTTTTCGGTTCAACCCATGACACATAAATCTAAAATCCATAAAACAACCCAGTGCTTTAAAGTTTCAACGGCTGTAGTGTTGTTGACAGGTATATTCATTCCGCTGTCTGAAGGTTTCTATAATTTGCCCGTCTTGGCTCAATCTACAGAGCCAAATAATCACAGCATTCTTAAAAAAGATCAATCTGTTCCTTTGGCTTTGAATGCAGACATTAGGGTAAATGTTGGAACAGATATAAGTCCTGACAACGACCCGGTTATGTATCTCGATCAACTAGCAGAATGTACCCCTGGAGCCGAGAGTCAAAGCATTCCTTTTTTAATAGATGATGTTTTGATGAAAGCCGGTGTGCAGGGTTGGGAAGGTGAGCACTGCCGAGTCAGTAACTATGCCTTTTACGAGACTTCGCCTGAACAAACCGTAGAGATGTCTGTCTGTCTCTATAGTCAAGAAACTCTGGCGTTAATGACCGATGAAGTCGCTTACGAAGAAGCCCGCACAGGAGAATATTCTTTTGATTCATCCAATCAAAGAGACGCCGCCCTTGCGACTGCCATGGAAGCAGAATGCGACCTGAATTTCGAATGGTTTGAAGAACTGAATAATTCCTAATGATGAACAAAGTTAGAGTCTAATTGACCAGCTTCAATTTCACACGTCACAGGTTCATCAATATTTTGAGGAGACTTCACAATGCTTTCTACCACACCTGATCATCATTCTCGTAAGGTCGTATACAATTTGCATCTGGCATTACTCGGCAGTGCCTGCCTTCTTGTTTTTGCGATAATGTTTTTTTTACGCAAATATATCGGCATTCTTGCGTTACCTGGCGCACTTGTTTTGGCAGGTGTTACCAGTTCCTTCGTTGATCTTGTCATTATCTGCTGTACTCGGAGTTGGTTTCGAGCTAATGCTTTCTTAAAAAAGAGCTGGCGAAATCTAATCAACTTTGCCCTCTCCTGGTGTCTGTATTCATTGCTCTGTACTGTCTTGTTGGTGGTCGTGTACAAACTGCCAGGAATCTTTTTCGGATTTATCTTGCCTGTTGTTTCTCCCGGCTTAGCACAATCCATGGAGGACCCATATTTGGCGGGAGGAGCATCCTTTTCGATGGGTTACTTTTTGTGGCCAGTGTTTCTTCTAATAGGGATTGTGCTATGTTTGCCAGCAATTCTTCTGTTCGTGGCTAAAATTGCCATCATGATAAGCAACACCAATGGAGCTAAGCAGGGGAAGGTCATTAAATATCCATTTTCGAAAAGCTTTGTTGGCGGACAGGATTAATTTGGGTTGGGTAGTTTCTACAATTAGAATGATTAGAACTTGAATGATGCTTGGGTGTGCATCCCAGTCTTGCAAGACTGGGATGCACACCAGTAGATATTACCTGACTATAGTGTACCAACAGTTACTATTTTCTGTTTATCAGGTGATAGTTGTTTCACAAAGCCTTCAAACGTTGCCAGTTTAGTACCATCTGAATTCCATAAATAGATTTCATTGTCGTATGCGGTAAAAAATTCGTTATCAGATAGAAAACCCCTGTAATAACCTAAAAATTCGTGTTTCAATTCACCCGAAAAATCCCAGAGTTGAACAACATCTGAGTTGTCGTCTTTAGAACCCCAAATGAGAATCCCATCATCATTTGGCGTAAATCTTTCAAAAAATCCAGTGACATCAAGTAGCTTTACTCCGGTTTCGGTGGAGTATACAAAGGTCTTATGGCCGATTCCGCGACTCAGTCGAGGTTCTATGGCGATTTTGTCACCAGATGTCGTCAAGGAAATACTATCTAACGCTGTTTCTAAGAAAGCTTGCTTCTGGTTACCATCATTATCCCATATGTATGTGGTGTCAGTGTCTATAGAGCTAGTAATAAAGTCTCCATTAGGCATGAGACTGACAAAGAAACCTTTTACCTGAAAAACCTTGGTTCCATCTAAGGTCCAAATAGTAGTCTTATCTTCGTCAAATGAAGTGGTGATTATTTTATCTTGAGTTTGAGTAAAACTTGCAAACACTCCTTCATATGAAGCTATTTTTTGCCCAGAGAGATCCCAAAGTGCAGTACTTTCACTGTTTGAAACCGTGACAAGTCTATCTTGGGCTTGAGTAAAGCCTTTAAATATCCCTTCATATGAGGCTACTTTTTGTCCAGAGATATTCAAGAGGGTAGTGCTGTCATTATTTAGATCTGTGGATCCATTATCTTGAATGACAACTTTTTCATGGTCATCAGTGATCCCTGCAAAAGAACCCTCAAAAGATGCGACTTCTTCGCCCTGCATTGTCCATAGATATATTCTTCTTGTTTGTTCTAGCTGAAGAATAGTTCTTGGAGTTACAGTAATTATTCTATCTTTGTCAGGAGAAAAGAGTTCTAAGCTACCAGATGGCGAAGCTATCTTTTCACCCTCTAAAGTAAATAAATCAGATATCGCCGTTGCAGGTTGTCTTCTTTCCAGAACCAGTGGATTAGACATAGTCATTGAAGGTTGTATTCTGGTGATCACTACTCCAGAACTGTCGGGAAGAAATTGTGAGTCGAAGAAATTTCCAGTAAAGTTCGCAACTTCTGTCCCTTGATCAATAGCCCAAACATATAGACGTTCTCCAATTGTTTCATTGCTTTCGTCCTGAATATAGCCTCTAGTCAGCAAATAACGCCCATTAGGAGACATTTCGACCAGACGCCCCCTGAAGCAGTTTAAACGTTCACCATTTACACTCCAGACCTGGGTGTTGTCAGTATTACAAAAGTCTTTATTAGCTGTATTGTCTTGCTTAGATGGTTGAGATACTTGACTTAGCGCTGTTGGAAAGATCTGGCTCAAGGTCTTGCTAGGAATATGGTTTAGAACTGTAAGTCCTGCATTATCAAACTGGCCTTGTTCGATATTTGATATTATCAAAGACTCTCTATCTTTCTCCGAAACCCAGAATGGCGCAGTGACTGCCAGAGCTAGTAAAGAACTCAATAGTTTGCCAATCATCAATCTCACTCCATCTCTCACTTTGGAATATCTTGAATTTGCGATCTCGTTTCTTTACAGACTACAGATCTCAATAAAGGCGTAAGTGAACAGGATGAGCTATTCGCAGATTTGAGACAGCACCAGACGACCGTCGGCCAGTTCGAAAACATCGGTAGGTTCCACAATAGGGTCACCTGGTTGCCAACCTTCGGTAGAGGTTTCGGCGGAGGGCGAATCAATAGTGCGGGCTGTGTCAGTGGGGAAGGCCGAAAGGGCTGGATTGCCAGGACGAGTCGGTAAATCATCTCCCCCAGTAACAACGAAGCTGCCTTGAGTATTACCTGATTGCACAATACAACTGCCTGCCAGCAAAGCATCCGGAGAAACGACCGCATCAGGTAGATTACTCAGACTGTTTTCAACGAAGCTGGTATCTGGCAATAAGATAGTTCCTTCAGCTAACCCACCAGAGGCGTTAATATCTACTCTGTCGTTACCATCCAGAGTTGCCGGGTCAGTGCCCGGTGGGCTGATCTCAAAACCGTCGCCAAAGAAGATGGTACGACTTAAGTCGATATTGCCCCCTCGACCATCGGCAGCAAAGGCGAGGATATCACTGTCATCAAAAGCAATGACCGAATCAGCGACGATAGTTATATTACCGCCCCCGCCCTCGCCTGAACTTACAAAGGTTTGGATGTCGCTATCTCCTTCCAGAACTATATTACCTGCGGTAATGTTAATTTGACCTCCTGAAGCTCGCTCTGCTGTTGTTTCGATAGTTCCATCTTGGGCGAAATATTCTTCTTGAATATTGACAACAATATTACCTGCATTACCAGTATTTCTACTTGCTGAACTTAGCAAGGCTCGATTGCTGATTTCGAGGTTGGCTGCTGAAAGTCTGATATCGCCTCCACGACCATTTATCTCACCATTACCAAGAGACCCGTTAATAGCACCAGACGGAACATCGTCATTGAATGGGCTTACCCCCTCAAAATGAGCAGTTTCTGCAACTTCAATAATGATGTTCCCTGCATCTCCAGAGCTTTGAGTGGCAGAAGAAATCTGTGCACCATTTGTAACAGTTAAATCATTCACTTTAACGAAAACATCACCAGCGTTACCTTCTTCAAAGGTAAAAGCACCTATTTGAGCCTGGTTATTGAGTCGCAAATGATTGGCTGTGACAATTACAACCCCACCATTGCCATTACTGCCCGGTTGAACACTGCCAACAGCGGAGCTGGGAACATTCTGTAGTAGTGGGTTTAACCCTTCGAAGAAAGCAGTATCAGCAATATTAAGTGTGATGTTCCCTGCGTCGCCAACTCCAAACATACTAGTAGATATTTGGCCACCATTAGTCACGTCCAAGTTGTTAGAATTGATTTGTATATCTCCCCCTTGCCCGACAGCATTTTCTTCGACTCCACTACCTATTAAACTGATTAGACTTCCATCACCTTCATAAAACCCGTCAATTTTCACATTGTTGAAAATCTGAAGTTGGATATCACCAGCATTCCCTTCACCAAACGTCGCTGTATTCAGCTGAGCTCCATTTGTTACCTCAACATTGCTGGCTATGATCGAAATATCTCCACCAGTCCCAGTTCCTCCTTGTTGGATGGCATTAACTATACCACTACTATTCATAGAGGAACTAGCACCATCGAAACGAGCCAAATTTGCTACTTCTAAAACAATATCGCCCGCATTTCCCTGACCAAAGATAGCAGACCCCAGCAAAGCACCATTCGTAACATCCAGTTGTCTAGAAGATAAGTAAATGTTTCCTCCATTTCCGATGCCACTAGGCTCAACATCGCTTGATACAAGACTTCTGGAGTTACTCAGAGTATTGAAACCATCTATTACAGCCGTATCTAAAATCTCTATAAAAATATTGCCAGCATTGCCTTCTCCAAAGGTTGATGTGTCCAGGCGTGCTCCGTCGGTAACCTCTAAGGTACGCGCCGAAAGAAAAATAGAGCCCCCCTCTCCAATTGCTCCTGGATTTACTACAGAGGATAAGCCACTTACACCACCACTAAATAGATCCCCCCCTGAAAAGATAGCTGACTCAGCAACATTTACAGATATGCCACCTGAATTTCCAATCCCAAAAGTTGATGCACTCAAAAATGCTCCATCGACTACTCTTAAATTACCAGCCGATATATTTATATCGCCGCCCCGACCACTGGCTCCCCGACCGAGAAATGTAATGATGGAACTGGCTATTGGTCGGTTATTGCTTTCTACTATTCCATCCAATAGCAATGCTTCAGAAATGTTGAAAGTCGCATTTCCCGATTGCCCCTCTCCAAAATTTGAGGTATTGATTTGAGCTCCATTGGTTAAGTTTAAATTAGTAGCGGTGATCATGACTGACCCACCATCTCCAACTGATCCTCTTGCTGCATTACTTAAAATGGCACTATTATTACCTGTGTCGGAATTAACGCCGTCGATAGAAACTGCTTCCAGAGCATTGATAGCAATGTCTCCAGAGTTACCAGACCCGAAAGTAGATGAACTGATTTGAGCACCATTAGTAATTTCAACATTCTCAGCAGAAATTCTGATTGCTCCACTGTTCCCGATGGACCCGGGAAATGACTGATTTGCAACTAGACTTTCGCTAATACGGATATTGCCCGTCGCCTGAACAGTGATATCCCCTACCTGACCAGTAGTAGAGGGATTCCCAGCAGCTAAGCCCACTCCTATCAGGCTGTTATTCGCGATATTGACATCTTCTGCAGAAATTATGACTTCACCACCATCCTCTGCGACTGAACTGATAAAAGACTCTTGATCTAAAACAACATTTCCGTGAGAAATGTCTGCCGGAATAACAAGGCTTAAGTTATCCTCGACTTCAACGGTGCCTTCATCGATCACAGCAGCTAGTTGAATAGTTCCCCCATTAGCTGAAATGGTGGTGCTATTTAGAGTCAAATTTCCACCTAATAAGGAAAGCGCTTCTCCTTCTGGGACAAGAAACTGAGCAAAGCTTGCATTAATATCGCCCGGATTAGAGCCAGAGAAGAGATAGGCGGAAGGATTAATAGTTAATAAAGGAATTGGAACTACAGGTACAGACGCACTAAAGTTCCCGAGTTGATCAAACTGGACTCCGCTAGCTGTAGAAGCAGTGAAAGAGCCGCCAACGTCCAGCAGCATATTTTCGCCAAAGAGAATGCCGTTAGGATTAATTAAGAATAAATCGGCTGAAGTTGGAACTGGCCCACCAGGAGTGAGTTGAACAGTTCCAAGACGGCCTAGAATTTCAGATGGATTGCCCCCAGTTACACGGGCGAAAATATTGGCAATTATATCAGAATTTGTCGCAAAGAACGCTGTTTGGCCTACATTTATATTGAATTCTTCAAAACTGTGGAATAAGTTCTGTTCTCGCTGGGCTCCCCCAACAATCAAATCAACGTTGGTATTGGCTGGAACGACTACTGAAGGCTCATTCCCCAAAGTATCATCAGGAACAATGTTGTTCTGTGCCAACGCTGTGGAAGGGAGCCCCAACCAGCCGACAAGGCTGAACAGGCCGGTCAACTTAAGCTCCAGTCCCTTGGCAGTACACCGAGCCAAAATGTAATGCATCATAACTTTCTTTTTAGGAACGCTCTGGTAGGCTATGGGGCAAATGCCTGTGATGGGCTGTCTTAATCGACAGCGTTGAGATATCGCTTAACTACTAGCATGTGCTTCTCTTGATGTATAGGGTTCTGCAGCAAATTGTGAATCGACGCTTACTGAGAGTCGTGTTTGTAACGGGGCTTTTGCTGGCGTTGCTGGTTGGTCACCCCTTTAAGCTTGGATGGGGGCAATCGGCCTATGGGCAAGTCGCACCTCCAGCGCAGTTAGTCGAGCAGGGACTCACCGTTTACCAGCAGGGGGATTATCCAGAAGCGATCTCACTCTGGCGTCAGGCTCTCAGCGCCTATCCGGCTGAAGCTTTGCGAGAACAGGCAGTAGTTAACGAAAATTTGGCCCGTGCCTATCACCATATTGGTCAGTTCACTACGGCCCTGGACTATTGGGATGCTGCCGCAGAGGCTTACCGACAGATTGATAACCCGACTCAATTTGGTCGCACCCTGACCGAACAGGCCCAGATTTACGCTGGCCTTGGGCAACCCAGGCAGGCGGTTACGTTGTTATGTGGCTCAGAGCCTGAAGACCTTTCATCCCAGATCGGGGTATGGAATTGTACCGGAGGGGCTTATGCCATTGCCGAAAAAGCTGCCGATCGGCTAGGGCAGGCTGCGGCACTAGGATCTTTGGCCGAAGCCTACCGACTGATGGGCCAATACGAAACAGCTCAAAACTCCCTCGAAACTGGGCTGGAGTTTGTCCAGCAGCATGGTTTTATTCAGTTTGAGGCTCCCCTCTTGAATAGTCTGGGAAATACCTTGGCCAGGCAGTCGCTGGTGGCAAACCGTAGGGCAGAAGCCGCGGCATTATTGAATGTCAGCGTAGCTGCCCCCCTGCAAACTGAAGCGGCAGAACAACGACGGCAGGCAGTGGCCACGTTAGAGCGTGCGATCGCTGTGGCCAGAACCCAGGCAGATTTAAGCACAGAACTGCGGGCTCAGCTCAGCCTGCTTAACCTGCAGCAGAATTCTCCTGGTGCGGTTGATGACAGCCAGGGAAATGGCCCTGCGCATATCGGCACTCGCCAACGGATTGGGGAACTGATTACCCAGCTACCCCCCAGCCGCGAAACTGCCTATGCCGCCATTACCCTGGCCAAGTCTTACCAACCGGGTCGCGGATTTGACTGTCAGCAATTTCGGGAAGATTCCCCGACGCCATCTTGGCTGCAAACCGGGCTGCAAATCTCTGAGACTATTCAAGACAATCGAGCTGCCTCCTTTGCATTGGGTGAACTGGGCCATCTGGCAGAATGTCGCCGCACCTGGGGCACGGCTGCTCAACTGACCCAACGAGCCCAGCTAGCGGCCAGCAATGCCCTGGAATCTGCCGACAGCCTTTACCTATGGGAATGGCAAATGGGACGCCTCTACCGCCAACAGGGCCAGGTTGAGCCAGCTATTGCTGCCTATCAACAGGCCATCGCCACTCTGGAAACCATCCGTACTGATATTCTTACCGCTGACCGGGAGGTGCAATTTGATTTTCGTGACACGGTAGAACCGGTTTATCGGCAGTATATTACCTTGCTACTGGCCTCTGCCGTTCCGGTGACGAACTCTGTTCAGGTCAAGCAAAACCTGCTCAGGCCCCCAGCCCCCGTGGTAGAAACCCTGAATACCGTAGAAGCACTGCGTCTGGCTGAATTGCAAAACTTTTTTGGCGACGACTGCGTGCTAGAACCCTCTGCTGATGCCCGGCAGCGGTTTCAGCAGGATGATCCTCAAACCGCAATTATTACGTCAGTTGTGCTTCCTGAACAGACTGTCCTGATTGCCAATTTGCCGGACGGTACCGTTAAAACCGTTCAAGCCGGAGAAACTGCAAAATTGGAGGCGATTACGGCTGACTTTCGCCGTCGCCTCAAACGGTACACTGACCGCGTTTATGATTCAACGTCTGCCGAGCAACTGTATGAGCGATTGATTCTCCCTCTGGAAGAAGACTTAAGCCGCACGAACACAGAAACTCTGGTCTTCGTGCAGGATGGATTTTTACGCAACATTCCGATGGCCGCTCTGTTCGATGGCCAGCAGTACTTGATTCAGCGCTATGCCGTCGCTACTACCCCGTCTCTAGATTTAACTGCTCCGGCTCCTACCGAGCGGGGGGAACTGGTTGCCCTAGCGGTTGGATTAAGTCAAGACATCGTCACCGTGAGTGGGCGTAACTTTAGCAGTCTGCCCTCGGTGCCGGTTGAACTGGCGGCTATTCGGGAACAGTTGCCGGGTAGTACAGTGCTGCTCGATGAAGCGTTCACCCTGGCACAATTTTCCCAAGCTCTGGAAGAAAACCGCTATTCCATCCTGCACCTGGCCACCCACGGGCAGTTCAGCACTGTGCCTGAAGAGACTTTTGTTATCACCGGTCCAAATCAGGCTGGGGTGGCCGAGGAGATTACCTTTGGCCAATTGGAAACCCTGATTCGCCAGTCTTCTCCTGGGAATGAATACCTTGATTTAATCAGCCTGACCGCCTGCGAAACTGCCACCGGAGATGATCGGGCCACCCTGGGATTAGCCGGGGTGGCTATACGGTCGGGGGCACGAAGCGCGATCGCATCCCTCTGGAAATTAGACGATGCCACTGCCGCCAGTTTGACCCGCACTTTTTACAGCAACCTGCGGGATGCCTCGTTGAGCAAAGCTAAGGCCGTTCAAAATTCCCAGATCGCTTCCATTCAGGCTGATCCAAATGGTCATCCAGGACGCTGGGCTCCCCTAATTTTGGTCGGCAACTGGCAGTAGTTGAGACAGATTCAGGGCAGTGCCCACACCATAATGGAGCCTCCCTGACCGCCCCCTGCAGAGTCAGGCAGCGCAGATGCACCCGCTGTCACCAGGGTCTGGCCATCTGGGGCAAATGCCAGAGCATAGACGTGATTGAGTATCCGACCGGTTGAAAAGGTGTGGGCAATGGTGCGGCTGCTCAGATCCCAAATCTCAATCAGGTCATTCAGCCCCGCCACCGCCAGCAAGTTACCATCAGGACTAAAGGCAACAGCGTGGGGGCGCACAACCTCAGATTCCAGGTCAGCCAGCACGGCACCAGTATTGCCATCCCACAGTCTAACCGTGCCTGCAGAATAGGTCCCGTCATAATATCCGGCCAGCACGGATCCGTCGGGGCTGTAAGCAATTGAATTAACGCCCCCCGAAGCATCCCCTTCTAGAGATGCTTCCATCGCACCGGTTTCAAGGTTCCAGAGTTTCACCGAAGCAGAGCCGTCTGGGACAATGGCCCCACGACTGGCCAGGCGGTCGCCAGCGGGGCTAAAAGCAACCGCCACGACATTAGCGGGTCTTCTAGGAGCGGGAGTATAGGCCGGAATCGAGCCAATCTGCTCGAGGTCCTGAGTCCAAAAATTGATTACCCCGCCGCTGTGACCGGTGGCGAGAGTACTACCATCGGGGCTGATGGCAACGGCATAGACATTAGGGACTGGTCGAACCATACCTGGTTCCAGACGACGTTGCCAGGTCCAGGTCCGCAACTGCCCGGATACTACGCTACCGCTGACTAGAGTTTGACCATTCGGGCTGAAGGCAACCGTCTGCACTTGCTGAGAGTTCCCCATTGATGAGGCTAAGGGTTGCCCCGTGGTCAGATTCCAGACCTGCACTTCGTCGTTATCGTTGCCCGTAACAATGGTTTGACCATCGGGACTGATGGTAACCGCCCGAATAATACGAGTGTTGGGCACAGTCATCTCTCGGAGCAAGGAGGTCGCATTATTGGCAGTTGGTGATGCTTCAGGGGGTATTGGTGAAACCTGCTGTCTGCTGCGGGGTAAGTCTGAAACCATAGAGAGCCCATTCAATTGCTGCGGATGCTGGCGGTCATCGTATTGGGGCCCTGGATGCTCTGCCGATAAGCTTTGGGATTTAGCGGCAGGGCCGATAAAGACGCTAATTGCCAAAACCCCACTTACTGCAACGGAACCGTTCAGCCATGACATGATACATATACCTCTAAATTCAAGACTAAGAGTAAATTTTCATTGAGAAGGGATAGCTAGGAAGTTGCCCTTTTTTAGCAGAGCTTTGTCCCTGCCGCAAGACAATGATTTTTACAACCAATAAAGAAACTGCGGCAACAAAGACTACCAGAGCCAGGAACAAAAGGGCTAGAAAAGCAAAAAAACCGCCCAAAATATCTGTTGGATGTGTTACAAAATCGGCATGAATTATATTCATACTGATCCAGAATATTACACCGTAGATAATTGTGTAGAGGCAGAAGGAAAACTCCAGATCAAGCAATTTCTTGCACCCCTTTCGAACAAAAATGTTCTCTTTCCTGTAAGCCATGCAGAGGCCAATAACCAAAACCAACTCTAAGAATGGAGAAATCAGCATTGCAGCCCCTATGGCTATAACCAGGACCGGAGAAGAGGGCAAAGAAGCAAAGCTATGGCTCAGCAGATAAAAAGCCATCGAAGCTGTACAAAAAGGGGCTATAAAAATGCATCCCAGTAATAGGTCGTGAATGTCAGCCAGTTTTCTGCGCGCACCAACTTCAATTTCAGGATTCACCTGGTATTTCGATCCTTTCATTTTTCTAACTATTCCAAATTGAATCGTTAAGTTTGATGTCTATATCTGTATCTTAAGTGTAAGAGATTGCCAATTCACTGAGACTTCACGACAACCCTATAACAGAATAGTTCCAAGGAGATTTCAGAAAACTGCAAATCTGAAAAAGTAAAATGCGCCTGAAACTACAGGCGCATTATTAGAGGTCAGGATGTTTGGGGAAATTAGGCGACGGTAAAGTCCCAGCTTAGATAAACGTTTGTGTTGTCTTGCACCACACCAACCAAATCTCCCTGGTATGAAATTAGTGTGTCTTTAACACTAGACCCTAGATATTGAGTCTTGGTTAAAGAGTAATCGCTAAGGCTGCCATGAACCTGGATTTTGTCCCCTTCGGCCCAGTTGAAGTCAATGATATTCGTAACTTTTAGTTCAAGAATTTTCGGCTCTTCCGGTCTGATTATGCCGTTTCAAATGGAAATACCCACGGCAACAAAG
>CAZPYG010000127.1:0-15182 GCA_964590465.1 uncultured bacterium | reverse complement strand
GCCTCTCAAAGCCCATCCAGAACGGCAATGCCCCAGTCTGAGTTCGAATAATGGGTTTACCACCAACCATCCAACTCCCTCAGGCCCTGCTTTGTCAGCAATCGCCGGGGGAGTTTGCTGATGTCGAAAATGAAAGAGTACAACAGCCTAAATCAATACCTTAATCTGGAGTCGCGGTCGGTCAGCTGCAATGACCTCGCCGCTGACTCAGGATTCTGCCTCAGATACCAAATCCGGATAACAAAAGCCCGAAACGAGTTAGGGCTTGCTCCCTCAGGGAGCCGTTTCACGAACGACAAGCTCAGCCTGAGCGGCATAGGGATTGATTCGGGGGTATAAAGACAGGATTCGGTATGAGACCCGCCCCCAAGCCGGAGTAGACCTGGAGAAGATTTTAGCCGCCGAGCAGCGCCTTCGGGGGGCATCTGGCGATTATTGGGCCATGGTTTTTGGACCCTGTTAGCCATTGCTCTGCTGATTGCCAGCGCCTATACCGCCGAGGTGCTGGAATCTCTGGCACCGGAACCGATCGAAGCGGTGAACGCCACCGGCAGCGACCCCTGGTTTAATTGAGCAATAGGGACTCATGCGGTTTGGGCGAACCGTTAAAGGGCAATGACTGAGGTGACCCCTGGTAGAAACCCAGTTATCCTCGCATTCCCAGCACCCGAGCTGACAGGGCCAGACTTTCTTCGTACAAAATATCTTCACCCCAGCGCTGGAGCTGCTGGCCTAGCATAAAGTCGGCCTTCTGGTCCGACAGGGCCGTGACCTGCTCCACCTGACAGGACTGGGCACCGCCCCCGGCTTCCATACGCATACAGCCGGTGGTCTCAGAGCAGAGAATGGTGCAGCAGTTGGCCTGCTCGTTGGTGGACATGAGGCGTAGCCCCGTCAGATCGCCGATGACTTCGCCGGAATCGGCCACGGGAATCGCCGCCAGTTCCGCTTCGATGTCTCGTCCGTTGGCCCCACGGAAGTAGATCTTCTTGATATTGTAGATTCCCCCTTCCTGCTCATAGCTGGTGGGTTCCCAACCCAGACGACTGGCAAACCAACCCAGGTACATCCAGGCCTGGGCGGCGTTGCCCTGCTCGTAGTCGATGCTGACCCGATCAATGTCGTGGAGAGACTCCCGCCGCTCGGGGGGGTCAAAGGCGGCGGCGGACAGCTCCTGCCAGGGGGCCAGACGGTGCCAGTTGAGGTCGGCGATATAGGTGCCTGCTTCGATCAGATCCTGCATTTTGGTCAGTTCCGATTCAGCATCGCTGAAGTAGCTGGAATCGACAATAATGCAGTTGCTGGACTTGGCCAGATTCTGGAAAATGGGCTGCTCGGGGCTGGGGGTAGCCTTCCACCAGACAAACTTGGGCAACTCCGGCAGAATTAAAGACGATACCAGGTCGCTGACCCGTTCCAGAGCGGATTTGGTGCCCTTGAGGGTAATGTACTCACAGCAGATCAGATTCCCGGCGTTTTTCTTCTGCACCGGGCAGTAGGCCGAGACTTGGGCGGTAACCCCCGTATCTTCTCCAAAAGTAGGACAGAGGGTAATCACCCGGCAGGGGTTTTGAGCGGCGATGGACTCACTTAGATTAAAGCCCCGCTGGTCAGGGTTGGGATACTGCTTCTTGTCGACAGGAAGCTGGCTATACTCCTCCCGAACCCGAGCCAGGGTGGGAGGGTCCATACGCCCGGTGACCCTGAGTTTGTAGGCGACCTGGGCCTGGCGAATCCCTTCGCGAGTGAGATTTCCATGGATGCCGTCAATGGGACCTTCATAAAACCCCAGGGCGGCCAAAATCTGCTGAAACTCTTCCGGTTCGTAAATCACCATGCTGAAGGTGCTGGCTCGGGTTGCCATCGGGGCCGAACCACCAGAGGTCTGACTATGCCAGATATTGCGCAGCTCTGACTCGATCTCATCCAGGGAGATATCTTTAGGCTTTTGCAGGGCAACGATGGGGGTGGTAATCATGGTTTGCGTCAGTTGGGGAAGCTAGGAAAGGGAGCAAGAGAGCAAGTTTTGGCCAGGGACCGGCGGTTGAGGTAGAAGGGTGATCGGCGAAAGGGGGTCGGGGAGGAAGGCTGGATGTGAGGTTTAGTCTATATCAACCCTAAAATCTCTGCCGTTCAGCTACAACCTGCGCCAGCGGCGGCCGTCTTTGTTGAGCAGGAGTTCGGATTCTACCGGCCCCCAGGTGCCGGCTTCGTAGAAGGGGATGGCGTTGGGGTCGGCGGCAGGGGTGTCCCAGGCTTCCAGCAGGGGAGTAAGCAGTCGCCAGGAGGCTTCCACTTCGTCCCCCCGGGTGAAGAGGGTCTGATCTGCCAGCATACAGTCGATGATCAGACGGGCGTAGGCGTCGGTGTTAGCCTGGCCAAAGGCAGCATCATAGCGGAAATCCATATCCACCGAGCGGGTGCGCAGGGAGTTGCCGGGGGTCTTCACCTCAAATCGCATGGAAATGCCCTCGTCCGGCTGGATCCGCAGGGCCAGTACGTTATGGTTCATCTGCTGGGCGGCAGACTGAAACATCAGGTGGGGCACTTCCTTAAAGTGGATGGAAATTTCCGTCACCTTTTTAGGCATCCGCTTGCCGGTGCGCATGTAAAAGGGCACCCCCTTCCAGCGCCAGTTGTCGATCATCAGCTTAATCGCACTGTAGGTGTTGACGGTGGAATGGGCATCGGCCCCCTCTTCTTCACGGTAGCCGGGAACGGCTTTGCCCTTCATCCAACCGGGGGAGTACTGTCCCCGCACGGCGCACTGGCTGATGTCTTCGATATCGGCCAGGTGAGTGGCCTGGAGCACTTTGGTCTTTTCGTTACGAACGCTGTCCGCATCCAGGGAGTTGGGCGCTTCCATGGCCGTCAGGCAAAACAGCTGCATCAGGTGGTTTTGCACCATGTCCCGCAGGGATCCGGCGGTTTCGTAGTAGCCGGCCCGGCCTTCCAGGCCCACGGTTTCAGCCACGGTGATCTGCACATGGTCAACAAATTGCCGATTCCACAGAGGTTCAAAAATGGCGTTGGCGAACCGGAACACCATCAGGTTCTGGACGGTTTCTTTCCCCAGGTAGTGATCGATGCGGTAGATCTGCCGCTCCTGGCACACGTCCTGCACTACCCGGTTAAGCACCTGGGCCGAGGCCAGGTCTTTGCCGAAGGGTTTTTCGATCACCAGGCGCTGCTTGTCGGGACTTGTCAGCATGCCCGCATTGCCCAACTGCTGGGTGGCTTCCCCAAAGAAGCGGGGAGCGACGGAGAGGTAAAACACCCGGTTGCCTTTGGTGCCGCGTTTGTCATCCAGTTCTGCCAGAAAGGCCTTAAGCCGCTGGTAAAAGTCAGCATCGTCAATGTTGCCGGGGAAGTAGAACACCCCCTTGGCGAAGGCGTCCCATAGGGCTTCAAAGCCGATGCCGTTACCAAATTCCTCCACCCCTTCCCGCAGATGCTCTCGAAAGAAGTCGTGGCTCCATTCCCGTCGGGCGACACCGACAATGGTGAGTTCCGGGGGCAGGCGACGCTCCCGCGACATCTGGTAAATGGCGGGAACGATTTTACGCTGGGTCAGGTCACCCGACGCACCAAAGATGACAAGAATTTGTGGTTCGGGAATGCGGTCTTGCTGTAGACCTGTGCGCAGGGGGTTTTCGAGCAGGGAGACCATAGGCGTTGGGAAAGCGTCTACATAAAAGGGGCGGTTGCGCTGGAAATAACACTCACTAGCATGGGGGGCAGTGCCCACCCCAGGAGGGAGCAATGCTTCCAGGCATGTTAGAAGCTGAAGCTATGCCATGCCTCTATATATTGACAGGAGCTTCCGAAAAATTCCTGAGTCTACAGGCGTTCTTAAGCAAGCGGGGGCAGAATTGTGTTGTAGATCACTGAATCGGGGCTTCGCCGTCTCAAGCGGTGCTGGGTGGCGAAGCCAGGATGGGAGCAGTTAGCCAGAAGGTTCAGCCGCGAATACCCCCGGCGGGGTGGCAGCTCCATTTCAGGGAATTCGGAAGCAACTGGGCTGGAATTCACCCTCGCTAATGGCCAAAAGCCTTGATCTGCCGTAGGTTGGGCAGTGCCCACCCGTCTAAATTCAGTGATATTCCTCCCTGGCTCTCTTTCCTGGCCTCTGGTCAAATCTAGCTAGTCATCATTGTGCTTTCCGTGCGGCGACTGTGGTCCTGAATGAAGGACTCCACCAACGCCACATTGTCTTTGCTACCGACGATAAAGGGAGTCCGCTGGTGCAGTTCTTTGGGAACGACTTTCATGATGTCTTGAATACCCGTACTGGCACGGCCTCCAGCCTGTTCGATCAAAAAGGCCAGGGGAGCGGTTTCGTAGAGCAGGCGCAGTTTGCCCTCGGGGTTTTTGACGGTGCCCGGATAGAGGAACACCCCTCCCTGGGCCAGGATGCGGTGGAAGTCGGCCACCAGCGCCCCGGTGTAGCGGGCAGAATAGCCCTCATGGCGATGGACATAGCGGGTGAAGTCGCGGATGGAGTCTTCCCACTGCCAGAAGTTGCCTTCATTGACGCTGTAGGTGGGGCCGTGGTCAGGGACGGTAATGTTTTCTTCAGAGAGAATAAATTCCCCCAGGCTGGGATCAAGGGTGAAGGCGTGAACGCCCCGGCCAATGGAATAAACCAGCAGGGTGCTGGGGCCGTAGAGAATGTAGCCCGCAGCGAGTTGTTGGCGACCATCCTGCAGTAGATCGCTGGCCTCCTGGTCAAGGTCATCCCCCTGCTGGCGGCGAATGGAGAAGATAGAGCCGATGTTGAGGTTGATGTCCACGTTGGAGGAGCCATCCACCGGGTCGTAGAGCAGGGTGTAGCGACCGATGGGGCAGTTTTCGGGGATGTAGTAGGGCTTCTCCATTTCTTCAGAGGCCAACCGACATACCAGCCCGCTCTGTTTGAACACCGAGATGAACACATCATTGGCGTAGATGTCCATTTTTTTGACCGCTTCCCCCTGGACGTTAGTTTCGCCAGTGAAGCCCAGGGCGCTTTCTACTAACCCGGCCCGACTCAGGTGCCGGGCAATGAGCTTCCCCGCCAGGGCGATGCGGTTCATCAGGGCGCTGAGATCCTGAGCTTCGGGGCCGAAGCTTTGCAGCTGTTCTAACACATGGCGGGAGAGGGTTTTACAGTCACGGTCCAGGGCAAAGGCGGCCTCTGAAGGTTGATATTCTGCCACTATGGATGTCCTTTTGCTTTGCTAACGTCATATGGGCGGGAAGCAGCCATGGGGGTCTGCCGGTTTCGTGGTAGGGATTGACTTTAGGGTAACGAACTAACCTGAGAGGGAGTTTAGACGGCGAAGAACGTTACAAAATCAAGGGAAGATCCCATGGGCGTAGGGAAGCCGGTTCAGAGTTTCTTAACGGTTGCTGGGTATAGGGACATTGGGCTTTGCCGCCAACCGGTGCATCAGTAGGGCGGAAAGCCGATCTGCCCGGTTCATCACCATGAAGTGACCGGCGTCTTCCAGCAGGATGTCGGGGTTCACTTTGCCACTGGGGAAGATGCGATCGCTCCCCCCATGGATATGCAGCACATTGTCAGGCACCTCTTGATTCCTCCAGGTGACAACTTTATGTATGGCCCACTTGATAAAGCCGGGATCGGTGTCCATTAAGATTTGCCGCAGCAGGTTACGTTCGGCCTGGGTACCCAGGCTAAACAGCCAGAACAGGAACCAGTACACGGCCCAGAGCACCCGTTTGAAGGGCAAGACTAGATGGATTGGCAACCAGCGAAACAGCTTGAAATAACCGGGAATCTCATCTGCGGTTTTAGCGCTCGACAGCAGCACCACCTGAGCCGGTTGGCTTTGTTTCGCCATTTCCACCGCCACCAGTCCCCCAAAGGAGAGCCCCACCAGAACCGGGTGCTCTGACGTGACCTGGGTTAACAATCTGCCGGCATACTGTTCCAGAAACTCTCCCCGGTGCGGCGGCTCCCACTGGATGTGGACCGGGCGAAACCCCTTAAGCTGCAGCTTTTGAAAAACCCGCGCATCGGCCCCTAGGCCACTGATGAAGTAAATTTCGCGATTGCAATGGGGCGTTGATAGCTTTCCATTGAAAGAAGAGCTGTCGGTTTGCGAACCCATGCTTTTCCGCCAAAACAACGTCGTTAAAGGGTAAGTTTCGACCCAATCCTGACCCTGACCAGAACCCCTGGTTTTATTGTGGGGGATTTGTCTTAAACCTGCAGGAGCTTTCGTCATTGCTGCCACATCGGGAGAAATATAGGCAAAGGGAGCCCGGAATGGATACCCTTAAAGGGTTGCTGAATGCCCAATCATGCCAAACGACGAGACTAATTTAGACGCCCGGCTTCAACAGCTGGAGGCAGAAATCCACCACGGCCAGGAAAGACCGCTCTCCCAGGGCTCGGGACAAAAGAAACCGGCCCAGCCCCCCCAGAAGAAGGGGCTTATGGCCAGCATTAAGGCCAACGCGCTGCTGCCGTTCTACATTCTGGCGATCCCCTGGGCCCAGGAAATTATCGATCAGGTCTTTTTTCAGGGGAACTGGAATTTACCGCTGCATCCTCGCAGTCTTGATGGCCTCGTGGGCATCTTCACCGCAGCCTTTTCCCACAGTGGGTTTGCCCATCTAATCGGGAACAGTATTGCCTTCGTTATTTTTAGCTGGCTGATTCTGGCTAAAAGCAAGCGAGACTACTGGATTACCTTTTGGATTGGATGGCTCGGGGGCGGCGCCGTGGCCTGGCTGATAGGTCCAAATTCCGTCCATGGCCTCAGCGGGGTGGTGTATACCCTGTTTGGCTACCTGCTGATGATCGGTTGGCTGGAGAAGCGAATCATGCCCCTGCTGATTTCCCTCTTTGTCCTGCTGAACTATGGCGCATTTATTTGGGGCGTACTGCCGACCCAACCCCTGGTCTCCTGGTGGGGGCACCTGATCGGTCTGCTGTTGGGAATTTTTGCCGCCTATGGGGTTTATCGTGAGCCTGCCAAGGGGTAGCTTTTCCCAGCGTCGTGCAATCCCCGGGGATATTGGCACCATCTGCCCCATCCCTAAAGCAGTGAGCCCGCAATGATCCCCACCAGCATGACAAACCCCAGCAACACATTTTGGCGAAAGATTTGGCCAAATATTTTAGGTGGTGGGTTGTACCGGCTGAGCAAATAATACTGACGTGACCAGAGCAGCAGAGCCAGGCTCAGCCCAATCCAGAAGGGCCAGGCTAACAGCAGCAGCAGCCCCAGCCAGATCATCAACAGCCAGGTTGCCAAAAAACACAAGCCCACAAAGCGCGGCGTGTAGTCCCCAAAAAACAGGGCCGCAGAGTTTACCCCTAACCGGCGATCATCCTCCCGGTCGGGCATGGCATACACGGTGTCAAACCCAAGGGTCCAAAGCACTACCGCCAGCCACAAAATCCAAACGGGGAGATCCAACTGATTCGTCACCGCTGCCCAGGGGATCAGTACGGCAAACCCCCAGGCTACGGAGAGGACCAGCTGAGGCACCGGAAACACTCGTTTCGCCAGGGGATATAGCAGAATGACCGGCACCGCCAACACACACAGGAAAAAGCTGAGGCGGTTCAGGTACAGAGATAGGCCATAGGCACACAATAAGCACACCACCAGCAATCCCAGACCCACTGCAACCGACAGTTCCCGGGAAGCGAGGGGGCGTTTTTGGGTGCGCTGAACGTGGGGATCAATGTTGCGGTCCCACAAATCATTGACGACACAACCCGCTGCGCTGGTGGCCAGGGCTCCCAATATAATTACCCCCACCAGGGGCCAGGGAGGTTGTCCTTCCGCCGCTAAAAAGACTGACCACAAAGCGGGGATCATTAAAATTAATCGACCTGTGGGCTTATCCCACCGTAAAAGCCGAAAAACTGCGCCCCAGGTTGAGGATCGAGACTGGGGTGAAGAACTCGCCATGGTGCAACTTCAGACAAATCGTACTGTTACAGCATAGCGGCCATTGGTAATCCAACGCTTGGGTTAGAGTCGACAGAAGTGATCAAAACCCCGAGTAGCACTGCCGTTAGTCATGGCCTGGACTACCGTCTAGGTTACGGAGTTTTCTGGAAAGCGTAGCCGTGGTCTAGGGATGTTGCTTGATCTCTGGCGAGAGGTCAGCAGACTTGTCGTAGTTTGCCCCTAACTGAGACTTAACATTATCGCTAGCAAACTCAAATACCGTGGCAATGGCGTCTTCAATGGCCTGCTTTTGGTTACGGTGACGCAGGCGGCTGGAATGAAGGGCAACATCGCTATCGGCTTTGCCGCTGGTGCCGCCCAGCAAAATTGTAGAGTGCTTAGACTGGTGCAGCTTCAGAATTAACTCGTCAATAACGGATTGAGGGATTTCCATTGGTAGTTACTCCCTACCACAATTGGTCAACTACAGTTATAGTTCCCTACATATTTTTTTTCTTACACTCAGCCCGGATGTCATGAAACTAAATGTAGTGAAGAAAACAAGAAAGAGATCTTCAGGGTATGTAAGCAGGAACGATATTTTTCATTCGTCTTAACATTAGCAAGCCTCAAAGGGAATGAATGTATTCACTCGCACTTTTACTGCTGCCGGCCAAAATCTTAAGATTTCCTCCGCTAAAGGGAAAAGCAACCGGAGGGATTTGAAGCGATAAGTGAGATGATTGAAGGCAGACTTTATCAAAGTATCCGCTGGACCAATTGCAACTCTGTCGAGAACCCGAGGGCCAATCCCGAGGGCCAATGTTTAGTCATGATAACCCACGCTAAAATTCATGGGATCAAGCCAGACAGTGAGTAGGTTTCGGGTGGGTACCTTCAACCTGCAAAACCTTGCCCTGCCTGACAAGGAGTTTTATCCTGGGCAAAAGTATAGTCAGCAAGACTACAAAAAGAAGCTGGCCTGGACGGGTACCCAACTGGACCGCATGAACGTCGATGTGGTGGGGTTTCAGGAGGTGTTCCACCAGGGGGCACTGAAGGAAGTCTTGCACCGTAGCCCGTACCACAAGCACCACGATATTGTGATGGCCGACGGCTCAGGCCAAGGGCCAGGGATCGCTCTGGCAAGCCGATTCCCGATGGTGAACCACTGGATTTTTAATCAGTTTCCCCAGGAGTCGTTGATCGACCTGGAAGATGCGGTGCTACCCATCAAGCGGTTTTCCCATCCCGTTCTGGCAGTGGAATTAGCGTTGACGGATCAGGTCAATTGCACTGTCGTGGTGGTACACCTGAAATCCAAACGACCTATCATGCCCCCCGGCCGCGATCGCACTGATCCGGTAGAAGTCGCCAAGGGAGAAGCCCGCTCCCTCATTCGCCGGGCCGCCGAAGCGACTGCCCTCAGATATCTGCTGATGACGGTGCTGAAAGACCGCACCCATCCAGTGATCGTCATGGGCGACGTCAACGATAACCACACTGCCGTTACCACTCAAATTGTCTCCGGCCAACCCCCGTGGGAATGTTGGCCCCTGCGCAAAAAGTTCCCCATCTGGGACGTGCTGCTGTATCAGGCTAAAGATATTCAGGCTCGCCTGGGCTACGGCGACCACTACTACACCCACATTTATAACGGTCACTACGACAGCCTGGACCACATTATGTTCAGTGAGGAGTTTGCGGCACAAAACCGCGATCGTATCGGTCGGGTCACCTACGTCTCGGTCTACAATGACCATCTATTTGACGAAACCCTGCTGGAGGACAACATTGAGCCCTGGATGTCTGACCATGGCCAGGTTGTCGCTACTATTGAACTTGAAGAAGCTGCTTTTGCACGGTGAGCACTATTCCACTTCAGAAACTGACAGCAATTCTCATTTTGGAAATTCAACTGCTATTGGGCGGGATCTCTAGCTCAAGATCCTGGAGCATGAAGGTGAGCAGATGATCCCAACTATCGAAGTACATGTACCGGGTTAAGGCCCGCAAATCCTCAAAGCAGGTCTTGCGAGTGGGCAGGTGCGCTGGCAACAGTTTGTACTTCTGGTCGAGCAAGTCCAGCGCGGTATGGAAGAGGAAGGACAAGAGGTTGAGGGTGGCGAGCAAGGAGGCCAGATGCTGTTGGCCATGGCCAACATTGTGTTCCAGGTTGTAGCCTTTCGTCTTGAGGGTATTGTTATTCTCGTTTTCAACCTTCCACCGGGTCCGCCCAGCCTGAACCATCTCGGCCACGGTGTCATTGGTGATGAGGGAGCGGGTGACGAAGGCGTTGTGGTAAGTCACCCGACCGTCAGGACGGCTCACGGTAACCTCACACCAGTTCACCCGCAGGGCATCTTCCCCAGGTCGGGCCTGTAGCTCAAGAATTTCATCCCATGGAACGGTAGCTTCAGCAGGTATCCATGATATCTGCAATGACCACCTGAGCATTCTGGCGAACAGCCCAGGATGCCGAGATGCATACCAAAGAGGCGGTAGAGCTGGATCAGCTGGTGATTCACGAATCGCCGGGGCCCAGCCATCCCATAAAGAAACGTTCAGGCACCATGCCCCGAGAACTTCCTATTCCTTCCCATTTCGATGACCGTTATGGCAAGTTGGTCACCATGCTGCATTTGGCTCCCTAGCCCCCCGATCTCGCGGGGCTAGGGAGCAATTCATACCGCTAATCAGCACCGCCGGAAACTAGCAAAGCGGTAGACATCAGGAACGGTCCTACATCAACTACCCACATTCACCTTCACCACTTTATGCTTCTCTTCTTCCGATTTGGGAAGCGTAACCTGAAGGACACCATTTTTGCACTCTGCAGAAGCATTTTGATTATCAATGCGACCGGGTAGGGGAATGACCCGTTGAAACCGACCATAGCGAAATTCAGAGCGAGTCATGCCCTCATCTTCTTCCTTATGCTCGGTTTTACGTTCCCCTTTAATGGATACAGCTTCTGCCATTACATCAATGTCGATGTCCTCAGGTTCCATGCCTGGAACTTCCAATTTGACGTTGTAGCTGTCTTCTGTCTCCTCAAGTTCTGCCGGAGGAGCAAAGACTGTACCCATGCCATCTTCCCGGCCTGAGGGGGTAAGCATGTCCTCGAATAAGCGGTTCATTTCGCGTCGTACATCTTGCATTTCTCGGTAAGGCTGCCAGCGTACAAGTTTAGTCTTTAGCAGGATGAAGCTAGTTATCAATACAAATAAGATGAATTTAATCTGTAGCAATCTGATGTTTTTTATCGATCGATGCTGCAGAAAACTCAAGTCAATAAGACAGCAGAAGTCTTAACTGAATTTTAAGGAGGATCTCTATTATGGTCGCGATGACCAGTCAAGATCTTAAAACCAGAGTTGTTCATCAATTGCAATGGGATGACCGCGTTGATGCCTCTGACATTGGCGTTACCATCGACGATGGCTATGCTCGCCTCACCGGCACCGTGAGTAGCTATCGTTCTAATTATTCCTATTTATTTGATGGTAGTTGCTTGGTTCAACATTATGCTTTTTCAAAACCGAATCGATGCCGGAAAACGGTTAGCTAGCCTGTTGCAATCCTATGCTAATCGTCCCGATGTAATCGTCATTGCCCTACCTCGCGGGGGGGTGCCTGTGGCAGCCGAAGTTGCTCAGGCGCTTGACGCACCTCTGGATGTGCTGGTGGTGCGTAAGTTGGGAGTTCCTGGCGCTGAAGAGACAGCCATGGGAGCGATTGCTTCCGGCGACTTTCGCTACCTCAATCAGGATCTGGTCGAGCGTTTAGACATTTCGCCCCAAATGATTAATGCCGTCGTGCAGCAAGAGCAGCAGGAGCTAATGCGGCGCCAGAAGGCCTATCGGGATGACTTGCCGCCGCTGGATCTGCGCGATCGCACCGTCATCCTGGTGGATGATGGTCTGGCTACTGGGGCTACCATCCAGGTTGCCATCGAAGCCATCCAGCAGCAGCAGCCCAAAGAACTGACGGTGGCCGTTCCGGTAGCTGAGCCCGGCATTTGCGATTGGGTCGGTAAAGCCGTAGACCATATTATCTGCGCCGAAACACCACGACCGTTTTATGCCGTAGGTCTCTGGTATCAGGAGTTTTCTCAAACCTCCGACGACGAAGTGCGCTCCCTCCTGCGCCAGGTCAGAAACCAGATACCAGAAGCCGCTGGTCACCGGTAGGGGCAGACAGCCTGTGCCCTTTCGAAATACCCATGTCTGATCGCCATCAGTAGGGGCGTACGGCGTACGCCCTTATAGAACACCGTTCCGCCTAAAAATTTTTGCATTCAGTTTTGGCGTCAACCCCCAAGCCCAAAGCCACAGGAGATAACCATGGTGCGCTCAACCCACAAGACCCAACACGACATCCTTTCATCCGCTGCCCATCCATTACCCGGTGAACCCTCAGACTACGATGCCCTGATGGACCGCATCGGCGATGCTCGAGTGGTCCTGATCGGCGAAGCCTCCCACGGCACCCACGACTTTTACTACGAACGGGCCGAAATTACCCAACGCCTGATTGCCGAAAAAGGCTTCACCGCCGTTGCCGTCGAGGCCGACTGGCCAGACGCCTACCGGGTCAACCGCTTCGTGCGGGGCGTCAGCGACGACCAGACCGGTGAGCAAGCCCTGACCAATTTTCGCCGGTTCCCCACCTGGATGTGGCGCAACACCGATGTGCTGCGGTTCCTGATGTGGCTGCAGCAACATAACGACTCTCTGCCAGCCGAGGCGACGCGTACCGGCTTTTACGGGCTCGACCTGTACAGCATGTACAGATCCATCGACGCCGTGGTTAATTATCTCGACACCGTTGACCCCGATGCGGCCCAGCGGGCCCGCCAACGCTACGGCTGTTTTGACCACTTCGGGGAAGATAGTCAGCAGTACGGCTACGCGGCATCCCTGTATCTTTCCGAATCCTGCGAAGACGAAGCGGTGAGCCAACTGCTTGACCTGCAGCAGCGCATTGCCGAATACGCCGAACGGGACGGTCGCGTCCCCGCAGACGAACACTTTTACGCCGAGCAAAACGCCCGCCTGGTGGCCAATGCTGAGGAATACTACCGCAACATGTTTCGCGGTCGGGTTTCCACCTGGAACCTGAGGGACCAGCACATGGTAGAAACCCTAAATAAACTGATGGGTTACCTGGGCAATAATAGCGGCACCCCGCAAAAAGTTGTGGTATGGGCCCATAACTCTCACCTGGGAGACGCCAGAGCGACCGAAATGGGGCGCAGAGGCGAATTAAATGTGGGGCAACTGGTGCGCAGTCAGTACGGCGGTGAGGCCGTATCCATTGGTTTTAGCACCTACACCGGCACCGTCGCTGCCGCCTCTAACTGGGGTGGTCCGGTGGAAATGAAGCAGGTCCAGCCCGGTCTACCAGACAGTTACGAAG
Source organism: uncultured bacterium (assembly GCA_964590465.1). Taxonomy (GTDB): domain Bacteria; phylum Cyanobacteriota; class Cyanobacteriia; order Phormidesmidales; family Phormidesmidaceae; genus CAZPYG01. The sequence goes on along the minus strand of CAZPYG010000127.1, from coordinate 1,845 downwards.
CCCTGTTTCACGATGTGGATCACCGCCGCTTCATGCTGTTAATGGGGGATGACGAGGCGACTCAAATCCTGCAACGGCCTCGCATCGAGCGGGCCATTGGGGTAATTTATCTACCCGAAACGGAGCGCGTCAGTCACTACTTCCAGGCCCAGTTACCCCAACAGTTCGATGCCGTGATTCACATCGACACCTCCCGGGCGGTGGAACCGCTGGAGCAAGAGCAACCCCAGGCCGCTGAGCCCGAGACGTTTCCTTCCTCTCTGTAAAATTCTTTTGTGACAAAATCTAGTCAAACATCGCTTTTCTGGTGATGTTTGGCTTTTTATATTTTTTAATTTCAAAAGCAAAAAAAAGGCACAGTATTTCTGTGTCCTTTTAAGTAGCGTTATGCTAACTATGCCTGGGTTCATCCCACTTTTACAAAGGCCTATTGTGCCATTCCCGCGGAGGCAAAAATGGCAGACCAGTCAGCCGTAAGCATAACGAATTTACAAATCCGGGATGCACTCATTATGACTTGTCTAGCTCATCCGCTTAGCCATCAGCTGTTTAGCTTGATCAGCCTGTTGGCAGGCCTGCTAAAGATTTTGACTTTTCCTGACAGTTTTCTAAGAAAAATAGTTTTAGAATTCGCCTTGGTCTTCAATCTATCGGACTTGAAAATAAATTTGATCTATCTTTCGAGATAAAGTTATCTTTGCTCCTTACATTGTTAAATTATTTGTCTTTAAATCTTTAGTTTTCCAGAGATGTTAACTAAAAATCTACTGATTGGGAGAAGTCCATACCCCTGGTGAAAAGGTAATTTAACTACAACGAATACAAAATTTTAGTTGAGGAAAGAAGAAAAAGCTTCGGAAACGAAGCTTTTTAGTTAACGTTACTTAAGGATCGAGATGCCTTCCGCTGCCATTTCAAAGGCGGTAGAACCTACCCGCCGAGAACAAACTTATCTAAAGCAGCAGCCGACCTATTCGGCTGTAAACTGCCTGCCCCAGGTTTGGGAAAATGCCGCCGCAAAATTCGGCGACACCCCAGCCCTGCTCGATCCCCACGCAGAACCGGAGATATCCATGACCTTCAGGCAACTGTGGAATCGGATTCAACAGTTTGCCAGTGGGCTTCAATCCCTGGGTATTCAGTCGGAGACCCACGTGGCCCTGTTTTCAGAAAATCAGCCCCGCTGGTTCATTGCCGATCAGGGCATTATGGCAGCGGGAGCCGTAGACATTGTGCGCAGTTCCCAGACCGATCGGGATGAACTGCTTTACATTCTGGAAAACAGCGACGCCACAGTATTGGTGATTGAACATCAGAAAGCGCTGGACAACCTGAAAGAGCAGCTGGAAGACCTGCCCCTTGAACGGGTAATTTTGCTCTCCGATGAAGAACCCGCAACCGATTCGGCGCTTAACGTCCTTAACTTTAACCAAGTGATGGAGCGGGGGGCAGACCACCCGCTGCAATCCGTCGAGCCAGATGCCGAGTCTCTGGCGACTCTGCTCTATACGTCGGGTACCACGGGCAAACCGAAAGGGGTGATGCTCACCCACGGCAATTTGCTGCACCAGGTCAACACCCTGAGCAGCATTATCCAGCCCCAACCCGGCGACCGTTTGCTGTCTATCCTGCCTACCTGGCACATCTATGAGCGGACGGGAGAGTATTTCGCCCTTTCCCAGGGGATGACGTTGATTTATACCGATTTGCGCCATTTCAAGCAGGATTTAAAACACCACAAACCCCAGTATTTCTTTTCGGTGCCGCGATTATTGGAGGCCATCCAGAGCGGCATTGATAAACAAATTCATCAGCAATCTAGCAATCGTCAGCGACTGGTCAAGG
>CAZPYG010000126.1:0-15239 GCA_964590465.1 uncultured bacterium | reverse complement strand
GCGATTCATTAAAAACTGGTTTCGTAAACCCCAGGATGCTGAAGCCGATACCGCCGCCAAGTGTTGGGAACTGCTGAGCAGCAAAGACTACGAAGCTGCCAAAGAACTGGCCCAAACCCCACTGCTGCTGACCCTACTGTGCGTGGTGTACGACGAATACCAGGACTTCCCGAAAAAGCGCCATGCCCTGTATGGGGAGGCATTGGATGTGCTGCTGCGAAAATGGGCCTCAGAAAAACGCATTCAGCGAAACCCGATTTACCAGGAACTCAGCACTGAACTGGAGCTAGACCTTCTCTCTGAAATCGCCTACACCAGTTTTGTAGATAACCAGCTCTTTTTTACAAAAGATGTGGTGGTCGAGCAAATTCGAGAGTTTTTAGTACAAAACCTGAATGCCCCCAGTCATTTAGATGCGGAACAGGTTCTTAAAGAAATTGAAATTCAGCAGGGCATTTTAGTGGAACGGGCCAGGGATGCTTACTCGTTTTCTCACCTGACATTTCAAGAGTATTTAACCGCCAAGTACATTGTTGACAATCAGAAAATTGACCAGCTGGTGCGCGACCACGTCACTGATGAACACTGGCAAGAGGTGTTTTTGCTGGTCGCCGGATTACTTCCAGGAAAGCTAGGGGCAGATGAACTTTTACTGACATTAGAACAACAATCTCTGTCATATAGAAGCAACGATCAATTGGTCAGCCTAATAGTTTGGAGCAGTACCTATACAGAAAGCTTACCAAAAGAGTCTGATTTTCTTGCGTTCCAAGTTGAAGATATTTTGTCTGCGATTGCTTTGGCTCATGCATGTGTTAGTCCTTCCTATGTCTTTCGAGTTGTAAAAACTTTTGATTTGTTTGTTTTTCATGGATTACATGGTAGTGTTTATGGCCATCGACTACGCTCCCTGAGACATCAAATCAATAACCATCTTGGTGCCATCAATGTTTTCCTCAAAAGAGACCATGTCGAACAAGTCAAAAAACAACTTATCAGTTTTTTAGTTGGGAATCATATGGTTTCCAGTAATTGCAAAAAGAAAGGAATAGATATTGAAAGCCTACGTTTAAATGAATTGATAGAGGAATCGCAATATGAATCCATTGGTGAATTCAGAGAGAAGATAAATAAGATTTTTTCTAAGGTTTTGGGTTTAGACCTTAGCTGTTTAGATTTGTCGGAGGCTGAACTAGATGATTTGCAAAAATATTTTTATGTCTCTGAGCTCATGATCGGTTGCAAGGAGGCTGCCGTGCGAGTATCACCCCAGGTCTGGCAGGGTATTGAATCGCGAATGTTAACGGTGCCAAAGGAGAATAGGGGTTAGTGGGTCTCACAATGCGATGAGATGGCGTAATGCAAAATTAAAAAATAAATTATGAGTACCGAAATCACCATCACCCTGACAGATGAAGCCTATCAGCAAGTAGAACGATTTGCACGGTTGGCAAATCGTGACGTTGCCAGTGTTTTAGCTGAAACCATTTATTCTTCTATTCCTTACGTTGGGGAAGATGTCGCCGAGCTTGAGCCAGTTGCAAACCTGCCAGACGAGCAGGTACTGGCCCTAACCCAACTTCAAATGGAACCAGAGCAAGATGGTGAACTAAGCCGCTTACTGGATCGTCAGCAGGCGGGTCTGCTGACCCAGGCCGAACAGTCATCTCTGCAAGCCCTGATGCAAATCTATCAGGAAGGTTTGCTACGCAAAGCGACAGCCCTGAGTGAAGCTGTCAAACGCGGATTGATTGAACCCTTAGACTGATGAGCCAGATTCCAGAAGCAGTTCGTCAACGGGTCAGGGCTCAGGCCAACAACCAATGCGGTTACTGTCACAGCCTTCAGAAGTACGTACTTGGCATTTTAGAAATAGAGCACATCATTCCCAAGGCGGCGGGTGGCTCTGATAATGAAGATAATCTGTGGCTGGCTTGTTGCCTTTGCAACTCTTATAAGGGCATTCAAACTCAGGCTAAAGATCCGGTCACTAATCAGCCTGTAAAGTTATTCAACCCCAGGCAGCAAAAATGGGCAGAGCATTTTACTTGGGTTGATGACGGTGCACGTATTTTAGGAATTACTAATATTGGTCGTGCAACCGCCTTAGCTCTAAAGCTAAATAACCCCTTCGCCGTAGCCGTCAGACAGGCTTGGATTTCTGCTGGTTGGCATCCACCTTTAGATTAGATTTCAAAACCTTATCAGTAAGTTGCGCGGTTTCCACCTGTCCAAACGTCCGTTAGATGGCAGGAGTTGCGTAGACTCCCTAGCCAGAGTCACTGATTACCGTAATTTTCCGGAACACAAGGATGAGGATGTGTAGGGTACTACAGCAGTAACGCAAACAAATCAAATCGATTTTATGAAGTTGACCCTACTCAATCCTTTCCGTCGGATTGGACTTCGCCGCTGGGGATTATTCCTGGCGGGGCTGTTTACGGTGGTGGGCTTATCGAGCCTGCCGGTGGTAGCTCAAACCGATAGAGATTCAACCTTCTGCGTAGCCAGCAACGAACCGCTACAGGATGGCATTCAGGGCCGCAGCTACGGTGACCCCCACATCAATACCTACGACCAGTTCCACTACACCTTTCAAACCCTGGGGGAATATATCCTCAGCAAGTCGCGGGACGGCAGCTTTGAGGTACAGGCCCGGCAGGGGCGAGTGCCGGGGCGCGATAGCCTTTCCCTGAATACCGCCGTAGCGATGAACGTCTGTGGTCATCGGGTCGGCATTTACGTGCGCGACTTCCCGATGCCGGGCAACATTCTGAAGTGGACCCCAGAGCTTGGACAAATTTAGCCGCAGGGATAAACCCAAACAAAAGCGCTTCCGGAATCGGAAGCGCTCTACCGTGATGGATTAAATGAATGGGTGAACCGCCAGTCCTAGTCTAAGTAACCCATCAGAACAGCAGCCGGAGGATCGACCACATCATTGGGGGCAATGGGCCGATCACCAGGGAGAACGTGGAGATCAGACACTCGCAAGGTGCTTACCGCAACGGGACGATGACCCGGCAGAAGGTCGGTAGTCGCTACCTCAAAGGTATTGGCGGCAATGGGCCGATCGCCAGGCAAACTGCCAACGACTTCAAAGTTGCTGAGTTCAATGGGCCGGTGGTTGGGCAGGGTATCTGTCTCAACCACACGGGTGTTGTCACTCAGCACAATAAAAGCTTTCTTGGCCGAGGCCTTCACAATGCCACTGTCCGATTTATTTTGACGCTTTGCCCGGGAGGAACGACCGGAAGTCTGGTCGGTGTCCTTGTCGGGGGTGTCGGCATTGCCGTTGCTAGAGGAGTTACTGGTGGTCATGGGTGAGTCCTTCTCGCGGCTAAAAGCAGTTGCCTAGGGCAAGCTGCAGAAATATAAACGGTTTTTTACTTGCTGTGTCCCGCCTAAGCTCAGGCGCGGGTCATGAAAGCAGGATGTTTAAGTAAATATTATACGGTGAAGGCTGCACCATCCAGTTTACGAAAGATTATCGTCCTTATACCGTTTTGCTTATCATTGCCTGCAAAAGTTAGGTAAACCGAACCCGCAGCTCAGAACCCATGCCCTATAATTAGGGAAGAGTTAAGAACAGGGGGCTGTAACGGTTTCGACGTTTTGACGAAAGTCACGCTGTGATACAGGTCGAGAGTGGGTCTACTCTCGTAAATCAAGGCTCAAACCAAATGTAAGTGCGAATAACATCGTTCCTTTTGCTCGCAAAGCTGCACCTGTTGCTGCTTAAAAAACTCTAGTTAGCGAGCGTCTATAGTCTGACTCCGTTAAGGGCTATAGACCAAACCCCAACGGATGCGCCATTTTGTTTCCTCTGGTGAACAACTCGGCAAAGAACTAGCCAGAGCATCCCACCGTCCGGGATAAGTGACGGTTCCCGCCCTGAGGATTAGAGGGGCTAAGCCTGTGAATGAATGGTGTGTTACTACTCAAAGCGGACACGGGTTCGACTCCCGTCAGCTCCATTCAATCCTAAGATTTAGGATTTTGTATTGGTTTATTAAATAATTTTCCAAGTGAGGGACTCCATGGTGGGTCCCTTTTTTCATCTGCGTATACTAATGGATATAGACGCGGTGGCAGGATTGGTCCGCCAACTTCTGACCTTTTGAATCCTGATCCATCGGTCATTATTTTGACTTTTTTTAATACGCTGTAAGGATATGAAATTTCCTCTTTGGCCCTACCTGAATCAACCGGTGTTTAGCCGCAGCTATAAAACGATTCTGAATCCCTGGCGATTCGGGCATTTCTATAGAATTCAGCTACTGGAGCGCTGTTGGCTTCGTGACTATCGTCCAGAAGAACACTACAATCCTTAATCTTGCCTGCTTTACGTCAAATGGTAACTTCGCTACTGTTAATTTCCAGCTGCCGGTAAATTTTTGCAAAAGTCAGCATCTTCAAATTATTTCAATTCTTTAAAAATCCATGACCTTGCTCCAAAAAATATGGTTTTTAGAGATGTATTTAAGAATGTTTTAAGAAGCTGTGATTGGATATTCGACGGAGTAGTCGAAGTTGGAAGCCAGAACTTACAAAAACTTCCAATCTTAATTTATTTTTTAGAATTAAACCTTTTCCAAGCCCAGAAGTGGAGTTTTGCCTAAGGGAAAGCTCCAGTTTTCGAGCTGGGCTTGGTATAGATATGTTTTTACTCGGTAAAGTTGGCTGCAAATCTTAATTTTGGTTTAAGACAGATTCAGTAGGGTGCACGGTGAGGCAGTTGGCTTCAGTGATGCTCCATTATTCCGGCGACGATTCCCCTTGAGCAATCGAGACACGGTCGACGGTTTGCTGCCAGCTTTTAACCAATTCGGGAGACCAAAGCCACTGTAAAGCCAGGGCTTCAAAATTTATCAGGCCTGGCTCGACGGTTAAGATCTGATTGAGGTAAATAGCCGCCTGCTGCTGATACTGTTTTTGCTGTTCCTCCAGGGGATTCAACTCGCTAAGTTTTTGATTGGCCATGGCTAATCCTGCATAGGCAGAGGGGGTTAGCTGGGATGTAAACCTGAGTTGTCCTTCTGGGTCGATATCCCGCAATGCCAGTCGATCAAGCTCAATGGCCTGCCTCCATGACTTTAGGGCTTCGTTATAGTCTCCCAGGGCATAGTGCGCGAAGCCTAGGGCTACCCAGGCTTCTAAAAAGTCCGGGTTTTCTGCGACGGCTTTTGACCAATCGCGCTGGGCATCTTCAGGGCTGCCCAAGCCGCGACCAGTCACACCCTGTTGCCAGGCCAGGCGGCCGCGAACGAAGGCAAGGTCAGGGTTTAGCAGTTGTTCGGGACGCACTGCGCCCATCACCGAAGCCGCGGCTTCTATATCGCTTGCGTCGAGTAATTGTTCAATAAAAGTTGCGGCTACTTCAGGTTTATCTTCGGCTAAAGCTCCCAGGGCTGCGGTCATGATGGTACTGTCACGACCCGTAAAGTTTGGGGGGGCAGCATCCTCAGGGAGGGGATTAGCCGGATTAACACCAGAATCAACGACGGCAGGGGGAGAAGTATTATTGCCCAGACGGGATAAGGCAACAATGGCCAAAGCTGAAGCGGCCAGAAGGCCCACAATTCCTAGGCCAATCCATACTGCCAGGTTGCTGGGAGGGGCAATCGGTCTCAGCCAGGACCTTGTCTTTAAGGGGTCGCTTTTGAAAGGGGCAGGATAGGGTGAAGATGGCTGGTCTCGTTGGTTAAGCGTTTGATTGCCAGATTGCGGATCCTCGGGCAGTTGATCCTTGAGGTTGGCAGCGGGATGGGGCCAATCGGGAAGCAAATCTTCTTCCCCGCCGGTGGACGATGGAGGCGTGCTAAAGGTCGAAAAGTCCTGTTGGGGGGGGTGGGAAAGTTTTTCTACGAGTTGGTTAACGGCATGGGCTTCGTCTAAAAATTGGGGCGTCCTGTGCTCCTCCATCGCTCCAATCAGGTCGGGAATATCCTCGGGGGGGAAGGGGTTACCGTCTTTTGAATGCCCAGGACCATCCAAGGATGACGGGGGAACCGATGGAGACACCATGGTCTGGACTTCTCCAACCGGTTCTGCTTCTAAATTTGGCAGGGGAGTGGTGATGTGGCCCGATAGAATTTCTTCTGCGAGATGGGAAATATCGGGATCTGCGCTGTAGTCTGGAGGTAGAAAGGGCCCTGCACCAGCGATGGAGCTATCGTCGCTGGTTTCGACCGTTTCTTCGGTTTGGCCCTGGTACAGGTATCCATCAAATGCGGGCCGCATATACAGGATCGGCAACATCCAAAATGGTTGGTCCGATCGATAGGCGGAAATAAGCCCCTGCCGGACTCGACTCAGGCATAAATCAACCGGGTAACCCCATTGGAGATTGCGATAAAGCAGGCGAGTCAAGGTGACGGCTACATCATCGGGAATACGTTCGGCCATGGCGACGACACCCGGTACCCCGCGATTCACCAAAGCTTGCACTAAGTTTTGCTGGCGCCACCCTGCCTCGGCATCATCGGCGGCGGTGTATGCCCCCCGACAGGAATTGAATACCGCCAGGCGAATGCCATTGTTAACGAGCAGGCCGACCAGGTCTTCACCACTGAGCCAATCCGAAAGCCCGGTTTGTTTGTTGACCAGATAGAGTTCGCCGCCGGTTTCACTCACATCACTGTGGCCGGCATAGTGTAGTACCTGGTACTGCCCCTGTTCGAGGGCATGGGCGAGTTCTGGGCGACCCGGCTGCTCCAGAATGGTAAGGTTCAGGTCAACGGGTGAAGTGCCAGTGCCAGTACTCGCCGATTTCCCATACTTATTTTTGGGGTGCAGTTGTAAATCCTGCATGAGGTCCTGCACCTCTTGCCGCAGGGATAGTCGCTCTTGGTCGTCAGGGGCAGAAATGACGACCAAGACATTAACGGGTTCATCGACCTCAGGCAGGGATGGCATGGCGGTCAGGTCTGCCGCCCCCAATGCCTGGTAATAGCGGCAAAGGCTGACGTCTACCCCGGTAGCGAGGGGGCGATCATCCCCGTAGAGCAGTTCCCATGGCAACCGCTGTAGCCGACTATCTTTAAAGCCGAGTCTCAGCCGTAATGTTTGACGCCGATTTTGAGCGATGCCCTGGGCCGCCAGCCAGCTATCACGAATGCGATCTTGAAACAGATGCTGGTAAAGGGATTTGCCCAACTGAATCCAGGCCGGGTCTTGCCCCTGACTTTTCCCTTCAAAACCGGCCCCACTGCTTTCCATTGCAGATTGAGAGAGCAATGTGTGAAGGGGATCCTGGAATAGAGATTCTGCTTGCTGCAGCCAAGACTCTACTGGCCAGGTCACCTGGGCTTCGGCAAGGGGAACCCCGGCGGCGACAATTTCTGTGCGCAACCAGTAGCTGTCCTGCCCGCCTGGGGTTGGGGTAATCGAAATGTGAAATTCCTGGATCACGGGCGTTGGTCTACAGCAACAAGGGGGTTCGGGAAAGATCGTCAAAAAACGGTGGCTTCTGATGATTACTTTCGTTGAGGCCAAACTCTGATTCCAAGGTAGCTTGAGAAAGGGTAACCTGGAGAGTTAAGAAACGGGATATTAACAAAGACAGGCACCATTCAGGCTCCCTTGATTGGGGGTTCATCTGCCAAAATATGGCGTAAGAGACGATTTGAGTCTGACCACTCATGCCTATAGGCCGATCTCATGGATAGTACTCTGTACGATCGCGACTACTACCAGTGGCTTACGGAAACCGCCTACCTGTTATCGGAGGGGCGGCTGTCTGAGATGGATGTGCCTAATTTGCTCGATGAAATTGAGGCAATGGGGAAAAGCCAGAAACGGGCGATCTCTTCTCTTATTTACGGGTTTTACTGCTCCATTTGCTGAAGTGGCGATACCAGCCGGAAAAGCGCTCGGGCAGCTGGCGCAGTTCAATAAAGTCTAGTTCGTAAATGGCCACATCCAGCGTTGCTTCAAACCACAGCTGAAGACGATGGTCACCCAAAGGCTCAGCTTTTAATAGGCCCTTTTCTTCGACGTTTTGCCAGTGAGTGTCATCGTTGGCTAGAGATCGCCACGCTTCCCATTTCATCTGCTTTAACCCACGATTTCAATCGACTCATTTTTCATTGCTCTCTCCCACTGTTCTAACAGAGCCGCTTCTGCGATACGGGCGGCATTTAGGGGCTGAAACCAACTTAAACCTTGTCCAAGTCCAGAGGTGGATTTTACTAAGGAAAAGCTACAGATTTTGAGCTGGACTTGGTATAGAAACCGGGTTTCTGCTGGTGTCTAACCTCATTTAGGGCAGCTGGTTAAGAAACCCGGTTTCTGATTTAGAAGAAGTTAGGGCAGTTCAGTGGCTCCCATCAGGTAGCGATCGCACTCCCGCGCCGCCCCACGCCCTTCATTGATGGCCCACACCACCAGGCTCTGCCCCCGCCGACAGTCCCCCGCCGCGAACACACCGGGAATGGAGGTGGTGTACTGCTCGTGCTCAGCTTTTACATTGCTGCGGCTATCCTTCTCCAGGCCCAGGGCATCCACAAGGGGTTGCTCAGGCCCCAGGAAGCCCATGGCCAGCAGCACCAGTTGGGCAGGCATCACCTTTTCGGTGCCGGGCACATGCTGGGGAATGAACCGCCCATTTTCGTCTTTGCCCCACTCGATTTGCACGGTGTGGACGGCTTTAATGTGGCCGTTCTCGTCGCCCTCAAATTTGGTGGCGGTGGTCAGGTAAGCGCGGGGATCGCTGCCGAACATGGCGGCGGCTTCTTCCTGGCCATAGTCCATGCGGTAGACCTTGGGCCATTCGGGCCAGGGGTTCCCGGCGGAGCGGGTTTCGGGGGGCTGAGGCATAATTTCCAGCTGGGTGACGCTGGTGCAGCCGTGGCGAATGGAGGTGCCGACGCAGTCTGTGCCGGTGTCGCCGCCGCCGATGATGACCACGTCTTTACCGGCAGCGGAGATGTAGTTGTCTCCCATCTTGCCGTCCAGCACCGCCCGGGTGTTTTCCGTCAGGAACTCCATGGCGAAGTGGATGCCCTTCAGCTCCCGACCTTCAATGGGCAGGTCCCGGGGACGGGTGGAGCCGGTGCAGAGGACGACGGCGTCGAAGTCGTTCATCAGGGTGTCGGAGGACACATCTTTGCCTACTTCGGTGTTGCAGACGAAGGTGACGCCCTCGGCTTCCAGGGTGTCCAACCGCCGCTGGACGACTTTTTGCTTGTCCAGCTTCATGTTGGGGATGCCGTACATCAGCAGCCCGCCGGGACGGTCGGCCCGTTCGTAGACGGTGACCCAGTGGCCAGCGGAGTTGAGCTGGGCGGCGGCGGACAGTCCGGCAGGACCGGAACCAATCACTGCCACTTTCTTGCCGGTGCGTTTTTGCGGTGGAGTAGGGCTGATCCAGCCCGATTCCCAACCCTTCTCGGCGATGGAATACTCAATGTTTTTGATGGTTACGGGGGGACTGGTGATGCCCAGCACGCAGGCTCCCTCGCAGGGGGCCGGGCAGACCCGACCGGTAAATTCCGGGAAATTGTTGGTTTTGTGGAGCCGGTCCAGGGCTTCTTTCCAGCGCCCCCGGTAGACCAGATCGTTCCACTCGGGAATCAGGTTGTTGATGGGGCAACCGCTGGCCATGCCGCTGACGGTCATGCCGGTGTGGCAGAAGGGGGTGCCGCAGTCCATGCAGCGGGCTCCCTGGGTCTGCAGTCGCTGGTCGGGCATAGGGAGGTGAAACTCGTCCCAGTTGCGGATGCGGTCAGAAGGGGTGACTTCTTCAGCCACTTCCCGCAGATATTCCATAAAGCCGGTTGGTTTTCCCATGGTGGTTGTCCTGAATGTGTCTGATTTTTGAAAGGGTAGGATGGGCAAAGCGCAGCGTGCCCATCAAAAGGGTTTTTGCGGTAATGGGCACGGTCTATCGACCTTTGCCCATTCTACGGACTTCTCCCGACAGTAATTTGTCTAAATTTTTCAAAAGCCTCAGATGGACTTAAATCTTCGTATTGAGGCTTTAAGGCAAGCTGTGCTATCTTCCCAGCAATATCCTGCGTAACAAATTCTTTGTGAGTAACCACTAGCAACCATCCTGAACTGTCAAAAAGAACCTTATGAATACCTCTTATAAGAGATTTCTGATGCCTCTTATCAATAAAACCTTTGCATGCGAGATCATCATCTTCATCGACATACAAGATCAAAGCATCCTCTTTGGAGAAATCCTGCAAAGATTCTGATTCACCAACTACTTGATAAGAGAAATGATTGGGAGATTCTGAATTAAACAATATATAATCTGATTTTCCAGAAGCTGATCTACCAATTAAAATAGGCAAATCCTTATCGCAAAGGGTCCATCGCGATCTTCTTCGGCGAATGATCTGCTTCTCATATGCAGGAACCTTGAATTGGATGTATTGTCGTTTCTCTAAAATACTCAGGGTTATATTTTCTATTCCGGTCGTGGCAATATTTTCAAGTCTTTCTATAATTAATTTCAAGCCAGTCAGCCAAATTGACTCTTCCTCGCTTGGGTTTGGTGATGAACAATTGAATTCAGCCTGGATGTCTTCTGTTTTTATCGTTGAAGTACGATATTTGGCAGTCAAATACTGAACGAGTCTTCTTAGGATATCGTCTCTTCTTGCCAAGACATACAGCCAGTCCATTAAGTAATTAATTTCTCTTTCAGGATTTTGCCAGTCAAGAAAACCTACGGTTTTGCAGTAATGGTTGATCCAGTCATTAAGTTTATGCTGCAAGTTGTCTTGAAACCATTCAATGCCGGAGGCGATTAAACTAGAATTGTCCTCAGGCCCTACTAAGCCTTGACTTTGGAAGAACTCCAGGTCAATTCCATAGCATACATTTTCGACAAAGAGTTCTGCTGTTTCTAAGTCCTGTTCATGAGATGCCGCCAAAGATGTCTGTTGGATGCTTAGGTTGTTATTCGGGATTCTCTCGGGACAACGTTTATCTGGATAGTCATAATGACCAAAATAGCTTCTTCTTTTTTTAGGATCTTTAGACTGACTGAAATATAGAAACTGCTTGCACTCAGGACAATATAGTTTCCAACACTTACACAAGTCATGAGTCAGACTAGGATCTTTGGCATAAATGAATTCGCCAGCTTTTTCTCCTATTAAGGCTTTTGCTTTATACATCACTTAACCTATTCAGACAAGGTTATCTTCGGTCTTAGAGTTGCCGGGTTTGTGTTGGGTTCCACTTCGTTTTACCCAACCTACGGGAGACTAGGTTATGAGGCAATGACTCGTGTTTGACCTTTCGATAAAGACTTCGGCTTCACAACAATTTCTACATCCCGTCCAAGGGCATTTAAAAAGCGAAACAATCGTGTCGTTGAGATGCCTGATATTGCCATTCATCAATGCGGACACTTTGGGTTGATCAATTCCCAAAAGCTCTGCCGCTTCTGCTTGAGTCATATTTTGGCTGGTGACGATCCCGCTAATCTTGCGGGCAAGCTCTGCTTTGACTAGCAGTTCGTCCGGATTTTCTAGTCCTAGATCCTCGAATATGTTGCCACTGCCGGTTTGGATGTCGAGAAACTGAGTCATATTTATTCCTGCTCCTTTTAGAGGAGTGGTGGGCAATGCCCACCCTACGGTCTTCATAAGCTGTACCTTTCTTGCAAGGGAGGTGGGAGTATCCGGTTAGAATTGAGTTATGAGTCCTTTGGGTAGCACTGTGCAGATACCTGACAATCCAAGCAACGCTGATATTCGAGACGCTCTAGTCCAGCTACGTGAAGGCATTGATGCTGTTCGTAATGAACTGAGTAATGAAATTTCTAGTGTTCGGAAAGAGTTAAGTGAAGACATCAAGGAACTCTCTGAGAAAGTAGATCGGCAAGATTACAAGTTCGATACCTTTCAACGGGGTACGGACAACATGGTGCGTATGGCCATCACCATCATTATTGCTACCGCTACAGTGGTTGTCCTCCCTAGTTTGATTCCTGCAATTGTGGCCCTGATTGATACATTTGCCGGGTAGTAGGGGCGGGGTGACCCCGCCCCTACCGGGGGTTCTAACTCCCTCCAATTCGCGCGATATCGCGGGCGTTTTCTTCAAAGGCGGCGGTCAGGGCATCGTCGCCAGTGAGGCCATCGGCCAGGGCTTTCTGGATGTGCTGCACCACCCGCTTATAGTCGCGGGGCATGACCTTGACGAACTTGGGCACCATCTGGTCCCAGTACTCCAGCACGCGGGCACCGAGTTTGCTGTCGGTGTACTCCACATGGCGCTGAATCATGTCGTTCAGCTCCCGGATGTCTTCCGGGTCTTCCAGGGGCTCCAGGTCTACCATTTCGGTGTTGCAGCGGATGGGGAAGTCCCCTGCTTCATCCAGCACGTAGGCGACGCCGCCGCTCATGCCTGCCGCAAAGTTGCGTCCGGTGCGGCCCAGGATTACCGCTTTGCCGCCGGTCATGTATTCGCAGGCGTGGTCGCCGACCCCTTCCACCACCGCTCGGACGCCCGAGTTGCGGACGCAGAACCGCTCCCCGGCTAGCCCCCGGATGTAGGCTTCACCGCTGGTGGCTCCGTAGAAGGCCACATTGCCGGTGATGATATTCTCCGCCGGCACAAAGGTAGACCGCTTGGGGGGATACACAATCAGCTTGCCGCCGCTCAGCCCCTTACCCAGGTAGTCGTTGGCTTCCCCTTCCAGCTCCAGGGTGACGCCCCTGGGCACAAAGGCCCCAAAGCTCTGCCCCGCACTGCCCTGGAAGTGGAGATGCACGGTGTCTTCCGGCAGTCCTTCCCAGTGGCGCTTGGTGATTTCGTTGCCGAGGATGGTGCCCACCACCCGATGGACGTTCTGGATGGGCAGGGTAGCGGCGATCGTTTCGCCTTTTTCGATGGCCTTTTTGCACAGGTCCAGCAGCACCGTCATGTCGAGGGATGTCTCCAGACCATGGTCCTGGGGAATCTGGCAGTATCGCCCCACGTCCGGCCCCACGTCTGGCTGGTGCAGGATGGGGGTGAGATCCAGCCCTTTGGCCTTCCAGTGGTCGATGGCCTGTTTCGGTTCCAGCACATCGGTGCGGCCAATCATCTCATCCAGGGTGCGGAAGCCCAGCTGGGCCATCCACTCGCGGATTTCTTGAGCGATGAACCGCATGAAGTTAACCACATGGTCGGGGTCGCCCATGAAGTGCTTCCGCAGTTCCGGATCCTGGGTGGCCACCCCCACCGGGCAGGTGTTCAGGTGGCAGACCCGCATCATGATGCAGCCCATGCTCACCAGGGGCGCGGTGGAGAAGCCGTATTCTTCAGCTCCCAGTAGGGCGGCGATCACCACGTCCCGTCCGGTCTTCATCTGACCGTCGGTTTCCACGACGACCCGGCTGCGCAGGTTGTTCATCACCAGGGTCTGGTGGGTTTCCGCCAGGCCCAGTTCCCAGGGTAGACCGGCGTGTTTGATGGAGGTCTGGGGAGAGGCCCCGGTGCCGCCGTCAAAGCCGGAAATCAGGATCACATCGGCGTGGGCTTTGGCCACCCCGGCGGCTACCGTGCCGACCCCCACCTCCGACACCAGCTTGACGTTGATGCGGGCATCGCGGTTGGCGTTCTTGAGGTCGTGGATCAGCTGAGCCAGGTCTTCAATGGAGTAGATGTCGTGGTGGGGGGGCGGCGAAATCAGCCCCACACCAGGGGTCGAGTGGCGCACCTTGGCAATCCAGGGGTAGACCTTACGTCCGGGCAGTTGGCCGCCCTCGCCGGGCTTGGCCCCCTGGGCCATTTTGATCTGGATTTCCTTCGCCTGGGACAGGTACAGGCTGGTGACGCCGAACCGGCCCGAGGCCACCTGCTTGATGGCGCTGTTCTTCGAATCGCCCTTTTCGTTGGTCCAGGTGTACCGTTCGGGGTCTTCGCCCCCCTCCCCCGTGTTGGACTTGCCGCCGATGCGGTTCATGGCAATGGCCAGGGATTCGTGGGCCTCTTTTGAGATGGAGCCGTAGCTCATGGCCCCGGTCTTGAACCGGCGGGTGATGGCCTCAATCGGTTCCACCTCCTCCAGGGGAACGGGTTCCCGCTGCTTGAACTGGAGCAGATCCCGCAGGCGGAAGAGCTGCTTCTCCTGCTCGTTGACGACCTTGGCGTACTGTTTGTAGGCCTCGTAATCGCCGGTACGCACCGCCTTTTGCAGACCGTGGATCACCTCCGGGCTGAACAGGTGGGCTTCGCCCTCTTTCCGCCACTGGTAGTCGCCGCCCACATCCAGGGTGACCTGCTCCTGGGGCCGGTCGGGAAAGGCGTGGCGGTGGCGTTCAATGGCTTCCTGGGCCAGTACGTCCAGGCCGACCCCCTGAATCCGCGATGCGGTCCAGGTAAAGTACTGGTCGATGACGGGCTGGTTCAGACCCAGGGCTTCAAAAATCTGTGCGCCGCGATAGCTCTGGATGGTGGAGATGCCGATCTTCGAGGCAATTTTGATCACCCCTTTGACCACGGCCTTGGCGTAGTTTTTGAAGCCGGTTTTGGCGTCAATATCCGTCAGCAGACCGTCTTCAATCATGCCCTCAATGGTGTCGAACACCAGATAGGGGTTGATGGCTCCACAGCCGTAGCCGATCAGCACGGCGTAATGGTGGACTTCCCGAGGCTCACCAGACTCCAGCACCAGGCCGACGCGGGTACGGGTGCCGTTACGAATCAGGTGGTGGTGTAAACCTGAAACCGCCAGCAGGGCGGGGATGGCCGCATGGGTCTGATCCACATCCCGGTCGGATAGGATGATAATGCTCTTGCCCTCGGCGATGGCCTTGTCTGCGGCCTGACAAATGCGGTCCAGGGCCGCCTCCATCCCCGCTGCGCCCTCTTTGGGATTGAACAAAATGGGCAGAGTGACGGAGGGGAAGTCCTTGGACTGCTTCAGCTTGGCCAGCTCGCCATTGGTCAGAACTGGCGTCTTCAGATTCACCAGGTGGCAGCTTTCTGGCTCAGGTTTCAGCAGGTTACGCTCGCTGCCGATGGTGGTCTCCGCCGAGGTGACGATGGCCTCCCGGATGGAGTCGATGGGCGGGTTCGTTACCTGGGCGAACAGCTGATGGAAGTAGTCGTACAGCAGCCGCGGCTTGTTGGACAGCACTGGCAGGGGTGTGTCCGTGCCCATGGCACCGATGGCTTCCACGCCGTTTTGGGCCATGGGCTTGAGCAGCATCCGGAGTTCTTCGAAGCTGTAGCCGAAGGCTTTTTGGCGAACAGGAAGAGGGGTAATGGGGTGGTGGGGTGATGGG
>CAZPYG010000125.1:0-15275 GCA_964590465.1 uncultured bacterium | reverse complement strand
AAGAGTCCGCTGTTGCTTGCCAATTCGGAGGCCCAGCCGGGGCGGGAGCGGTTGCGCCATCTGGTGATTGGGTCGCCGGATGGGGTGCGAGGGGCGATTAACCACCTGCATTTGTTGAGGTATGCGGAGCAGCGGGAGTGGAGCCGGTTGGTGACGATACCAGAGTCGGGGATTTTGATTACTCCGGAACAGGGGGAGGTGTTTAGCCTGCTGAAGCGCGACTTACAATCGAAATAAGAGGCGAAACGAAAATCCTGGAAGGTGCGTGCCGATGAGGGGGTATCTTCCAGGCTAACCCTTTCCTGAAAATTGGGTTTGGCAGTTCCGCATTAGGGGAACAAAACCCGCCTGCGAAAAGTGCTTGTCATAGGCTAAGGCTTCCATCATGCCGTGTTCTCCCATAATGTTGAAAGAGGCACAGTCAGTCTGGCTCCATTGTTTATCGGGTCTTTGGGAGTAAAGCCGGAGAGCATCATCAAATTGTTGGCTCGTCTGAGGAATAATCGTCGTGTTGGTGTGAAGACGTAGGTCTGCAATTAACTGGATTGCGAGTTTCCGAAAAAGCTCACCGCGTTTTGAAAAATCGTTGAGCACTTCTGTCAGGACCACCTCACTGGTTACGATATGAACAGGCTGTAAGGATTTGGATAAATGTTTCGCCTTTGGGTGTAAGTCATCTTGAGAATTAAGCAGTGCGACCCAGTAACCCGTATCTGCAAACACAAACCTCACGTATCGTCCCTTTGTTGCTGGTAATGGTCAAAATTGCGTGCCAAGTCAGTAGGAAGTTTAGCCCATTCTTCGTCGGGTATCGTAGCGGATAGTTTTTCGGCTAGCTCCCATATTGGTATGGCATTGGGGTCGTAGGTTATATTTGTTAGCGAAATCGTATCTGAATCTTGAATTGCGCTTTCAGGGTTAGACTTGCCTGCAATTAAGCTCTCTAGTTTAGAAATTGCCTGTTGCTCATTGCGCCAGGCCTGATCTCGAAGTTCATTGGCTTTGAGAACAAGATTGCCAATTTCATCTCGAATGCTGGCTTCTGGTAGTGGAATTGAAACAGATGCAAACATCTCTTTGTCAACTTCTAGGATGACTGAGCCATAAGAATTCCGCGTTATCAAGCAATGCCCGTAATCAGAAGCCAACCAAGCATAGAGATAACCCGCATTCAAATCATTAGCAGCAAGGAATCGTGTTGCATGTTCACTGGCTGTCCACTGTGCCATGTAAGCAGGCACGATTTGAACTCGCCCAATTGTGCCAGAACGAGTCACTAGAATCATGTTTTCCTCTAGCTGAATCTCTGGCAAATCTTTTGTATGTGCGCCTTTAGCCAGTCGCTTAACATCAATCGGATCAATCTGAAAGACTTGCTTGCTGCTTAAAAGCGGGATTCCCCCTTTCTCGACATAGGTACGCTTTCTGAACTTTGTGATTGGTCGAATTTCTTTGGTAACTCTAGGGTCGCCAACAGTTGTCACTTCAACCGAGAGCTGCTTCAACTGCTGCTCAGCAGCACGGGCAACGGGGTTGTGAAAGCTGCCCTCTAAGCGCCCCATGAGTTCAGAGGCTTTGACTTTGGCAATGGCAATGGCAGACGCTTTGCCACTAGGGGCAATATCTTTGAGATAGGGTAGCTTTAAGCGTTCATGGAGAAGGCGATCGGCCTGATCAAGTAATTGGTTTGCCTCATCGCGCAACTCTCCAGCTTGACACATCAATCGTCCAATCGCAATTCGTCGAATCGGCGGCAAGTTAGGAATCAGAACTCTTTCAAGATGTTCGAGTTCAATGTGAACAATGACAGAACCATAGGTCGCCTGCGTTAATTGAGGCCGACCATAGCGACTTCGAAGGAAAGCGGTAATAAACCCCGCTGTATCGGGATCTTCTGAACAAATACGAATTACGTCTTCTGAAAGAGCCTGATTTGAAAAGCTTTCAGTGGCTAAACCTATGTTGCCAATTGTCCCAGAACGAGAAACGAGAACATCCCATTTTTGGATTAGTAGCGTTTCTAAGTTGCGGGTGTACTTTCGACTTAAATATCGATCTGTTTGGGGTCTAAGGCTGATAATTTCTGAACTCGAAAGGAATGGAACACCGTGCTTCGCATCTACATATATTCGTTTAAAGCGAAAAGCATTATGAGCCTCTTGGCAAAGCCCTTCTGCGCCATACAGCGAGATAAGTTGTAAACCACTATTGTTCAAAGCTGTTACCGCATTACGCATTATGGGCTTCGATGCTAAAGGCCGAAGCTTCTAAACGATTTCCTGCATTCAATACTTCACTAAGTTTAATCGTAGTCGAAAGCTTCTCGACCTCTTCTGCTGGAGGCGAGATCGGGGTGTAGTCGGGTTGAAAGGCGAAATTTACCATCCCAGCACCACCTGCTGTTTCCACTCAATAAACTCTTCTGCTACCTTGCCGGTATCGTCATCCTCAACCTTCTGCGGCGGCATTGGTCTGGCAACCCCCTCTCCTGTAGCCGTTCGCTCAATCAACGGAATTGATTCAGGGTTGGTTGGTACCAGTATCTCTTCCCCTTCCTCATTACGTCTGTAAGTGGTGTTACCTCGTTTATCATGGCCGATCGCCTTGACCTGTGCCATAAAGATTTCGTAGTCGGGCATCAGCCCGCGATTGATTTCGTCTTCGGTTTTCTTTTGCAAAATCAGGACCGAAGTTTGAGTACCGTTGCGGGGTTGAAAGGTATCTGGATGCAGATCAATCGACGCAACAATCCGGCAATGCTTAATCATCCAGTGACGCACGTAGGTTAAACCAGGGGCACCCAAGATCGCATCTGGCAACACAATGCCCATGCGTCCACCTGGCTTTAGAAACTGCCAGCACCGCTCAATAAACAAAATTTCTGGTGGCGCTGAAGATTGCAGTTGCTCCGTAGGCTCCCAACCATTTTCCGTTTCTTGCCACACATGGCCGAGCTGATACTGCCTGAGTGTTTCTTCATCCTTAATCGGCAACTTAGATCCAAACGGCGGATTCGTCGCAATCACATCAAAATGACCTAAAGAATGCTCATTCCGCAGATCGCCTGGGTCAATATCCAGGGCTTTAGCAAACTGCTTCTTAAAATCGCTTTGCCACTGGTGAGGATGTAGTAAAGAATCTTGCCTAAAGATATTGCCTGATCCATCGTTATTCATCACCATATTCATTTTGGTGGCTTTGACCAGATCAGGGTTGATATCAATGCCAAAAAAGTTTTTCTTCGCTGTCGCCCTGATGCTGTCATTCAAGGCATCGCGCCATACTCCTGATTCCTCTGCAACACGTCCAACATGTTTCTTAGTCTGTTCTTTAAGCTTCTCTATCACTTCATTCATGGCAATGACTAAGAAGCCGCCTGTACCGCAAGACTGATCCAGAATTTTATCAGTTACTTTTGGCGAAAGCATCTGAATGGTCATTTTCTGAACATTGCGAGGGGTGAAGAATTCGCCCCGATCACCTCTCAGGTTTGCCCCAACCAGTTCTTCGTAGGCTTTTCCTTTAACGTCAATATTTGTACTTAAAAAGCTGTACCGTTGAAGCTCACCTACAATGTAGGCCAACGATCGAGGTTGTAGCTTAATAGAATCGTTTTTGTCAAAAATCGCCGGATACTGCTTTTTAACAGCATCAAAAATCTTGCTGATCCTGTTAAAGACGGTTAGACGACCATCATTATTTTTCTTCTCTTTTGCCGTCGCATAAAACTCTAATGGGTTTGGAAAGTTCCTTTCATCATGAATTTTGCAGAAAATAACCTTGAGCAACTCAAAAAAGGCAGGCTGCTTTTGTAAGCCATCGGTCACATAAATATGGTCATGGCAAATTTTGAACGAGAACAGCAAGTTGTCACCTACCGCATTTCTCAACGAGTCACGGGTAGGGCGGTCCACCTCATCAATACTGCCGTCTTTAGAGGGAATATCATTGGGTTCTTCAAAAATAACCCCTTCTTCAGTTTTGACGCGGCGAAACACACGTTTCTGTTTGCCATTCGTCCACATGCCCCATTCGGAGTTATCGCAGGCAGATAGGTAAGACTTAAGCTGTAATTCTCCATCTTTACCAGCTGTTGGCTGGACGGTATCCCGTTTGCACTCAATGATGATCCAGATATTCTCTTGTTCGTGCTGTACGCCCTCCTTAAAGATGGCCAGGTCAACCCGAACCGTCTTACTGCCCTGCTTGATCGGGTACTCGACCTCAATCTGCTCAGGCAAGTAACCCAATTCGTATACCAGACGGCGTTCAATGTTTTGCCGCACATATTCTTCAGGCGTATCATTGCGAATCTTCTGATCGATGAAGTCGCAAATCTTACCGTCTGGGAGTGTTGCTACAAGCTGAGCCATTGCCCTCGTGCTTAAACCACCGATGTTTACTCTACTTAAGGTTTTATCAATAATCCATCGGTTTTGTTCAAACCCTTATTCTTTCGTTGGCTTTTGGATCGGTTGCTCTGGAACTACCCGCCTAGATAAAAATCCCATAGAGTGCATGCCCAGCCTGCAGCTAATCGGAAAACGCTGCAAGCACGCCTGCCCTGGCCCTAATGCACCGAACTTATCCCAGAAGCAGCTTCTCGCCATCGTAAGCGTTGCATTGCGGTTCGGTGGCAACGCCTAGAGGGGTTGTCTCAAGCTGGGAACCGCGAATGCCCCTTGTATCTTAAAAATCACAACACCTCCACCAGGCTTTATGCAAAATTTCTGCTTGCCCAACGCTTGAGAACTGACAAGCATCCCAAGCAACACATCCACCCTGAGGGGGACCTTGACGGGGTAAGATGGCGAAGCCATTAATTTGTAAAGAAATTTAAAGTGCAAACTACGCCTGTTATCCCTTTGGGTGAGTCTCGCAACGATCGCTCACTGAATTCTTCTCGCCATGATTTGCCTTTCACCCTCGCGGATGTGCGAGCAGCCATTCCTGACCACTGCTTTCAACCCAATACCGCCCGTTCCCTGGCCTATGCCCTTTGGGATGTAGGGGTGGTCGCTGGCTTATTCTTCCTGGCTGCCAGCATTGACCAATGGTGGTTCTATCCCATGTATTGGCTGGCCCAGGGCACCATGTTCTGGGCCTTATTCGTGGTTGGCCACGACTGTGGCCACGGTTCATTTTCTCGATACAAGTGGCTGAATCATTTAGTTGGCCACATAACCCATACATTTATCCTGGTGCCCTACCACGGCTGGCGCATTAGCCATCGCACCCACCACTCCAACACAGGCAATATTGAGACAGATGAAAGCTGGTATCCCATTGTCGAGAGCCACTATCGGCAGATGACGTTTCTGGAAAAAGGGGTACGCTACTACGCCAATTTGCTGGCCTATCCGGTTTACCTGTTCATGCGGTCTCCCGGCAGGAAGGGATCCCACTTTAACCCCCAGAGTCCGTTATTCAAACCGTCTGAACGCCAAAACGTCAGGACGAGTACCACCTGGTGGATTGCCATGGTGGTGTTGCTGGCGGTTGCAACCCTTACCTTTGGGGTCATGCCGGTGGTCAAGCTGTACGTTGTGCCCTATGTCATATTCGTCATTTGGCTCGATCTGGTCACGTTCCTGCACCACAGCGAGGCCGATATTCCCTGGTACCGGGGCGATGACTGGTATTTCTTAAAGGGGGCGTTGTCAACGATTGATCGTGACTATGGGTTCATTAACGGGATTCACCACAACATTGGCACCCACGTTGCCCACCACATTTTCTCCAACATGCCCCATTACTACCTGCAGGATGCCACCGCAGCCATTAAGCCCCTCCTGGGGAGCTATTATCGCAAGTCGAATGTGCCTGTCTGGCGGGCTTTTTTCAAGTCTTACAAAGACTGCCACTTCATTGCCGATGAAGGCTCAGAGATTTACTACCAACCGGCCAAAGCATTAAAGCAGCCATAAAACCTGCGTAAATTATGATGGCTCTTCTGCGTCAAGTTGAAGAGCCATCAGCCCCAAAACAGAGGGAGGAGATTCCCCATACATCCTTCGGCATTGGGTAAAATCCCTGCTTGCCCACCATGCTCGGTATGGTGGGCATTCAAGGTCAAAGGCTTGCACCCGGTTCAGAATCTGCTGTCCCCACCGTTCATCCAAAGCGGCAGGGGTGAACAGGACCTGCTCCGGTAGCCAGCGGCAACCGAAAATAGGGAATTGGGTCTACAAGGTTGAAACTATCCCAGTCCTCTCTCCTGAGAAACAGGTGCCAGCATTTCCTCTCTTGAGAAAGATGCTGCCTCAAAATTCCCCCCATAACCTGAAAGAAAGAGGTTAGAGAGTATAGTTTTGAGTTTTGAATTTGCTGTAGAGCAGTTTGAGACTCAAAGCTTTTTTGTGTATCACCGATAGTAGGGATGCTGCCCATCGCCTGCCGACTATCGCCCCCTTGCTTCTCCGCTCCCCTGATTAATCCTGACCATTCGAAGCGTTATGAGACCATGTCGCACAGCCCAGCTTTGTAGCCAGGACCAGATTGCGACCCATCATCTTAGCCTTATAAAGTTGTTTATCTGCCAGTTGCACAACTTCTTCCATGGTGTAGACGACACCAGCCTCTACGGTCACAACCCCAAGACTGACGGTGACATAGTCAGCGGTTTCGGAACAGGTATGGGGAATTTGTAACTGTTCAATTTGGGTACGAATGCGCTCGGCAAGTACCTTAACCTCATGGAAGGTGGTTTCTGGCAAAATAATCGCAAACTCTTCCCCACCGTAGCGAACGGCTAAGTCCGGTGTATGGCAGACAGATTGGTCTATGGCCTGGCCGATGCGGTGCAGGCACACATCCCCCATGACATGGCCGTAGTAGTCATTGAATCCCTTGAAATGATCGACATCCAACATGATCAGGGACAGCGGATGATGGCAGCGCTGCATGCGTAAAAACTCATGCTTTAAGACCTGATCAAACTGGCGGCGATTCGCCAAACCCGTTAGCGCATCGGTGGTGCTTAACCGAGCCAGTTGGGCATTGGCGACCTGGAGTTCGGTCGTACGTTCTGTAACTCGTTCCTCCAGATGTTCCCGTTCTTTATCCAGGGCCCGCAGGGCCAACCGACGTTCACGGACGAGCCTGAGCAGCAACCCAATAAACAGCGTTTGCACCGCAACTAACGCCAGAACGCCAACTATTTGCCACCGATACTGGCTCCAGACTGAAACAGGCTGATTCAGAATTTGGACATCTTGCGGTAAATCTCTGGCCTTAATCCCAAACCGGGTCATGACTTCGTAGTCAAAAATATCCAGGGTTGGGGTGGTCATTACCACCGGGATGTGATCGGCTGAGTCTCCCGCCAGAATCCGTAGGGCCAGGTCTGCCGCAGATTTTCCCTGCTCAGGCCCGGTGATGATGCGTCCACCAATGGCCCCCTGATTTAGATGAAAATCCCAAAACGTATAGGTCGGAAAGGGGCTGACTTGAGTAATCAAATGGCCATTTTCAGCAGGCGACAAGGCCCGACCATTGCCCCGGTTCGTGGCCTGGCCACTCAGAAACAGCAGGGTATCGGCGGGTAAACTGGCCAGGCGTTGCTCAATTTCCTCCACCGAAGCATCTTCCAGGGTAACCACTTGAAATTGCTGGCGCAGCTCGGGCAAAACTGACTGGTCGGCAACTTCCTTAATGCGCTGGCTGCTTTCTTCCCCGGTAGACAGAATAAAGGCCAGGGTATCCGTTTGGGGATGAACCTGCAGGGCCATGTTCACCGTATCCATGATGGCAATTTCCTCATTCACCCCGGTGATGTTGCCCATGCCAGCCAATACATCAGGACGAAAGTTGTTGTAGCCACAAAACACAATGGGAATATCGGCAAACAACTGCGGACGATACTGAATGGCAAAATCAAAGGCGGCGTTGTCCGCAACAATGACCAGATCAGGCCGGTAGTCGGTGTATTTCACCACCATCGCCTGGGCGATATAGGCCATTTGCCTGCCGTAGTTAAATCGGCGGCTATCCAGAAATTCAATGGAAAGCTCGATGGCTGGGTCGGCCTCGGCCAATCGCTGGCGCAACCCCTCCTCAATGCCGTCGCTCCAGGAGTAGCCCCGATGGTAAGAGTTGATGAAGAGGATATGGGGAGCTGCCGGAGGGAGTTGAGGAAATCCGGGCAGGATGATTAAAAAACAGCAGACGCAGCATAACAGAATCAGGCTGCCTTGGCGAATTTTCTTGTTCATCGCATATGTCTAATCTCATCCATCCAACATCACCGGGCTGGCCTGTCTCCTAGTCCAGCATTAGCATAGGCCATTGATGGATTCAGTATGCCCACCACAAACCCCGGACCGCTGGTTTGCTCGCCCCCCGTGCATCTTTATCCCCCATGCCTCTGCAATGTCGTCAGGCTACTGCCCTAATCCCCTGAAACCCAATCCATCGTTCGCCCTGCTGCCAGGAGGGTGGCGACGGCTTCAGGGGCCAGAGGTTTAGACAGCAAATAGCCCTGCCCCTGCTCACAGCCAAGGTGTTGCAACCATTCCAGTTGTTGAACGGTTTCAATCCCTTCGGCGATGGCAGCAATCTGCAACTGGTCACTGAGGCTGATAATGGCCTTCACAATTTTGTAGTTTCTGTCATGGGGCTGCATATGGCCCACAAACGACTGGTCGATTTTGAGATAGTCGGCAGGCAGGTTGTAAAGATAACTCAGGGACGAGTACCCGGTGCCAAAATCATCAATGCTGATGCAAATGCCCAGTTCCCTTAATTGCCCGAGCAGGTCGATGGCGGTTTCGACGTTTTCAATCAGCATACTCTCGGTAATTTCCAGGGTTAATAAGGTGGGGGAGAACTGAGCCTGCTTGAGAATTTGCTGCACGGTTTCAACCAGATTGGGTTGCCGCAGATCTTGCCCAGAGAGATTAACGCTGACCCTCAGATCCTGTATGTCTGGAAACTGGCGTTGCCAGGTGGCGACTTGCTCACAGACTGACTGCAGCACCCAGCGACTGATCGGCAGAATCAGTCCGGTTTCTTCAGCCACCGGAATAAAGTCGGCGGGCGAAATAAAGCCCCGAGTGGGATGCGGCCAGCGGATCAGGGCTTCAAACCCAATCAGCCGTCGGGTGTTGAGATCGACGATGGGCTGGTAGTAGGGGATGAATTCCTGCTGATCGACCGCAACCCGCAGGTCATGTTCCAGGGTCATGCGTTTTACCGCCTGAACATGCATGTCGACGTCAAAAATTTCGTATCTGCCCCGCCCCTGAGCTTTGGCACGGTAGAGCGCAATGTCGGCATCCCGCAGTAGGTCAGAGGCGTCAGTGTAGGCTTGGGTGCCCCAGACGATGCCGATGCTGGTAGTAATGAAAACGCTATGGCCATCGATCACCATTGCATTGTTAAACTCGGCTCGCAGGCATTCGGCCATTGCAATGGCGGCTTGAATGTCTGTAATGTTTTCTAGCAGAATGATGAATTCATCTCCCCCCAAACGGGCCGCCAAATCGGTTGGTCGAATTGTACTCTGGAGTTTTTGGGCAATTCTTATCAATAACCCATCCCCGATTAGATGCCCCAGGCTGTCATTAATGACTTTGAATTGATCCAAATCGAGAAACAGCACGGCAAAGTGATAAGTGCTGGATCGCTGCGCCCTTTGAATTGCTGACTCTAATCGACTGGTGAGTAATGGGCGGTTGGGTAAATCGGTGAGGGCATCGTGAAGGGCACTGTAAATTAACCGCTCTTCTGCCTGTTTGCGATCGCTAATATCCCGATTGGCCCCCACCATGCGCACGGGCTTTCCGTCAGCATCTAACTGAATCAGGGCATAGGCTGCAATATGCCGGATGGTGCCATCGGGCCAGAAAATGCGAAATTCTACTTTATAGTTTTCTAAGCGTGCTAACGCCTTTTGTTGGATTGCTTTGATGGCAGGCAAGTCGTCGGGATGTACTCTGGATCGCCAGGATTGATCAACGTTGCCGAAGTCTTCAGGGTGGATTTTGTAGAGTTCAAACATCTGCTCATCCCAGTGCAGACGGTCGTTGACCATATCCCATTCCCAGATGCCCATGTCAGCCGCTTTAATGGCCAGGCCCAAACGCTCAGTTAAATCTTGCAGTTGGGTTTCGGCCTGTTTGCGATCGCTAATATCCAGGTCAGCCCCGACCATGCGTAACGGCTTTCCATCGCCATCCCGCTGCACAATGGCATAGGACATAATATTGTGAACAGTGCCATCGGGCCAGATCGCTCGAAATTCCAGCCCATAGTCCCGCCCCCCTGCCAGGGCGCTTTGTTCCATGGCCCGAGCCATCGGTAAATCATCCGGGTGTACCCTGGCTTCCCAGGCTTCATAGACGTTGCCAAAGTCGCCAGGGTCAACCCCATAGAGTTTACGGGTGCGTTCATCCCAGATCAACCGGTTATTAACGATATCCCATTCCCAAATGCCCATATTGGTGGCATCTAGAGCTAACCGCAACCGTTCTTCCCCATTGATCAACCGCAGGTCATCCTGGGCTTGCTTCTGGGCATTGGCGATGGTTTGGCCCAAAACGTTTAGCAACCGAATGATTTCGTCTTCCCAAATCATTGGCCGGCTAAAGGAAGCAAACCCCATACATCCGGTGACCTCCGATCTTTGAATCAGCGGCACGGCCAGAACAGCCACGACATTAACCCGTTGCCAGCCGGCCTGGTCAATGGACGCTTCTGCGGGTAAATCGGCAACCTGGGGAACATTGAGAATCTCCCGGCGCTTCAGCAGGGCCATGTGCCAGGGAAATGCGGCGAAGGGAATATTTTGTGCGTCAGCAAACTTGCTTAGACAACCGGGGCGGCACCACTCGTGGGTCATGCTGAAGCTCTGGGCAGCTTCATGGAGGGTGAAGATGTAGCTGGAATCTACCCCGGTAACTTCACCGATGTCTTGTAGCGCTCGGTTGATTTCGGCATCCAGGTGGACCGGGTTAAGATCAACAAAGCGGCTGGTGATATGGGCTATCAGTTCGTTGAAGTCTCGTTGGACTTTGAGAGCCTGTTCTGCGGCTTTACGTTTGCTTACATCCAGGATCACCGTCCCCCAAAATACCTCGCCATTGGGCTTACGGGTGGGTTTGCCGGTGCCCTGTAGCCACTTTAACCGCCCCGACGGAGTGATAATTCGCCATTCATAGAACCAGGTTTCCAGGGTACGGGCCGATTCCAGCACAGACGCCTGCATCCCCTGGATATCCTCAGGGTGAATTGTTTCCCACAGTACGCTGTCATCCTGTTCTGCCGTCTCTGGTTCGATCTCCCACAGCTCGTAGCATCCAGCATTCAAAAACATGACCTGATTCGAGCCATCCGGTCGCAACACATAGCGAATAATTGCCCCCGGAACCCCGGCTACCACACTTCTAAAATTCGCTTCACTGGCCTGCAAAGCAGCGAAAGACGACTGAATCTGTCGCGTCATCTGACTCAATGAGCGGATTAGCTCACTCACTTCGCGGCTGGCGGTAGGGGTGGTTTCCTTTTCCAGTTGGGTGGCTTGTAAAGATCCCTGGATAATGTCTTTGGCAACCTGATTGAGTCGTACCAGGGGGCGAGTGACCCAGCGGGCGGTGAGAATACTGATGCCCGTAGCCAGGACCAGGGCCGCAATGCATAACAACAGGGTGTTGCGGGTGTTGGCATGGATCTGCGCCATAAAGTCAGATTCTGGAGCCACCACAACGGTAAACCACTGCAGTTGGTCATTGGCGAAAATCGGGGTGATTTGCAGATACTGTCGCTCACCCTCCAGGGTAAAGTCCAGTTGCAGCGGTTGGTTAACGGACTTAAGACTGCCCTCGAATAAGGTATTTAGATAATCTGCCGATTCACGGATTAGTCGGCTTTTGCTTTCTATAGCCAATAATCGGTCTACCCCCTTGCCACTGACCAACACGGGATTATAGCCATCGGAACTGCCAATCAAATACCCGTTGGCCTCCACGATGTAGATCTGCCCCGATGGGCTCAGCTCAATGGTTTCCAGAAGCTGGCTAACCTGCCCCAGATCCAGAATGACGCTGGTCACCCCCAGCAGCTGCCCATCAGCCCCATAGATCGGCTGAGAGGCATTCATGGCCAGAGCATGCCCCTCAACCTGGCTCACAGAAGTATAAACGTCGGTCCAGACCGGCCCCTGGGCCTCCAAAGCCGCTTTATACCAGGGTCTTTGTCTGGCATCAATTTGCTGATCGGTCACCTCAGTTTGGCTCACTCGTCCCTGGCTATCTAGCCGCAGGCTGGTGTACCGGTTCTGGGTTTCTGGACTGGAATACTCCAGAAAATAGAGGGTTTCGCCATTTTCGATGCGCCGAAACATTGCCAAAATGTCGCCCGTGGTATTGCCCAGCCCGATGCCCAGAATTTTTGGAAAGGTATTGATATAGTCCCAATAGGTTTCCTGCACAGAGCGGATATTCGTCAGGTCCAGATTCTCCCGCTGAATCGTTTTCACACTGAGATCGTTAACGGCCCGAGTGGTGGAGAGCAGGTCATGAATATCATCGTTAATGCGTGCCGTCGTTTCTTGCCGCAGTTGACTGGCGACTGTATTTACGGCCTGCTCACCGTTGCGAATCGACAGCCATGCTGTTAAGCCCACTGCTGCCGAAATTTGAGCCACAAAGGGAACAATCAGAATCAGCCTTAACGGGGCTCTGGCTAGCAAGCGATGCACTGTTCTCCCTTTTCCTGGATGCTACAGGGGTCTTTTTTAGGTTTGGCATAATGAGGGATGGAGGACCACCCAAGAGAAACTCATAGTGATTACTTTATCCATTGCCCCTCCTCCATCACAAACTTACCGTGATATCTTCAGCCTTCAGCGTGCCCCTTGGGGGGCCCCTCCCTCAATGGAAGTCATCAATCTACACAGGTTAGAAAGAAACCAGGGTTGGGTTTGCCGATGAGCAAAATACTTTTGATTGGCGTTACCGGAGGTACCGGCATAAGAGCCTTACAGGGCTTCCTGGAACAGCGCCAGACGAACCTCAAGGCCATGACCCGCCAGGTGGATTTGTCGCGTCCGGCCCTGGCCCACCTGGATCAGGCGGGAATAGATCTGGTCGAAGCCGATCTGGATGCTCCCGATTCCCTGGAGGCTGCCTTTGCTGATGTTTCCCATGTCTACTGCCACGCCATTTCAGGGGACTACAGCACAGCTGATCCCGCCGAAGTCGAGCGGGCAAAACGAGTAGCCGCAGCGGCTCAGAAATCTGGTTTCCACTAAGGATGTAGGACGAGTGGCTGCGTCGGTTATGCAGCAGGGGGAGCGGTATGTTGGACGGGCCATTGAGTGAGCCGGGGATGTCCTGACCCCTGAACACATGGCGAGGGTGTTTTCGCGGGTTCAGGAACAGCCGGTCAAACACCAGCAAGTGCCCCCCTGGATTTTCCTGCTGCTGCTTCGCAAGTCCCTCTACGACCTGATTCAGTGGTACCGCAAAGAAGGTTACCAGGCCGATGTGGGCAAACTGCGAGAGGAGTTTCCCGGCCTGCTATCGACTTTTGAGGAGTTTCTGCGGGAAACCCACTGGGCTGATCCTGACCTTGCTTACGAAGATTTGGCCGTTCAGCCCCTGGTGAACTAGTCATTAACATCATCCGACGTTCTACTTTCCTACGTGGGCGCGTCCCCATAGGCAAAAGCCTGCCCGCTGCTGTCCACTGTTTCTTGGCCGCTGGCAGTAATGATGTAATTCAATAACCCATCCAGGGCATCAGGGGCGAGGGTTTCGTCAACGTCAAAAACTACGGCAATAGGGCTTCTAGAGGCTTTGTCGAAGCTGAAGACCGAGTCAAGGGATGAATTGTTTGAGTCATAGGTGTCGAGGGGCTTTTGTCACAGACATAGGCCAGAACCAGCCCCGAAGCGTATTTGACCTAAATATGCTTCGTGAGCCTGACCCTGGCCATCTTTATAGTGGCAGTTGGTTTGTAGCAAACCAGCGTTAGCTGCCGGGCATGGAATGCTTCAAATGCTCACGAATCTCTTTGATTTGATCTGCCTCAGTCTGCTTAAGCTTTGCAAAAAGCTCTACACAGTCTTGGGCGTTCGCTTCGCGAGCATCTTGCATGTACTTGTCGTAGGCCTGCATGGCTTCAGCTTTGTTCTGCATGACGGTCAGCCAATCATATTCCAAATTGCTGACGACATCTTGAGCTTTCAGTCCTGCAGTCATGGGAAATACCTCCAAATTGATATTTGATGAAGAACAATGAAAACACAGAGATACTAGGCTCTGACATCGTCCCGGTGGGCTCTGGGGCTACGGGCACCAGCGGTAGCGCCAATCAAAGAGGCAATCAGCCCCAGCAAAGAGCCAAACAAAAAGTACCAGCTGGCTCGGGCCGCATAATCCTGCACCTGAGCCGCGGGGATATTGGGTACTGCCGCGCCGGGGTTTGCTGGAATGTCAACCCCACCGGGCTGTTGCACCTGGTCGAGCACCGTTCCGGAGGCCGAGGCGGCAATGCCAAAGGTGCCAGATACGCCGCTGGCCAGTAGCCAACCGCTTACAGCTAAAGTAGCCGCCCAGAGAATGGCACCGTTCAGCAAAGCGCTTTTCTTATTCATAGGACCGCAGGTGCTGGCCATCACCCAACCGCCAATGAACAAAGAAATCAGCAGGCTAATCACCGCCCAGATGCCAACACCCCAGCCAATGGACCCAGAAGAAAGGCCAATAGCTGCACCCAGGGAACTTAAAATCAGTTGGGAGGCAATGGTGATCACAATCCCGGCGATAATCGGACCCCACCGCACCCGATCGTGGTAATCAATGCGGGCATTCATCGTTTGGGGCATGGTGTAGTCTTCGCGATATTCAGAGGTAGGGGTTGTTCCCCTGGGTCGGTCGTTATAAGTCATGTGGATTCATTCTCCTGTAGTGATAGGGAAAGTCAAAGATTGAGGAGCAAGGAAGTATCGAAAATTGTTTACCTCAGGGATGGCTACTGGATTAAGGAAAAGGCAAAACATCCGAAGTTGGACCTGGTTCAACTCCTATGGATTAAACGGTATAGATAAATAGCCCCCTCGAAATCTTTCCAAGGGCTGAATCAAGGGGGTTGCAAAACTTATTAAATTAACAGTTTTTTCTTTCTGCCGGATAGAAATAGATCGGTTCTTGTTGCGGCTAGATACAGGGTTACTGAGTTCTAGATTCTCTCGGTTACTATCCGTTTAAGGCTGACGGCCCTAAATAAACCTTGTCCAAGTCCAGAAGTGGAGTTTTGCCTAAGGGAAAGCTCCA
>CAZPYG010000124.1:0-15317 GCA_964590465.1 uncultured bacterium | reverse complement strand
AGAACCAACGGGAGGAATCTCGGTTGGATAACTTTTAAGTTGGATTACTCTTAGTGCTTGGGCAAGGCAGGTTAACGCCAGCTTGCAGTGCCCCCCTAAGTCCTCATCATCAACACCGAGTCGTCTCAAGGTAAGACCGGCGAAGCTTTTATCTAGTCTAATTTTTGGATTCCTTAGTCTTGATGCGATACAAATTTAGGCAGTATCAATTTGTAGCGTGGGTCAAGCGAAGTGCGGCCACAAACTAGCTGTAAATTTTATCCCCGCCGGAATCCTGGCTCCAGCAGGGCGGCTTCCCCTGCGCGGTAGCCGAGTCTGTCCCCGAAACAAACGTAAATTCGGCACTACGCTGCAAGCTTTGAAATCAACCCTTACGCCGAATGGCACTGATTTAAGGCTGGTGGGCAGTGCCCACCCTACGGTATATCAAGGCTTCTGGCGATTGGCGAAGGTCAATTTCAGCTTATTTCAGTGACATTCACCCTTACGCCGGGTTAGCTCTCGCCAAAAACATCCATTATGTCTCACGACAAGACCAGGAAATCTTTCTTTTAGTCTATTTAGTATTCATCCTGGTCTCAAAATTAGACATTTTGATCATTGGAGACCAGCGCTATGACTTCCATCAAAGCAGTGTTTTTTTCTTCTCATGGAATAGAGATTGAACTAGGAATTTAATCCAGCTGACGGGCTCTTAACCGAAGCAGTACTACCACCGCAGACGCAACTACAACGGCCCCCACTAACCAGGGAAGTGCTCGACGGGCATGGGTGACTTCCAGAGAGGGTTCCCCGGTTTGGGTCAAGGCATCTTCGTTCCCTGACGCCTGGATAGTTTCAGGGGCGGGAGAATTCTCTGGCTGGGTAATCGAGTTATCGGCGTCAGGTTCCCTGGCATTGTCCG
Organism: uncultured bacterium; assembly: GCA_964590465.1. Lineage (GTDB taxonomy): Bacteria > Cyanobacteriota > Cyanobacteriia > Phormidesmidales > Phormidesmidaceae > CAZPYG01. Next base: position 14,413 of record CAZPYG010000124.1, on the reverse strand, counting down.
CAGATCGATTTCGCCCCGCCGCTACGACCGTGGTATAACTCAGCTCAAAGGGTGCAAAAGTCGCCTCTCCCTGAGGGTTTCCCGTCAGTACCAATCGATATTCCCCGAGGTCAGGAAAGGTCACCTCTGCTCCCGGAATCCCCTGAAAACTCTCCGCAGAAATCGCTTCCAACTCGGGCTGGAGCACCGGGAAATCTTCATTCTCGCCAACTTCATAGACTGACAGTTGACAGTCACACTGCTCCAGAGGAATCACCTTCCCCCCTCGCTGGGTTAACGCCACCCATACCCGCGAGGGTTCTCCCGCTTTAGGACTATGGTTCGGCTCCAGGTGCCAGATTCCGGCCACATCCCCCGACACCTCGGTTTTGTGAGCCAGCACCGGCAGGGTCAGTAAACTTGCTGCCAGACCTACACCAATGACCCTACTACTTAGATGACGCATAGAACTTTTCCAGGGAAAGCAGAGCCCAAAAGCCCCGCCAACGAATCAACAACGTCAGCAGCGTAACACTGCAAAGGGCAGTTGCCGCCATCCAATTTTGTGCTGTAGGCTGAAAATTTCCCAAGTAGTTAGAGCCCAACAGCAGCGCATGAATGACTGCCAGAATATACACCGGCACGCTGAGCAAATGAAGCCGTCGCCAGTGCTGACCTAACCGTTTTTGGGCCCAATCGAAACTGGTCAACGCCAGGGGAATCATCAGCGCAAACGCCACAATTCCGGTCCAGCCGCCTGCCTGCAATGACGGCATTAAAAACGGCAGAGCCGCCGGGTTCCAACCCATGGTTACCATGTGGGCCACATGGGCCGTAGACAACACAAAAGCACCCACCCCCAGCGCCCGTCGGTACTGCAAAAAAGGCGACCAGAGGCGGCTGATGGGTCGGGCAATCAGCGCCAACAGCAGGCATACCAGGGCAGCATGGCCGGTAAAGTCCACCATGTCGCTGCCCCGAAACAGAATTAGTACCCCAATCAGCAGGGTAATCCATCCCCCCAGGCGAAACAGCTGCCCTCGCCGATCGGCACTCAAAAACGAGGTGGATACCCCCACCCCCAACATCATGGGCAACGTCCCCAGCCCGAAGGCCATCATCGTTGCCCCGCCCATCCAGGGGTTCGTGGTTTCCGCTGCTTTAAGCTGGGCCGCATATAGAAATCCGCAGGGCATGAGTCCCCAGGCAAGCCCCAATAGCAGCGGCGTCCACCGTTGAGGATGCAGCGATAGCCGCTGCATGGCCCGACTCAACCGTTCATGGAGTCCCGACTGGGCCATGGGGTTCAGCAGCGGTACTTTAGGAATAAAATCAGGACGAATGTTAGACAGTCCAAACCAGATCAGCAGCAGCCCCGTCAGAATACTGATCATGCGCCGCAGGGGACTCCCCACCCCAGCCATCTGGCCGCTGGCCACCAGCACTGAACCTAAGGCTCCAATGGCAATACCCACCAGGCCATAGCTGATAATCCGCCCCAAATTCAGCAGCAGGTGAAACTTGAACTGGGTCCAACGATTTCCTTTCCCCGTTTCCTGGGACAAAGAAAACGCCACGGTAATGGGTCCGCACATCCCCAGGCAGTGGCCAAAACTGCCTAAAAATCCGAGGCTGACGATGAGGAGCAGATCGAGCATTCAGGATTGGTGGGTATCGGGTGTTGGGTAGTGGGTGTCGGATGTTGGGTGTCAGATTAAACCTAGAACCTGAACCCTGACACCCTTCTCCCTTCCCCCTTGGCAAAAAAACTTAGATGGTTAGGGCTTCTTTTTGGTACGCATTAACCAGGTTGACGAAATTGGCCAGCATGGTGAGCCCGGCGGGAGCAGACTTTTCGGGATGGTACTGCATGGCCATGATGTTGTCTTTTGCGATCGCAGCCGTCACCGTTTGAGTGCCATGGGTGACCGTCGCCGCAATCACTGCCGGGTCTTCCGGCTCAGCAAAGTAAGAGTGCACAAAGTAAACCCAATCCCCATTTTTAATGTTATGCCAAAGGGGAATGTCGGGCTGGGTCAACGTCAACTGGTTCCAGCCCATGTGGGGAATGGTAATATCCGGCTCCTTGCGGAACTTCTTAATATGGCCGGGAATAATACCCATACCTGGTTCTTTTCCCTCGTCGCTGTAGTCGAACAGCAGCTGTAGCCCAATGCAAATGCCCAGGAAAGGCTTGCCGCTGGCGATGGCATCTTTGAGAGGTTGAATCAGGTCCCGCGATCGCAAATGTTGCATGGCCGGGTCAAAAGCGCCATCCCCCGGCAGCACCAGGGCGTCAGCCTGCTCAATGTCGGCAATCACATCCGTGATCTGAGGTTCGCCCCCGGCAATGGCCAGCCCCTTACAGGCCGAGTGCAGGTTACCCATGTCATAATCAATAACTGCAATGCGTGCCATCGCGGCCTCCCCCAGAAAACCTACATTCTAAAGTATCAGGTCCAGACTGTTGATCTGCCTTTCAGCCCGGCTTGCCGAGGGGGAATTCCCCCCTCAATAGGAACATTGTAGGGTGATGGATAAGTAACATTCATGCGGTTACTCATAGTTGAAGATGATGCGGGTATTGCCCAATTCTTAAACCAGGGTTTGAGCGAAGCAGGCTATGCCGTAGACGTGGTGGAAGATGGTGTATCGGGGCTCGATTACGCCCTGGCAACGGACTATGACGTCTTGGTGATTGATATTCAATTACCTCAACTCAACGGACTAGAACTTTTGAAAAAGCTGCGATCTCACCAAATTCAGTCCCCGGTTCTGCTCTTGACCGCCCGAGACACCGTCCAAGACCGGGTACAGGGCCTTGATGCCGGGGCCGATGACTATCTGGTCAAACCCTTTGACTTTAGCGAATTACTCGCCCGGATCAGAGCGTTATTACGCCGTCCCCCCTTACAAACCGAAACCGTACTCCGGGTCGGAGACCTGGAAATGGATACGGCCCAGCGGTGGGTGCGGCGGCAAAACCGCACCATTGACCTGAGTCCCCGTGAATTTGCTCTGTTGGAGTACCTGATGCGCCATCCCCAGCAGGTGCTCAGCCGCACACAAATTGCTCAACATGTCTGGAGTTTTGACTTTTCCAGCGACTTTAAGGTAATTGACGTATACATCGGCTATTTAAGACGCAAAATTGAAGCGCAGGGAGAGCAACCCCTGATTCACACGGTGCGGGGAGTGGGGTATTGCATCGGGGCTAACACCGAGTCCAATTTTTGAGGGCATCACCATGGGGAAGCAACAGTGGGGCGATTTTCGGCTGCGGTTAGTGGTCTGGTACACCCTGCTATCCGGCTTAACGCTGCTGGTTTTTGACACCTTTCTATATTTTCAGTTTCGGGAAGGCTTGCAGCGACAGGTCGATCAAAGCCTTGAAGTGGCAGCTCTACAGGCCATCAACAACATCGACGATGGCTATCAGGATGGCAATCGGGACGATAGCTCCACTGAAAATCTAACCTTGAACTACCCTGGCACTGTCCCCAACGATTATGCCGACCCTAGAGAACGGCTGGGGGCCACCGAAAACGACATCGTTTACGTGAATGGGGCTCTGAACTTTGACCCCCGTCGGGACGCTCCGGCCCTGGCAGAAAAGCTCAATCGAGCCGGAGTTTCCGTTTATTTACTGGATTTAGAAGGCAAGGTTAGAGGACACTTTGGTCGGCAGCTCACCGTCCTGGGCGAGGATCAGCTGAGAGCCGGTTTTACCACCCGACGAGAAGCCGGAGAACGCTGGCGTATTTATACCCGCAACTTTCCCCTACAGGGGGATAGCCCCAAGGGATGGATAAAAGTCGCCCAATCTCTCAGCCCGGTCGAAGAGACGGCAGCCAACCTGCGGCGGCAGATGGTGCTGGGAGTTCCCATTGTTCTGGCGTTACTCGGCATTGGCGGGTTTGTATTAGGTGACCGGGCCCTTAAGCCCCTGGAAAAAATTACCAGAACAGCTCAGCGAGTCAGACTTAGCGGCGACCTTTCCCAGCGCATAAACTACCAGGGCGCAGAAGATGAACTAGGTCGCCTGGCCATCATGTTTGACGAAATGATGGAATCCTTACAAACCACCTTTGAACGAGAACAGCGGTTTAACGCCGATGTATCTCACGAGCTGCGCACCCCCCTGACAGCCATGAAAGGAAGGCTCAGCGTGGCCCTCAGTCAATCGCGCACGATCGACGAATATGAGGGGATTTTGCACGCCTTTACCCAGGAGGTAGACCGACTCATTCGCCTCAGTAGCGACTTACTTCTATTGTCGCGGCTTGAGCAAGGGTGCTTGAAGGGGCAAACCGAGTCCCTCGACTTAGGCGAACTCCTGGATGCCATTGCCGATCAGGTTCGCCCCCTGGCTGACCTCAAATGTATTAATTTCTCTATTCATATGCCCTCTGGCCTCACGGTAGAGGCCCAACCCGACCACTTGATTCGGCTATTTCTTAACCTGCTGGATAACGCCATAAAACACACCCCCCGGGGCGGCAAAATATCCTTTCAGGCACAACCAGTTGGGCCCCACGCCCACATTTCCATCGCCGACACCGGCCCGGGCATTGCCCCGGTCCACCTACCCCATCTATTTGAGCGCTTTTACCGGGTTGAAGCCGACCGATCTCGCCGGACTGGCGGCAGCGGTTTGGGGCTGGCCATTGCTTACGAAATCACCCAACTTTATGACGGTTCTATTACCGTTGAAAGTCATCAAAACCGGGGCACTACATTTACCGTAACCCTGCCAATTTCGTAGTCAGTCATCGGGTGCAACGTCAAAAACTTTTCCGGGTAAGAAAACTCTTACCGATTTCCTACCGTTCTCTTACTATGGGACCAGGTCCAACCTCAGGGGTAGTCGCCTTACTCCTTTAAGAAGGATAAAGAAAAGATTGAAGTATTCCGTCAGTTAGAGGAATTGGCACCAATTGTTTCCTAGCATCCAGTTAGGGATTTGTGAATCAGTCGAGGATAAGGTTTACTAGGCTGGGGCAAATCCCTTAAAAGGCTGGTCCGAGACCATTTTAAGGAGAGATCCATAATGCCAATCACGAACTGGAGCCTGGCGTTTTTTGCCGGAGCTGTGCTGGGGGGCTTTTTCTTCGGTAGCCTCTGGATTACCGTCAGACAGCTGCCGACCACCGGTTGGCCCATCCGGCTGATTGTCGGCAGCTACTTTGGCCGCATGGCGATCGCATTCTTAGGCTTTTACCTGATTATGCAGGGCGACTGGCAACGGGCCGTAGCCGGATTGCTGGGCTTTTTAATTGCCCGCTTTTGCATCGTCCGCGGGTTGCTGTTTCCCCAGGGCGAGTCATCTAAACCCGCGGGGTAAGGACCATGGATATTACCCCAGACAACATCATTTACTGGCAGTCAGAATTCATTAAGCTCAACGCTACCCTGGTGTTTACCTGGATCACCATGGCGGTGCTGGTAATTATCTCTGCCACCGTGACCCGCCAGTTATCCGTGGGGCCAGACCGCATGTCCCGCTGGCAACATGGCCTGGAGATTATTGTCACCACCATTGAGGAGCAAATTAGCGACGCCAGTCGGCAAGATGCCCGTCCCTTTCTACCCTTCATCGGCACCCTGTTTCTCTTTATTGCCACCGCAAACCTGCTGGAAGTCATTCCCGGCATAACTTCCCCCGCCGCCTCCCTGTCCACTACTTCAGCCCTGGCCATTTGTGTGTTTGTGGCGGTTCCCCTCTTTGGCATTCAAAAGCAAGGCTGGGGCAGCTACCTGAAGCACTACATTGAGCCCACTCCAGTGATGCTGCCTTTCAACATCATCAGCGAAGTGTCCCGTACCGTGGCTCTCGCCATTCGTTTATTCGGCAACGTCATGAGCACCAGTTTGCTGGTGGCCATTTTGCTCTCCATCGTGCCCCTGTTTTTTCCCGTGGTCATGGAGGCTTTCGGCCTATTAGTCGGCGTCATCCAGGCCTATGTCTTCGCCATTTTGTCCATGGTTTACATCGCCTCAGGCATGCGACGCCAGAAAAAGAAAATCGCAGATGATGACCATCAACCGGAAGCCCCCCAGGGAATCTAATACACCCCCCCTTGCCCCTAACCTTTTACAAGGAGTTACTCCATGGAAAATCTCACCGAACTGGGCTGGATTGGCATGGTCTCGATCCTCACCGCAGGACTCACCATCGCCATCGGGGCCATCGCCCCCGCCATCGGTGAAGGGCTGGCCCTGGCCCGAGCCCTCGGTGCCCTGGCCCAACAGCCCGATGAAGCCAATACCATCACCCGCACTCTGTTTGTCGGGCTGGCCCTGGTGGAATCCACTGCCATCTACTGTTTTGTAGTGTCGATGATTTTGATCTTCGCCAATCCATTCTGGGGCTACTTCACTGACCAGGCCGGGGGAGGTTAAACCACCATGCTAATTGACTGGTTTACCATCATCGCCCAGATCATCAATTTCCTGATTCTGCTGTTTTTGCTGCATCGGTTTTTGTATAAACCGATTTTAAAAAACATCGATAAACGCCAGGATCAGATGCAGGCCCGATGGGATCAAGCTGAAACCGAGAAAGAAAAGGCCAAAGCCGAAACCGAAAAACATCGTCGGGCCCAGCAAGAACTTGACGAACAGCGAGAACACTTGCTAACCCAGGCCAGATCTGAAGCTGAGGAAATTCGTCACACAGAACTCCAACAGACCCGGGAAGAAATTGCTCAAAAACGCCAGGAATGGAAAACCGCTCTGGAAAACGAACAGCAAAGCCTGATCGAAAATCTTCAGGAACAGTTCGGTCAACAAGTCATCGAGATCGTTCGCCAGGTGTTGCGCGACATTGCCCAGGCCGACCTGGAGCAACAAGCCATCCAGGCCTTCCAACACAAGCTAGATGAACTGGATGAAAACACCCGTCAGGCCATCGCCCAGAGCTTTTCCCACCAGGACCACCCGATCACCGTACAAACCAGTCACTCCCTTCCTGAACCGTTCCAAAACAGCCTGCGCCAGAGCCTGCAGGACCACCACCTGCTCAACGGCCAGGCCATTCACTTCGACCTCTCCCCCGACCTGCTGTTTGGCATTCGCCTCAAAAACGAAGCCTATGACCTCTCCTGGAACGCCGAAGACTACCTGCAAAACCTCGAACAAACCCTGCGCCAGGGCCTTCCCGAAACCGCCGACCAACCTCAACACCCCAACGAGTAATCCTAGATCTAATTCTAAAAACTCCACCCACCCACCTACCTCCCACTAAAATTGCAATAAACGTCCCAACGCTGCCCAAATGCCCTCCCCCTTCCCAGGAATGGACCCCTACCTAGAGCATCCCGACCACTGGCCGGAATGCCACAGTCGGTTAATCGTGGCTATCGCAGATACTTTAGTCCCCCAAATTCGCCCTAAATACGAAGTCGCCATCGAAAAACGCATCTACGAAATCAATCCTGCCAACGGGGAATCCAGCTTACTGGTCGGTATTCCTGATGTAGCGGTCAATCAGCAAACCCGGACCGGGGCGAACCCTTCCCCCAAAACTAGCCAAACCGCGATCGCACCCTCCCCATCCTCCAGCCAACCCATCACCGTCACTGTGCCCCTGCAGGAAAAAATTAAACAAAACTACTTAGAAGTTCGCGATGTCACCACCGGGCGAGTCATCACAGCGATTGAAATTTTGTCCCCCGTCAACAAACGCCCCGGGGAAGGACGCAGCGACTATCTCAGAAAACGCCAGGCCATCCTAAACAGCACCACCCATTTCATCGAAATCGATTTGCTGCGGGCCTTCAAACCCATGCCCCTGGTCGATAACGATATTCAAAGCACCTACCGTATTCTAGTTAGCCGCAGCGATACCCGTCCCCAGGCCAGTCTATTTCCCTTTTCCCTGCAGGATCCCTTGCCCACATTTCCCCTGCCCCTAGAACCCGGAGCCACCGAACCCCTGATTGAACTCCAAAATTTGCTGAATCAAGTCTACGACCGAGCCGGCTTCGACTACCGCATCAACTACACCCTCGATCCCCCCGACCCCCTCTCCCCAACCGACAGAACCTGGATCAGCCACCACCTCCAAACCCAATTCACCCAACTCCCCCAATAACTCCACCTACCTCCCCTGCCCCCCCGCTCCCTCTAAAATGCTCACCTCCGCCCTCCACCAAACCCTCGATCTCCTCACCCAGGCCAAACCTTCCCGTGGTCCTAAACTTCGCGAAATCGGCACCATTACCTCCATCGGAGAGAGCATCGCCACCGTCGCCGGTTTGCCCAATGCTAAAGCCGACGAGCTACTCATGTTTCACGGGCAAATTCCGGGCATTGTCTTTAACCTGGACGCCCACCAGATCGGCGTGATTCTACTGGGTCCCAGTGAGCACCTGGAGGTGGGCCAGCGAGTAGAACGCACCGGACGAGTGGTGGATGTCCCCGTGGGCGAACGCCTCCTGGGGCGAGTCGTCAATCCCACCGGCAACCCCCTGGATGACCAGGGCAATATTCAGTATGCAGAACGCCGGCCCATCGAGCGCAACGCGCCTCCCTTCATCCACCGCGCCCCGGTGAAAGTGCCTCTGCAAACCGGCCTCAAGGTGGTAGATGCCCTGATACCCATTGGTCGCGGTCAGCGGGAATTGATTGTGGGGGACCGCCAGACCGGCAAAACCGCCATCGCCGTAGACACCATCCTCAACCAGCAGGGCCAGGACGTCATCTGCATCTACTGCGCCATCGGCCAGCGAGCCAGCGCCATTGCCAACGTCATTGCCACCCTGCGGGAGCGCGATGCCATGGCCTACAGCCTGGTGGTCATGTCCACCGGAGAAGAACCCCCCGGTCTGCAGTACATCACTCCCTACGCCGCCACATCCATCGCCGAATACTTCATGGACCAGGGACGGGACGTGCTGGTGGTGTACGACGACATTACCCGCCACGCCTGGGCCTACCGCGAACTGTCCCTGCTGCTGCGCCGCCCCCCCGGTCGAGAAGCCTACCCCGGCGACATCTTCTATATTCACTCCCGCATGCTGGAGCGCTCCACCCGCCTCAAGCCCGAATACGGCGGCGGCTCTCTCACCGCCCTACCCATCGTCGAAATCCAGGCCCAGAACCTGGCCGCCTACATCCCCACCAACCTGATTTCCATCACCGATGGGCAGGTTTATCTATCCCCCGAGCTGTTTCAACAGGGGATAATGCCCGCCGTCGATGTCGGTAAATCCGTATCCCGGGTCGGGGGCAAAACCCAACTCCCCGCCTACCGCGACGTCGCCGGAGACCTGCGGCTGTCCTATTCCCAGTACAAAGAAGTCGAAGTCTTCGCCCGTTTCGGCACCCAACTCGACGAAGACACCCGCCACACCCTGGAACGGGGCCGCCGGGTCCAGGAGGTGTTCAAACAGCCCCAGGCCCAACCCATCCCCGCCCCAGAGCAGGTCGCCGTCCTTCTCGCCATCTCCGAGGGCCTCCTGGACGAAGTCCCCGTCAACGAAATCCAACCCGTGACCGACCACATCCGCCGCCAGGTGCGCCAGGAACTGGGCGATATTTGCGACAAAATTGAAGCGGGAGAAAAACTCTCAGATAGCGATCGCACCCACCTTGTCGAAGTGGCTTCCCAGTGCGTCCCCAAACCAACCCAAGAAGAAACCTCGAAAGAACCATAACCCGGTCCATAGCCCCAGGAACATAGCTCTGTCCAGGGGGCTACTCACCCAGCAAAACATTTCCGGTCTGAACCTTCGAGCCGCAATATCCCACTCCCCCTCTTCCCTCTTCCCTCTCCATGCAGACCCCCGAAGCCCTCAAATCCCAAATTGACAGCACCGAAGACCTGCAATCCGTGGTCAAAACCATGAAAGCCCAGGCCGCCGTCAGCATTCAACAATACGAAGCCGCCATTCAATCCCTACGCCAGTACAGCCACACCATCGAATTGGGTTTACAAATTGCCCTGCGGCAACCCGCATATTGCCGCCAATCCAACCTCTGGCAGCAGAAATCCCATCGAGAAGACCAGCTCGGCGTCATCCTTTTCGGTTCCGACCAGGGCCTCTGCGGACAGTTCAACCAGCAAATTGCCCAGCACCTCCACCGCTACCTTAACCATCCCCCCATTGCCACCAAAGGGACCCCTCAAGTCGCCGTCGTCGGTGCCCGTCCCCTGCCCACCCTGCAGGAGTTAGGCATCGATATCCGTGACACCTTTTCCGTGCCCACCAATGTAGAGGCTATTACTGCCGCCGTTCAGGACCTGCTGTTTCTGATCAACCGCTGGCGCCAGGAAGACAGCCTCGACCGCATCCTGCTGTTCTACAACCGCCCCACCTCCAGCGCCTCCTACGAATCCATTACCGTGCAGCTGCTACCCCTGGATCGAGACTGGCTCATCCATCTGCAGCAGCGCCCCTGGGACAGCAACCGCCTCCCCACCGTCCTGATGGATACCGAGAAACTCTTCGCCAAACTGGTGCAGCAGTATTTGTTTATTACCCTCTACCAGGCCGTGGCCGCCTCCCTCACCAGCGAAAACGCCAGCCGTCTGGCCGCTATGCAATCCGCCGAAAGCAACATCGACGAACGCCTGGAAGAACTCACCGGCCAGTACCGTCAGCAGCGCCAGAGTGCCATCACCGCCGAACTGCTGGATGTGGTCTCCGGTTTCGAGGCGCTGACAGGGCAGTAATCAGCTAATCACCCCGATTGGTGGTATCGATCCAGAACCAGGCATTCAGGCAACCCAGCACTACTCCCACAAACAACATCATCAGGGTCCACGAATATTGACTGGGCCAGGTGCGATCAATCCACACTCCAATGGCAATCCCTATCAACGTGGGTACCGCCACCGACCAGCCCACCACACCGAACACACTCAGGCCATAAAACGGCTGTTTTTTTGCCTCCTGGGCTTTACGGTGACGGCTCAGCTTGCGTCGAATCCGCAGGCGAAAAGCCTTCTGGCGAGATTCGTGATCCCCGCGACGCGGGTCATTGGGATCTGTCAAATTATCAGAACCCACGATTTGCCCTCCCGATATCCACCAGACCGCGCATAAAACTCACCTCCAGGCGGGTCAGGGCCGTTTGGGCCTGTTTCTGCCGTTCGTCTAAACTGCGAAATTCTTCGTTAATCACCTGCTCCAGACGTTCCAAATCATCACTTTGGATCGCCTGCAGCACCGACACCCAAACTGTGTTTTCCCGCTTTACTAAAATGCCCGCATCAGCGGCCACAAAGTGCCGTTCCTGCTCCAGGTCGTAGTACAGAATCCCCGGCACCAAAGCAGTGGCAAAATCAATGTGCCGGGGCAGTACCACAAAGCTGCCATTCTCCCCATCGCCCCCCAGGCGGGTGATGGTCTCCGTAAGCAACACCTGGTTAGGCAGCAAAACAGTCAGATCAAAGCTATCGGCCATCAGTTACGCCTCCGCCTTTGCACCCTCAGAGGACTGGTCAACCTCCCCCTGATCCCCTTTATGATTCTCAGAGTTCTGTTGATTTTCCGATTCTTTCTGGTTTGTTTCTGTCTCCTGGCCCTTACCCCTGGCCTCGTCCACCGAGCCAATCATGTACAGAGCCTGTTCCGAGTACCCGGCAAATTCATCATTGAGGATGCGATCGCACCCTTCTAACCCCTCATCCAGGGACACCAGCTTACCTTCCTTGCCGGTAAACTGCTCCGTGCTGAAAAAGGGCTGGGTCAGGAAACGCTCTAACCTTCGGGCTCGACGCACGGTCTTACGGTCCTGCTCCGACAGTTCCTCAATCCCCAGCATAGCGATGATATCTTTCAGATCCTCATAGGCCGCCAGGGTACTGCGCACTGCCCGGGCAATGTGGTAATGCCGTTCCCCCACAATGCCGGGGGACAGCATTTTCGAGTTCGACTGCAGCGGATCCAGGGCCGGATACAGCCCCTCGCTGGCCCGTTTACGGGACAGCACAATGGAGGCCGACAGGTGTCCAAAGGTATGCACCGCCGCCGGGTCTGTAAAGTCATCCGCCGGCACATATACCGCCTGCACTGAGGTAATCGCGCCGCTGCCGGTGTTGGTAATGCGCTCCTCAAACTGCGAAAGCTCTGTCCCCAACGTGGGCTGATACCCTACCCGCGAGGGCAGCCGCCCCAACAGACCTGATACCTCCTGCCCCGCCTGAATAAAGCGAAACACATTGTCAATCAGCAGCAGCACATCCCGCTGGGCATCATCCCGAAAGTACTCCGCCATGGTTAGAGCCGCATGGCCCACCCGAAATCGGGCACCGGGGGGTTCATTCATCTGGCCAAACAGCATCACCGTATTTGCCAGCACCCCGGTTTCCTGCATATCCTGGTAAAGCTCTTCCGCTTCCCGGTTGCGCTCGCCGATGCCGCAGAACAGGCTGATGCCCTCGTGCTGGCTTACCATGTTGTTGATCATCTCTGTGATCAACACCGTTTTACCCACCCCGGCCCCCCCAAACAGCCCGGCTTTACCACCCCGCTCCAGGGGAGCCAGCAAATCAATGGCTTTAATACCCGTTGTCAGAATTTCCGATTGGGTCGACTGGCGGGTCATGGCTGGCGGGCTTTGGTGGATAGACCGCCACTCCCCCCCTTCGACCGGCTCTTTACCGTCGATGGTTTGGCCAAATACATCAAACACTCGCCCTAACAGCCGTTCCCCCACCGGCACCTGAATCGGATGGCCGGTATCAATCACCTCACTTCCCCGGGCCAGACCGGCGGTAGGAGTCAGAGCAATGCCCCGCACCGTGTGGGCATCCACCTGGGTGATGACCTCAATAATGATAGGGGGATCCTGGGGCACCTCAAGCCGGATATTCAGGCCCGGCACCTGTTCCGGAAACCAGACATCCACCACACTGCTGCGAAGAGCAACTACCTTTCCTCGGCCAGAAGTTTCTCTTGCAGCAGAGCGAGCAGATTCAGTAGCCGGTGAGGCAGTGGCTGTCATGCTTCAATCCTCAAAGTCGTTCCGCCCTCGTCGAACCCTGTCTACGGCTTCACTGTATGGAGGCTCTACTTTATAGTCTATGCCGGACTCTACAACCCTTACCTCTGCCAACAGAAGGGCATATCCTTCTGCCTTCTTTCAAGCCCTCAACTGACGACCACAGCAGGTATTCCGGCCCGAGTTTTTCGCCTCATACAACGCCTCATCCGCCAGAGAAAACAATCGCTCCCAGGACAGTGAGGCAGTCGGGATTCCCCACACCATCCCAAAGCTGAGGGTGATCCGCTGTCCCAGGGGAGAACCAAGGTGCTCAATGCTGGCCTGATCGATACGGTCCTGTAATTCACCAATGAGGTGTAGCGCTCCCTCTTCATCCGTTTGAGGCAAAACAATCACAAATTCTTCCCCGCCGTAACGGGCAACAAAATCTCCGGGGCGTTTAGCCATCTGGGCAATCAGGTGGGCCACTTCTACCAGACAGGTATCCCCCGCGGGATGGCCATAGGTATCGTTGTACTGCTTAAAGAAGTCGATATCGCAAAGGACCAAAGCAATTGGTTCTTGATTTCGCTCCATGCGGTACCATTCCTGCTGAAGATAATGGTCGAAGGCACGTCGATTGGCCACCTGGGTCAGGGCATCGGTGGTGGCCAGATGGTTTAATTGCTGGTTTGCCACCTGCAATTGTTCGTATAACGAGGTCTGCTGAATCGCGACGGCCAGCTGGTCGGCAATCTGCTGGAGAGCCTGGGCCTCCTCCTGGTGCCACAGGCGCGGTTGGGCACAGGCGTGAATAATCAGCAATCCCCAGACTTGAGCCTGCCCCTCCTGCTCTTTCTGGACAATAGGGGCAACAACTTTAGATTGCACCCCAACCTCCTGCATAAACTCGACCAGGCAATCGGCCCATTCGTCGTGGGTAATATCGGGAACAATGCGGGGCGTCCCCTGGCGGTAGTGCCCATAGCAGTCGGAGGGGAAATGTTCATCCAGCCAGCGCATTTTGTCGGTCACGGGAAATTCTGGCAGCACAGATTCCTCGATCACCTGCCCGGAACCATCGCTCAGCAACTGGAAAATCAAGGCCCGGTCCGCCTCGAAAAACTGTCGCACATCTCGCACTGCCGTTTCAAGGGTGCGCTCTAAACTGAGGGACTGGCGCATGTCCACCGTAATACTGTGCAGCAGTCGTTCCTGCTGGGTTTGACGCTGGAGAGTAGCCTCTAGCCCTTTGCGATCGCTGATGTCCCAGGAAACCGTTGTCACCCTCCAGCTGGACTCAAAGGTATTAGCCGTTGCCGTCAGGTTAACGGCAATCCATCGCCAGCCCTGATCCGGATGACAATACCGGTATTCCCCATAGGCACTTTGGCAGGCAAACACGGAACCATACAGGGGCAAAATTTTCTGCTTCAAATCTTCGGGATGAACCCGGTCTTCCCATAAAGCCGGGGCTTCCATAATCGCTTCCGGCGAAAAT
>CAZPYG010000123.1:3879-15485 GCA_964590465.1 uncultured bacterium | reverse complement strand
AGCTGGCATGATGGCTGCATTACCCCAGGGGAAGAGTGGGAACCGCAGATTAAGGAGAATCTGCAAAAAGCGCAGATCATTCTGCTGCTGATCAGCGTTAACTTCATTAGCTCCAAATACTGCAATACTGTTGAGCTAACCCGGGCCATCAAACGCCACAAGTCGGGGGATGCTCTGGTCATACCGCTGATTTTGAAGCCCTGCATGTGGCACCCCATCCCGGTAGGTGAGATGACTTTGGGAGAGCTGCAGGCCCTACCGAAGGATGCTAAACCTGTAACGAGTTGGAAAGATCCGGACGAAGCCTATACCAACATTGCCGAAGGGCTCTACGAAAAGATTTTGCAGGTCCAGCAAAAACTAGAAAAAGCTGAATATGCCGTCAAACTCAAGACTTACGAGCAGGAATTTGCCAGGGCCGTACAAACCGAATACCCCCTGAGTAAGCAGGTCATCGATCAGCTCAAGTCGGCTCAACAACGGTTGGGCCTAACCGATGAAGAAGTACACTCCATTGAACAACCTATATGTGAACTCGCCGAGACAAAGTACCAGCAAGCTTTGGCAGAGGCCGAACGCCAGCGACAAGCAGCCGAAGCCCAACGCCAAAGTGAAGAAGCTGAACGGAAGCGCCAGCGAGATGAATACTATAACGGCGGCGTTTACCACCTTAACCAGGGCAACCTTGACCAGGCCATTGCCGACTTAACCCAGGCCAAACAACTGGGACACCCGGAAGCCGCCCAGAAGCTGGCAGAAGCCGAGCAGCAAAAGCAGGCCACCGAAGACGACCTCAGCAGCGAAAAAGGCATTGACTACACCCGCCTGCGAGACCTGCTCAAAGCCCAGGACTGGAAAGCCGCTGACCGGGAAACCTACGAAGTGATGATTCGAGCCGTAGGCAAGAAATCAGGCTATTGGTTTACCAAAGATGAGCTGTTGAACTTTCCCTGCACTGACCTGCTCACCATTGACCGGTTGTGGGTGAAATACAGCCAGGGGCGCTTTGGCTTTAGCGTGCAAAAGCAAATATATGTCGAGTGTGGGGCTAAGCTCGACGGCAAATACCCAGGTGATTCAATCTGGAGAGAATTTAATGACAAAGTCGGTTGGCGCGTAAATGGGAGCTGGATTGATTACACTGATGTGACTTTTAGCATTTCAGCGCCTCAGGGTCACCTCCCGTGTGGAGGGAAGGGCCAGTCCGGAGTTACCTTCTCTCGCATCGAGACTTGTAAAGTTTAAGCCATACTCGCAATAGTCCGGACATTTTTCTGGCCGAGCGCTGAAACCCTCGATTCCTCGTTGGCTCAAGTACTCTAAAAGATGGCTGTAACCCGCATTCTTTCGTTGGCTGTCAAAAACTGACCAGAGTGTCGACTCGGTTTAGCCGTTTCTAAAGTTTTATTTCCAGGTTCAGATTAACGATGCTATAGGCATTTCGGAGATTCTTTACCGGGTACCGGGTAGCTGTTTTCGCACTAATATCGCTTTTCCCAAAAGTGACCAGTGCGATTCATCATGGGGTTGAAGCACATGGCTGTGTACTAATTCAGCCAGTGCTTGAATTTGGGCAGGTCTTCTAGTGTTTTTGGTTCTAAAAGGTAATGCATATGGTTACTCATGATGCACAGCCCGTAGAGCTTGAACTGGTATTTGGTACGGCACCGCTCAAGGGCAAATAGCAGCACCTGTTTACATTCAGAACGGGTCAGGGGAAAGACTCGACTTCCTACTGTGGGCGGATTTCATTCGGTTTTCAAACTCCCACAATAGAAAAACTGGAATTACGAGGGAAAGGCTCCTATCGCTGACTTGCAGACTCCATTGCGTAAACCATCGCACCGGTTCGTTTCCTCACGCAATGATCCGATGAGTCTAGGAGTGTTTCTCTCGCATTGTTGTGCCTGAATGGGCACCCAGCCAGTCAGAACTATAAGGAACCCTCCCATGCAGACCGTTGAATGGTGGCAAAACGCTGTTATCTACCAAATTGTGCCCTGGAGCTTTCTCGATACCGACGGAGATGGCCGGGGCAACCTCAACGGCATCATCAATAAGCTCGATTACATCGCCGCCCTGGGGGTGGATGCCATCTGGCTGACCCCGATTTACGAATCCCCCATGGATGACCTGGGCTACGACATCACCGACATGGTGGATATCGACCCCGTCATCGGGGATCTGAAAGTATTCGACAAACTACTGTCCCTGACCCATTCCCGAGGGTTGCGGATGATTGTAGACCAGGTGTGGGGCCATACCTCAGACCGCCACTTCTGGTTCTTAGAAAGCAGCAAAAGTCAGGATAATGCCAAGGCTGACTGGTACGTTTGGGCCGACCCTAAGCCGGATGGTTCGCCGCCTAACAACTGGCTATCAGCGTTTAATGGCGAGTCGGCCTGGGCCTGGGAACCCAAACGAGAGCAGTACTACCTTTTCCACTTTTTGAGTAGCCAGCCCAAACTCAACTGGAATAACCCTGAAGTGGTCGAGGCCATTCTCCAACGGGCCGAATTCTGGCTCGACCGGGGGGTAGACGGCTTCCGTATTGATGCCCCTAACTTTTTCATGCACGACAAAGATCTGCGGGACGAACCCATGCGGCCCGAAGGGTCTTCCCGGCCAGACGGCATTGACCCCGAAAACCCCATGGCCAAGATGATGTTCAAGTACAGCTTCTGCCGCCCTGAGGCCCTGGACACCCTGAAGCCCCTGCGGGAACTGATTGACCAGTACCCTAGCACCGTTACCCTGGCAGAAGTCACCCTCTGCGAAGATTCCATTGTGCTCTCCGGCGAATATGTCCAGGGCAACCACCGGGCTCACCTGGCCTACAACAGCGCCCTGCTGGTGGAAGAGCCCATCAGCGCCGAACTCATGCGGCGCACCCTGGAAAAGGTGGAAAAGCACTTCACCAACGGCGGCAACTGCTGGGTGGTGGGCAACCATGACTACGGACGCCTGCGCAGCCGCTGGACCGGCAAAGACGACACCGGCACCCCCTATCCTGAAACCTTCTACCACCAGGCGGCGGCCATGCTGGTGGCCATGCCTGGTGCCCTCTGCCTCTACCAGGGGGATGAGCTGGGCCTGAGCGAAGCCCGCATTCCCGAAGACATTCCCGTCAGCCAGATTCAAGACCCCTTTGGCAAGGCCCTTTACCCGGATGTGGTAGGGCGAGACGGCTCCCGCACCCCCATGCCCTGGCTGGCCACCGCCATTAGCGCTGGCTTTTCGACCCTGGAAGACACCTGGCTACCCATTCCCGATAGCCACCGCCCCCGGGCAGTGGATGCCCAGACGGAAGATCCCAGTTCTCTGCTGAACACCTGGCGGCGGCTGCTGCACTGGCGACGGCGGCAACCGGCCCTAATGCAGGGGGACTGCAATATTCTCGACACCGAGCCGCCCATCTTCGCTTTTGTGCGGGAAGCTCCCCAGCAGCGACTGCTGTGCATCTTTAACCTGAGTGCCGACACCGCCTACTTCAACCTGACGGAGGAAATGCTGCCCTGCAACACGGCCACCGGGGCCAACCCCTCCGCCAAGCGCAACGATGGCATGCTGCGCATGCGGGGGTATGGCTACTTCTTTGGCAATCTGCAGCCCCGGACCCAGCCTGCCAACAGCGGCACCGGCAAAGATTCCCTGGAAGATAACCCCTATCACCCCAACAACAGCGGTCACGACAGTCAAGGGGAGGACGCCCAAGCCAACTCATCTCAGGTGAATTCCGTTGAGGATGAAACCATTGCCGTCAGCCCAAAATAACCCTATGAAACCCCAAAACGATTGGTGGCGCAGTGCCGTCATCTACCAGATTTACCCCCGCAGCTTTGTCGACAGCAATGCTGACGGCATCGGCGACCTGCCCGGCATTCTGCACAAGCTGGACTATGTGGCCAGCCTGGGGGTTGATGCGGTGTGGATTTCGCCCTTCTTTAAGTCCCCCATGAAGGACTTTGGCTATGACATCTCTGACTACCGGGCGGTAGACCCCATCTTCGGCACCCTGGAGGACTTCAAGGATATTCTTGAGGCCGCCCACAACCGGGATTTGAAAGTACTCATCGACCAGGTGTGGAACCACACGTCTGACCAGCACCCCTGGTTTCTGGAGAGTCGGGAAAGCCGAGATAATCCTAAGGCTGACTGGTATGTGTGGGTAGACCCCAAGCCTGACGGCACCCCGCCCAACAACTGGCTGGCCACCTTTGGGGGCAGCGCCTGGACCTGGGAACCCAGGCGGCAACAGTATTACCTGCACAACTTTTTGGAAAGCCAGCCCGACCTCAACTGGTACAACCCTGAGGTGGTCGAAGTCATTCTAGATACCGCCAAATTCTGGTTGGATATGGGGGTAGACGGCTTTCGCCTGGATGTGGTGAACTTTTTTACCTACGACCGTTCCCTGCAGGACAACCCCATGCGTCCGCCGGATATGCCACGGCCAGCGGGAGCCTCAGCCAACGATCCCTTCTTTTCTCAAATTAACCTGTACAACTTCTGCCAGCCCGATACCCTGGATCTGCTCACGCCCATTCGCCAGTTGTTGGACCAATACAACGCCACTTCCCTGGCAGAAATCAGCAGTGCCGAAGATACGCTGCTGATTTCCAGCGAGTACGTCAAAGGTCAGGACCGGCTCCACACCGCCTACAATTCGTCTTTGATGACCGACGAACCCCTAACCGCCCAGCGGGTGGCCCTGCTGATTCACCGGGTAGAGGAGCTGTTTGCCGACGGGGTGATCTGCTGGACGGCGGGCACCCACGACTTCCCCCGGCTGAAGAGCCGCTGGAGCAAATACCAGCCCAGCGAAGCCTTCCTGCAGGACGCCTTTGATCATATGTTTGCGGCCCTGATTATCTCCCTCAAGGGCAACTGCTGCATATACCAGGGGGATGAGCTGGGCCTCACCCAGGCGGATATTCCCCACGAAAAAATGCAGGACCCCTTCGGCATTCAGGGCTACCCCCAGGTGCTGGGGCGGGATGGATCTCGGACCCCCATGCCCTGGCTGAAAGAGGCTATCCATGCAGGTTTCACCGCAGCGGCAGAACCCTGGCTACCGATCCCTGAAGATCACCAGGTCCAGTCTGTGGATGTGCAGGACGTTGACCCCGACTCCCTGTTGAACAAGTACCGGCGGCTGATTCACTGGCGACAGCAGCAGCCTGCCCTGAACCAGGGCGACTTGCAACTGGTGGAGATGTCCAACGAACGGCTGGTGGGCTTCGTGCGCACCTGCGATCAGCAGCGGCTGCTGTGCATCTTTAACCTGAGTCCTGAAACGGTTTACCAGGAGCTAAAGGTGTTTCAGCCCTATACCCCGGCCGACGAACTGGACTTTCTTGACCGTCGGTACCACGACACCCTAGAGCTACCGCCCTTTGGAGTTTTCTTTGCCAATCTGGAATCCCCTTGAGTTAGCTCCTAAACAGGCGGCTGTAGAGGGTTTCATGCTGCATACTGGCCAGCGAAGCCCCCCAACTGCTGAGGGGGACCTCCTCCAGGGAAAGACCCATACAGGCGGTAGCTGTCGTTTCCAGCACGGGGGTCAGTGCCAGCAAAATTCGCTGGCCATCAGTCTGCCCCAGGGGCACCAGCTTAACCGCCGCCGCAATCAGGTTAGTGGCCCAGCTCTGCAAATACCCTAAAACGGCTGTGGAGGGATCGATGTTCCACCGGGCGGCCAGCAGGGCAAAACTGACCGCAAAGTTGCAGGAGCTATCCAAAGCTTCAGTCCAGGGCTGCAGATCGGGTTCGAGCTGAACCGCCATGCGATTTAAGGCTCGACCCATGGCCCAGCTCTGCTGTCGATTTTCCTCTGCCTCTCGCAGGGCCGAAAGGGTCTGGTTAAGGAGGATTACGGCATTGTGGTCGGCCTGGCGAAAGGCCCCATGAACCGCTTGCACAGCCACCGCATCCAGCCGCACAAAACCCCACCGAAGTTCCTGGGTAATCCAATCGGTTACCGCTTCAGGGGTGGAAATTTTGCCCTGCTGTACCAGGGTTTCCAGACCTTCGGAGTAGCTGTAGGCCCCCACGGGCAGGGTGGGGCTGACCAGCTGCAATAGCCTTAACAGGGCTGAGGTTTCAGGGATGGGCATGGGCATGGCTGGGGGATGAACGGTAGGCTCCAGACTCTGGTTCAAAGGGCAAAATAGCTGGGGTAACGGAAATTCCCCCCAATTGCAAAACCATATTTTCAAGCACGGGATCGGGCTCAAGCTTGAGGCAATCGGCAACCAGTTCCAGGGGCACATGGCGATTGCCCAGGTGGTAGGCCGCTTTCATCAAATGAAAGGGGGTTTCTGCCTGGATCAGAACTACCGGCTGGGGCTTAGCCACAATCCGCACCGACTCCCCTTCGGGGGAGGTCAGAATGGTGTTATGGACCAGGGTTGAGCCCCTGGGCAGGTTGAGATAGACCGGAGTCCCATCATCGGCGGTAAATCGATGGTGAGTTTTCTTTCGTTCGTCAGCCGTAAGAGCCAGGGTGGTCACTACGACGGCTTGGGTATCGGGAGGTAGAACGTGAATAACCGTTAGCACCGTGGTTCGCGAATCAATAGGTTTTGTATGGTTTCAGTTCTACCACAGAGGCTGGTGAGGTACGCAGTTGTTCTCCAACCTGCGGCCCAGCGGAAACTTCGGAAACTTCCATTGAGGATACGACGCTCGTTGTGAGGATCATCCAAGTAGGTCATCGTCGTGACGTCTACAAAGACTAACTTCAATGGCGAAAATGGCGAAAAAATCTAGCATCCTGTCTTTATATCATAGAAATAAATATGGCGGCTAAAGACTGCCTGCGAACCATTGCAGTGCTGTCAGACAACTATCTGAATGCTACTTACACCCATTCTGAATGGGCGGCGGCTTACCTCAGATCATGCCCAACTTCTGCCTTGCCAAGAAAGCAGGTTCTACAGTCCGGTAGAGGTTTGGCCCCGCCTGACTGCATAGACTCAACTGAGTATTCCTAACTCGAAAGGAGTCTGCGTGGACAGTCAGGTTTCCCCCAAGCAGGCGATGCAGTCGCCCCCCCAGGACGTACTCAATGAATTTGGCGTTGATGCCGCCCAGGGGCTAAATCATCGTCAAGTCGAGAAGCAGCGCGACAAATACGGCTGGAACCGGCTGAAAGAAGCCAAGAAGCGGGGAGCCTGGGCTATTTTTATAGACCAGTTCAAAAGCCCCATCATTGCTCTGCTGGCGGCGGCAGCGGTGCTGGCCTTTGCCTTTCAGGAATGGATTGAGGGTATCGCCGTCGTCATTGCCATTGCCCTGAATGCCATCATTGGCTTCACCACCGAACTGAGGGCGGTGAAGTCCATGGAATCCCTGCAGGAGTTGAGTAAGTCCCATGCCAAGGTGCGGCGGGAAGGCCAGGTGCAGCAGGTAACCTCCGATGAACTGGTACCCGCTGACATTGTCGTGCTGGAAGGGGGCGACCTGGTACCCGCCGACCTGCGTTTGATTGAAGCGTCGAAACTGCAGGTGGATGAGTCGGCTCTGACGGGGGAATCCGTACCCGTTAGCAAGAATACAGAGCCGGTCGAACCCGACATCCCCCTGGCGGAACAGAGCAATCGGTTGTTTAAAGGAACGGCGGTTACCCGGGGGTCTGGCGAGGGCATTGTGATTGCCACCGGCATGGACACCGAACTGGGGCAAATCTCTGAACTGGCAGAACAGGCCGGGGGCGAGCAAACTCCCCTGGAACAGCGTCTGGACCAACTGGGGCGAAAGCTGATCTGGGTCACCCTGGCGATTGCGGTGGTGGTGGCTGCAGCGGGCATCGTTCAGGGCAAAGATCTGATGCTGATGGTGGAAACCGCGATCGCCCTTTCCGTCGCCGCCGTGCCAGAGGGCCTGCCCATTGTCGCCACCGTGGCCCTGGCCCGGGGCATGTGGCGCATGGCCAAGCAGAATGCCCTGATTAACCGCCTTTCTGCGGTAGAAACCCTGGGTTCCACCAGCATTATCTGTACCGATAAAACCGGCACCCTGACCCAGAACCGCATGACCGTTACTCGCATCGTCACCGACGCAGGTGCAATCAACGTAGGAGATGAACCCGACACCGGCTTTGCCATGGACGGCGACTCCATTGAACCCAGCCAGGACCACGAGGCCCTGCGACAACTGCTACAGGTGGGAGTCCTCTGCAACAACGCCGAACTGCCGGACATGGGCGAGTCCGATAAAACTATCGGCGACCCTATGGAAATTGCCCTGCTGGAAGCCGGCAAACGGGCAGACATGATGCGCCCCGACCTGCGGGAAGACCTGCCCGAAGAACGGGAAGTGGCCTTTGACCCCGAAGTCAAAATGATGGCCACCTACCACCAGACCGACGAAGGCTACTGGGTGGCCGTTAAGGGAGCACCGGAAACCCTGCTTGAACACTGCACCCACCACAGGACCAGCGACGGTATTCAATCCCTGGATGACCAAGGTCGCCATCGCTGGCAGCAGCGCATGACAGAAACCGCCGAAGCCGGCCTGCGGGTGCTGGCCTTTGCGGCCAAAACCGTCGATTCTGCCGAGGCCAAACCCTACCAGGACCTCACCCTGCTGGGGATTGTGGGCCTGGAAGATCCCCCCAGGGAAGGGGTGAAAGAATCCATCAAAGCCTGTCACCGAGCCGGTATCCGGGTGATTATGGTGACCGGAGACCAGCCCATTACCGCCCGCAACATCGGCCTGGCCGTTGGGGTAATCGGCGAGCAGGAATCCGAAGCCCTCCAGGGTAAAACCCTGCGTCCCCTGGATGACCTCACCGACCAGGACAAGAAGCGCCTGCAGCAGTCTTCCGTATTTGCCCGGGTCAGCCCAGAACAAAAGCTCAACCTGATCGCCCTGCACCAGGAGAACGGCTCCATCGTGGCCATGACCGGCGACGGAGTGAATGATGCCCCCGCCCTGCAGAAAGCTGACATCGGTGTGGCCATGGGCCAGCGGGGCACCCAGGTAGCCCAGGAAGCCGCCGACATGGTCCTGCAGGATGACGCCTTTTCCTCCATCGTGGCCGCCGTCGCCCAGGGCCGGGCCATTTTCCGTAATATTCGCCAGTTCACCCTGTATCTGCTGTCGGGCAATACCGGCGAAATCATCGCCGTGGCCCTGGCCTCCATATTCAACGCGCCCCTGCCCCTGCTACCCCTGCAGATTCTTTACATCAACGCCATTAACGATGTTTTCCCCGCCCTGGCCCTGGGCCTCGGCGAAGGCAGCGACATCATGATGCAGCGTCCCCCCCGGCGCGGCAATGAGCCCGTCCTGACCCAATCCCACTGGATTAAAATTGGGCTCTACGGCTTGCTGATTGCCGCCGCCACCCTGGGAGCCTTTGCCATCGCGCTCCAGGTCTGGCAGCTCAACAGTTCCCAGGCCGTCACCGTCTCCTTCATGACCCTGGCCTTTGGCCGCCTCTGGCACGTCTTCAACATGCGCAGTTCCGGGTCTAACCTGCTGCACAACGAAGTTACCCGAAATCCCTATGTATGGGGTGCTTTAGTTCTCTGCACCGGCCTGCTTTTAGGAGCCGTTTACATCCCCGGTCTGTCCGATGCTCTGGGCACCACCGGCCTATCCTGGCGCTCCTGGGGCCTGGTGTTTGGGGCCAGCTTAATTCCCCTGATTGTGGGCCAAATTGGTAAAGTGTTTCTGGAAGGTAACGGCAAAAACCCTCCCCACCAGAGCCCACCTGACGAAGATCGTCCCGACCCGTCGGTCTCGTCCCACCACCAGGACGATACCGACGGACTAAACCTGGGATGACCCAATGGAGAAAGATTCTGCAAAACAAACGCCCCTCACCCATCTCCCATCCCTGAACTAATGCTTGACTGGATCACCACCTGGATCGAAACCCTCGGCTACTTTGGCATCTTCGGGCTGATGGTACTGGAACATCTCTTTCCGCCCATTCCCTCAGAAGTGGTCATGCCCCTGGCCGGTTTTGTCAGCCACACCAGCGAAAATCTCAATTTACCCACCGTGATTTTGGTCGGTTCCCTGGGGTCGCTGATTGGAGCCTCTGCCTGGTATGTGCTGGGCCTGTTGATCAGTCAGGAGCAGCTGATGGTTTGGGTTGAGCGATATGGCCGCTGGCTCACCCTGAAGCCCAAAGACATTGACAAAGCCGCCCACTTCTTTCGAGCAGGGGGCGGCAGTTGGGTGGTGGGTATCGGTCGGGTTGTACCAGGAGTCCGCACCTATGTTTCGGTACCGGCAGGACTCAGCAATATGCCCTTACTTCCCTATCTGGGCTATTCGGCCCTGGGAACGGTGGTTTGGACCGGGGCCCTGGCCATAGCAGGCTACCTACTAGGGAACCAGTTTGATCGGGTCCAACATTACATCGCTCCCATCAGCAAGGTCGTGGTGATCAGCCTGGTGATTGCTTTTGTGGTTTGGGTCCTGCGGCGGCGACAGCGCCGCCGGTCGTCTTAACAGCCAGTACTGGCAAAGCTCAAAATTCAGGGCTTTAGGGAATGGCGGGGCAATGAAGGTCTATCGCCTAACGATAATCCAGACGGCGTGAATGATGCCGGGGATATAGCCCAGCAGGGTCAGCAAAATATTGATCCAGAACTGAAGGCCAATTCCTTCCTGTAAGAAGACTCCAAGGGGAGGCAAAAATATGGCCACCACAATTCTCAAAATATCCATAAATCGTATTCCTGATTAAGCTTGTTACTGCTCTAATTTACGAAAAACCATTAGGGTTCTTCATCCTCCCGAGGATGAAAGTTATGGCGACTTTAAGTCGTGGAAACGAGCAATCTAAAGCTTTAGATAGATGACTGCCCAGCAGCTGACAACCTGCCCTCAAAACGATTGGAGTGGCACCGCCCGAAAGATCTTCTTCCACAGGCATCTCAAGGTTTGGGTAGAAATATTGGTGGTTCTGGGGGAAGTAAAGGATTTATTCCCACTGGAAGACGTAAAATTTTAGTTTTTTATTTACTCTTTACTAGAAGTCATGGAAAGGCTTAAAGCATTTTCATTGACCAGTAGATTTTGGAAGAGGCCTATGATGAGCTCTTTAGAAGTATTAACTTTAGTCGTTGGTTTAGTAGCCGCCATTTCTTTGATGGTATTACTCCCTAAAAAAGGAAAAATTGGCGTAATGACGGCGGCTTTGCTGGCTGTAACGCTGATAGGTTTTACCCAACCCGCTACGGCTGGAGCGGTGGATGATAATGTCCTTTCTGAAGGGCAAAAGGCCCTGAATGAAAATCTGAAAACAACCCCCCAGGGCAATCAATACCAGGGCATTGAATATCCCCAGGTGACGGGTACCCCCCTCAGTGACCAGCAAATTACGGAAAAAATCAAAAGGGAAATTCCTGACAACCTTAAGCTAAGTGTTGCTAGCGGTTCCGTACGGTTATCCGGTAAGGTTTCCGATCGCAGAACAGCTCAGCGCATCGTGCAGGACATCAAAGAAATTCCCGGTGTACACGAAGTGTCTTACGACCTGGGGCTGGCCAGCTAATCAGTTCCTGACCCCAATTTAAAAACCGACCTGATCGGCAATTTTTGATGCCGCCGATCAGGTTTTTGTCGCAATAACTGTTGATAGT